>NZ_JBFUET010000020.1:0-123774 GCF_056403815.1 Mesorhizobium sp. P2_E9
CGAGGTTGGAAAGGGGCGGACAGGAGCTAATGCACAAAGCCGGTTGAAACCGCCGGATCAGGAAAACCCACTGGGGCCGTGCACTATAAGTGCGAGCTTTCGATCGGGACCTGAAACGCGCGAATGGCATTATGGCCAGCGGCACATGAAAGGCCGCACCTACAGGTCGGATACATGGCCGCACCAACCAGCAACTGCAAAAGCTCACAAATCCCTTGCCAACGGAGAGCCGTCCATACACGGCCCCAAACAGGACGCTCTGTTTCTTGCAGGATCTACAGCCGGCCTGAGATTTTTCCCCTAGGTATTGACGGCACACGGGGCTAGCATGGGGTCACTGGGAGGTGGGGGATGACAAACGTCTCGATCCGCCGGGCGGACTTCATGATGGTCCTCGCCTATGCTTCGGACCTTGCCACCGGCCATTCTCGCGACTTCGCGCTGAAGTCCTGCGTACTTGCAATGCGGATCGCCGATCTTGCGGGAGTTTCCGGGCAGGATCGGCGCAATGCCTACCACCAGTCGATGCTGCGCTATGTCGGCTGCAATGCGGACACCGACCTTCTGTCGGCCACCTTCGGCGACGAAATCGCGCTCCGCCAGGATCTTGTCGGTCTAGACATGGGCAATCGTGCGGAACTGGGGAGGGTCTTCGTGCAGGCCTTCAAGCGGTTCTACTACGACCTCGAGCCGGACGCGCAGGCGAGGGCGGTCGAGACCGCGATGTCGCAGGCGCTCGCGGTGGCGCGCCCGGTGCTCACAGCGCATTGCGAGGTCGCGCAGCGGATAGGCGAGCGGCTCGGCCTGTCGGACGAGATCCGGCGCAATCTCGGTCAGATTTACGAACGCTGGGACGGCAAGGGCCTACCGCGTGGGCTGAGCGGCGAGGACGTACTGCCAGCCGTGCGCCTGATCACATTGGCGCAGGATGCTATTGCGCTCTGCGATGCGGTCGGTATCGAAGGGATGACCGAAACCATTGCCAGCCGCGCTGACGGCCCATACGAAGCGGATCTGGCCCGGCTAGTCTCGGACAACGCGCCGGCGCTGATGGAGGGCATTGGCGCGACGGTCGACCGCGAGACCATTTTGGCGCTTGAGCCCGATCCGCCGGTGACGCTGGACGAGGCAGCCTGCGACGAGGCGTTCCTGGCCATTGCCGACATGATCGATATGCGCATGCCCTTTACGCAAGGCCATTCGAGGATGGTGTCGGAACTGGCGGAGGGTGCAGGGAGACGGATCGGGTTGCCCGCCCCTGACGTCCGCGCGCTGCGCTGGTCGGGCTGCATCCATGACATTGGCGAACTTGTGGTGCCGGTGGCGACCTGGATGCGCAACGGTCCGCTGTCAGTCCGCGAGCGCGACGCGGCGCAGTTGCACGCCTATTACGGCGAGCGGGCGCTGGCCTCGTTCGGTCGCGAAGGCGATGCGATGGCCGCCCTCGTGCTTCGTCATCACGAACGTCTGGATGGTTCGGGCTATCACCGCAAGGTACACGGCTCCGACCTGTCCCCGGCGGCGAGGATCCTGGCCGCCGCCGAAGCCTTCCAGACGTGGCGAGAGGAACGTCCGCACCGCAAGGCGTTGTCCAGCGCGGCGGCGGCGGCACAGCTGCACGCCGCTGTTCGCGAGGGCTGTATCTGCGCCGACGCCGCCGAGGCCGTGCTGTCCTTCGCGGGGCAGCCGTCGCGCCGGGCGCCGCCCCAGTCGCTGGCCGGAATGACGCCGCGAGAGATCGAGGTGCTGCGCCTGATCGCTGCCGGACTCACGGCGAAGGAAGCGGCACGCAAGCTCGATATCTCGCCCAAGACGGCGGATCACCATATCCAGAGCGTCTATTCCAAGATCGGCGTGACCACCCGCGCCGGGGCCACGCTCTATGCGGTCGAGCACGGCCTTATCCGACCGGGCGAAACGCAGGCATAGGGAATACACCCCATGTGCGCCTACTCCGAGGCGCGCATCGTGATCCTGTCGACGGACCAATGGTGGCCGCGACCGATAGGAGGAACACCAAATGCTTCTCGCAACGACCAAGGTGGCGGACGTCGACCGCTTCATCCGTATCTTTTCGACCAAGGGCGCCGACAAGCGCCGGCTGCACGGTTCGAACGGCGCAACCGTGTTCCGTGACCCCAGCGAGCCGGACCGCGTCTGGGCGATCTTCGACTGGGACGCCGAGGGCTGGAAGAATTTCGTGTCGGATCCCGAAGTGCCGGCGATCCTGCAGGAAGCCGGCCACGTGGGCAAGCCGCAGGCGGCGATGCTGCTCGGCCATTATGAGGCCTGACGTGCGCTGCGCGCCGCCAGCTGCCTGCAGCGCCGCGCCCCACGACCCCCCCAAGATCGGAGAAATGAAATGGACCTGAAACCCATCAAGATCGGCCTTATCGCCGAACTCACCGGCCCGTTGTCCTTCATGGGCATCGCCAACGCAAACCTTACGACCATGCTCGTCGACGACATCAACGCCAGAGGTGGCCTCCTAGGCCGGCCGGTGAAGGTCGTCATCGAGGACGGCGAGACCACCGACAGTGTTGCCAAGGCAAGGACTGCGAAACTGATAGACATCGACAAGGTCGATCTTGTCGTCGGCGGCATCTACAGCTCGACCCGTCAGGCCATCAAGAGCGAGGCGGTTCAGCGGGGCAGGACGCTCTACATCTACACCGAGCAATACGAGGGACAGGAAAACGATCCCCTGATCTTCTGCACGGGGCCTGTGCCCGCGCAGCAGGTCGAACCGCTGATACCTTGGTTCATGAAGAGCACCGGGGCGAAGAAATTCTACCTGCCATCGGCCGACTATATCTGGCCCCATTTGCTGAACAAGGCCGCGAGCCGGGTAGTGCGCGCCAATGGCGGCGAGATCGTCGGTGAGGAGTATTTTCCGCTCGACACCGTCGATTTCCGGCGAACAGTGCAGCACATCATGGCGAGTGGCGCCGAGGTGGTTTTCAACACCATCGTCCCGCCGGGCCTGACGCCATTCTTCGAAGAACTCCACAAGGTCGGTTTCGGCAAGCGCGGCGGCAAGATCATCTGCACCTACTTCGACGAGAACTTCTTCAATCTCGTGCCGCCCGAGCAGATCGAGGGCCTCTACAGCTGCCTCGACTACTATCAAGAACTCGAGGATCCGTTTGGCCGCGCGCTCTTGCGTCGCTACCAGGACCGTTTCCCGGGCAGCGCCATGTTGACCGCGGGCAGCGGATGCACCGGTCACTACCGGGCGATCAAGATGTGGGAGGCGGCGGTGACCGAGGCCGGCACGGTGGAGCGCGACGCGGTCATCCGCGCGCTCGATCACGCGCGGATCAGCGAGGGACCGGGCGGCCCGGCCGAAATGGTTCCCGGCCAACACCATGTTCGCATGAACATGTACATCGCGCAGGCGCAGGACGGTCGATTCCAGGTCGTGAAGAACCTGGGTCCGATCGATCCCAACGAGCGCGCGCTCAGCGACGAATTTCAACTAAGCAAAGTGAGGTAACTGGCGGCGTCGGTCACTGTTCTTCCAAGTGGCAGGGGCGGCTAAGATAATGCCCTCGCCATCAACCCGGCCGATGGTGGTTGTACCAGCCACACCCACGAGAGCGACCGGCAAATCAAGACGCGCTATCCCTGCCGCAAGACTTGAAGTCGCTGACGGGCGACTATCAACTCTGTTGGCGCAAAGCTGTCCGCGATACGCTGGAAGCATTGGTCCGCTTTCCAGTCTCGTCATCCCGAAAACGGACAGACCGCAAACGGCCCCATAAGCCCCCATTCCAGAAACCTCAATCGACCGACCGTTCCCGGCGTATTTTGCGCGTTCAGAAGTGAACCTACGTGGACGTAGGTGGCCGAGAAACTAGTCATCTCAAAGCCATCACAACCCCAGCCCACGCTTTCTGCCAAAGCTCCATTCGATACCGCCGCTGTCACGGGCGATGCCGCCGATCTGCTGGCCGATGCGCTTTTCGAGCGTCGGCTGCCAAGGCACGAGCTGAAAGCCAACACCGTCATCAATCATGGCGAACCGTCCGGAGGCGAGGTTAGCGGCACCGGCAAGCCGACCACTGACATATTCGCCCGGCTTGGCCCGAATGAAGCTGAGCCCGCGCTCGGCCGCCAACACACGGCCGACGCGGGCGACCTCGGCCTGTTCGAGTCGCTGCAGCAGATCCTTGGGCGCCCGTATTCGGCCGTCGTCCAGTCGAGCGGCAAGGCCCATGTCGACGAGACTTTGGCGACGCCGATCCGTCGCGTCAGTGACTTCCCGGCCGAACCCGATCTGTGCGAGCGGCGTCCGGTTTGCCGATGCCAGTTCCCGGTCGAGCCAGGTCGCGCCATCGCTCGTCACCTGGTTGTCGAGGTCGAGGAAGGAAAGCGTGCGGACCGTAAAATCCCTGCCCCTGTTGCGGGCGTCGTAGGCCGCACCTTGCTCGGTGATGTCTTGGGGGATCCTCCAGTGGTCGGCATCGATCCGCTCGACGATGCCCGCCCGCCGCAGCGCTTCGAGCCGGCGCACATGCGCGCGGACGAAAGCGTCGGGATCGCCCTTCACGCGCTCGATCCGCGGCCGTGCTGCTTCCAGATGCTCACTCGGCCGGTAGATGCCGCCGTGCTGGGTTGCCACATCGCGAATGTTGAGCTCGGCCGCGCGCGGTTCAGCCTTTGCCGGAACCGGCTCGAGGGCGACGATGTGGCCGCGCCTCACCTCATCGAGCTTTGTGTCATCGCTCGTCTCTACATAGTGGGTGCGTCCGTCCACGCCGTCGATGACGACATAGAGCCCGCCATCAATTCCGTCGCCGGCAAGCCCCTTGGCGAGAACTCGTCCAATCACGGGCTCCGTGATCTCTTTGCCATGGGTGACATACTGGTTGCGGCCGCGCTCCTCGGCGATGCCATGGTCGGCGAGCGCTTGGTGCATGGTCTTGATGATGTCGTTGCGTGAGCCGAGATCGCGCAGGACGTGCTCGGCACCATCGGCAATCACCCACCGGCTGGGCTCCGTCTCGGAGGCGAGGCCGTAATGTTCCAGACGCCTTGCCCGATCGACCAGGAGATGGCGGTTGGCGCGCAGCGTGTACCTCTCGCTTACGCCAGGCCTTAGGTCGACGATGCCACGCTCCTCCTGCTCCGCAAGCAGCATCCGGTCGAGGCGGGTCAGCCGCTCCGCCTCCACCTCGGCTCTCAGCTTGCGGGCGATGTCGATCTCGGTCTGCGGTCCGAGCTCAAGCGTAACCAGCTCGCCGGCGCGATGGCGGATGCCTAGCGCGATATAATCGCCGGCGATGTTGAGCACCCTGCCCTGATCAGTCACACCGCGCACCAGGATGTGAGTGTGAGGGTGGCCGGTGTTGTGGTGGTCGACGGCGATCCAGTCTAGCCGGGTTCCAAGATCGCTCTCAATCTGTCGCATGAGATCGCGGTTAAAGGAGCGCAGGTCCTCCATCTCGACGGCATCCTCGGGCGCGACGATGAAGCGGAACTGATGCCGGTCGCCACGGCAGCGCTCGACGAACGCCTTGCCCTCGTCGCTGTCGCGACCACCCTCGAGCACGGAATAAACCCGGCCCTTCTCGCCGTCGCGCGCCACGCCATCACGCTCAAGATAGCGCAGATGCGCATCGACCGCCCGGGTCGAGACGCCACGCATCTTCGCGCCGCGCGCGCCACGCTGGGACGCGAACTTAACCACGCGTGCCTTGACCATCACCCGCCGCGCCCGGAAGCGGCCTCCGCCCCCTTCCCGGCCCCAGCCGCCACCGTCGCGCGCCAGGCCGGCGGCGATGCTGGCGCCGCGTCCCCTTGAATTGAACCGGCCGCCTTTCTTGCTCTCCGCCGAACCACCGACTCTGCCGGGCTTGCCGCCCGCCTTGCGCACGGCGATCTTCACCTGTGTCACGAACGGCATCGAGCGCGGATTGATGCGCGTGCCGCTGCTTCGCATACGCCCGGGCCTGACACGGAAATCTCTGCCGTCACGGTCCACCATGGCGGCAGGATCAGCGGTGGGTTGAGGCTCCGCAAGACGCCGCAAGCGCTGATCGTGCTCCAGCGTGCAAAGACAGGCTGTGGCGCAGAAACGTCGGATCACACATCGCGGCGGCAAATCGGATTTCGAAGCATCACCAGTGCGTTACCGGCAATTCCGCCGCCGCCCATACACCTCAAAGGTCCGGAAAGGCTTCGTTTTCGCAGGCGAAAACAATGTGCAGACAACAACTTACCGAGCAAAGCGAGGTGCGAGCGCAAGCTCGCTTTATCTTGCCATAGCCCGATCGTTTGTAAGCGTCCGGTCCATGCACGTCCTTCCGGTAGTGCAAAATCGCAGCATGTGGGGTTCCTTCGTAGCATGGAGGATCTCCGGTGAATTTGAGACATTTCGAGAACAAGGCGCGACAATCCTACTGGGTGGTTCACGTTGGGCGTGGCAGCGCAGTGGTCTGACGCGGACGGAATATTGCCGTGTGCATCGCCTGGCGAAGGACACGCTCGATCGTTGGCTGAAGTACTTTGGGGGCAACGACGCGGCGCGTAAGCACGCGGAATATCAGGCGGAATTGCGCCGTCAGAAGCGTCTGGAAGAGCGAGCGAAGCCGCAGAAAAAGCGGGCACGGCTGCGCTTCGCGGTGAGCACGGATGTGCGTAACCGTGCTGTCCATGCGTTCTGGGCAATGCATGTTGAAGCGATGAACTGGAGCGGCATGGGCGTTCGCGAATCGCATTGCAGCTCTCGCCGTATTCGCTGCGCCTCTGGCGTGACCGACTGGACGAAGGCGAGATCGAAATCGACTGACGGGCGCATCTTCATCCCTCCGCTCGTCCGGTCGTTAGCACTAGTGCTATCGGAACGCCGCCGGAATCGAGCTTGACGGCCTTATCGAAGGATGATCCTGGCGCGCCCCGGCAACTTGCCCGACGCTTCTTCAGCGATGGGAAAAGCACGCCATTGCGCTGGAGAGCGACCAGCCTGATGTCAGCGTCTCGCAGGTTGCGCGCAAGCACGGGATCGTCACCGGCATGCTGTTCCGCTGGCGCGTGCAGTTCGGCGTGGCGCAGAAGAAGCGCGTGAAGCTTGCGCCCGTCGCGCTGACTGACGGCACGCCAACAACACCTTTGCTGCGTGACCTGATGCAGCCGACGGTCGGAATGACGGCAATCAATCTGCCTGACGGCCGGCGCGTATTTGCGCCCGCCGGCAGCGATCCGGATGCCGTTCGTGAGCATCTCGAAAGCGGAGGAACAGGAAGATGATGATCGTTCCCGCGGGCGTGAAGGTGCATCTGGCACTGAGCTACACCGACATGCGCAAAGGTCTCGACGGGCTCGCCATGTTGGTGCAGCAAACGCTGAAGCAGGACCCATTCTCGGGCCATCTGTTTGCCTTCCGGGGCAAGAAGGCGTCGATGCTGAAGATCCTGTTCTGGGATGGAAACGGGCTGTGCCTGTTCACAAAACGGCTCGATCACGGCAGCTTCGCGTGGCCGGTGACGGCCGGCTTCAATGGCTCGATCACGCTGACGCCGGCACAGCTTGCGATGCTGATCGAGGGCATAGACTGGCGCGCACCCGAGCGTGTTTGGAGGCCTGCTCTGGCCGGCTGAAATCGGCACTTCGACCGTTACAGAAAAGCCCGGAATCCTTGGGTTTTGGGGCTGTTTGTGATAGATTCGGTCATGCTGATCGATCTTGATGATTTGCCATCCGATCCGGCTCTCCTGCAGCGTCTCGTACGCGAGATGGCGGGTGGTGTCGAAAGCCGCGACGGAGAGATCGAGCGACTACAGTCGATCATCAAAAAGCTTCAGCGGGCGCAGTTCGGCCGGCGTTCCGAGCGCCTCGATCCAGATCAACTGGCGCTCGCGCTGGAAGATCTCGACGCCGATATCGCCCGCATCCGGGAGAGCCGTCCCAGTCTCGAAAAACAGCCGTCCGAGCGGCCACCCCACCGCAAGCGCTGCCCGAGCATCTGCCGCGCGACGTGCTGCTCTACATCGGCGGCGCGGTTTGCGGGTGCTGCGGCGGCGCGCTCCATGCGATCGGCGAGAGCGTCAGCGAGATGCTGGATTGGGTTCCTGCGCAGCTTCGCGTGGTCCGCATCACCCGCCCCAAATACGCTTGCCGTGTTTGCGAGACGGTAGTGCAAGCGCCGGCCCCGGAGCGGCTGATCGCCGGCGGCCTGCCAACGCCGGCGCTGCTGGCGCAGGTACTGGTCTCCAAATATTGCGACCACACGCCGCTCTACCGGCAGTCGCAGACCTTCGCCCGGCACGGCGTCGATCTGGCGCGCTCGACTCTCGCCGGCTGGATCGGCGGCGCCTGCTGGTGGCTGGAAGGCTTGCACGAGCGGCTGGCCAGAAACGTGTGCGCTCGAATGTCGTCGTCTCACTGCCTTGGTTCAGCGGAGGGGAACGACGTCCAGGAGGGTGAGTCGTTCGTCGAGCTCCTCGCGAGAAGCTTCCGCGTGCTGCAAATTAGCGTTGCACCTCGCGTACGACCAAGCGCAGGGGCTCGTCGCCCGCCGGCAGCTCGAAGGGTGGAAGGGAGGTCCACGCGCCTCCCCGCGCCGCACCGAGATCGTCACCCGAATCCATGAGGTCGCCTCCGTTCTTCGCCCGGGGGCGTCTCGCGATCCTCTGCCCCTGGAATCAACCACAAATCTCGCGCGGCGGGAGCAGCCGATGCCCAAGGCTTGCTTGTGCCCGCTGCCAGCTACCAAGGCCGCGTGTTTCCGCTCCATGGCTGGCGCCAGCGAGATTCCCGACGTTCTAGTGCACCCTCTGCTTCAGGCTCTCAAGCTCCTGACGTAGCCGGTCCAGCTCCCGCTTCAACGATTCCGCATCCTGCTGCCTGCCATTGTCTTCAAAGCACTTGATGAGGAAGCCGATCGCCACTAGCAGAGCCGCCCAGGAGAGCCACATTTTCAGTGCCAAAGCCGGCTCGAGTGGCGGAGCTACGGCCCCGAAGGCAACACTTGGCGTCGAAGCTACCGCGTTTCCCAAAGCGATGGCGACACCGACTTCCTGAATTTCGCAAGCCATATTAGCTCCCTTCCCGAGACAGAGCGGCGTCTCGGTCTACGCGTTGTTGTCGGAACCAATGCCCAGGTCGGCGAGGTAGGCGTCGACATTCCCGTCGGAGGCGTGGCTTACCGCGAGAGTCAGGCCGGGGAGATCGGAGATGTCGATGGAGTCTTCCACACTGGCCTCCGGGCCTTCGAGGACCGACCATGTGTCCTGATTGACGACACCGTCGGCGACCAGGCCGAGCGTGGACTGGAAGAGCACGACCGCATCCATGGTCGACTGGCCAAAGGATCCGTCTGCGACATCGGAGAAACAACTAACGGCGGTCAGGTCCTCTTGAAGTCTGGTGACTTCAGGGCCACTGTCACCAAATTGGAGGGTCGGTTGATCAAAAGGCATCGTCAAACCCTTTCCATTGTTTGGCGTCGGTCCCAGAGACTGAGACTGTACGCGATGATCCGTCTCGGACATCAATCTTTGCGTTGTGCTTGACTCCCGTCATTTGCTCATTCTCTTTCTCAAGGAGATGCGCTCCCTGTCGGTATGCTCAGCCCCAGCCGGGATCAGTCGGGCCCGCTGATGACGACGAAGTTCACGTCGTAGCGGGCATCCCCAGTGAGTATGCCGAACACCCGGTCAACATCCATGTCCTGCGTCAGATCGATCGTCGCGAGCACGTCGTCTTCGATAACGTCGGCCTCGAGAATCGTGAGTTCCGTGACCCCGGGCGCTATGGGCATCTCGATGCCGACATCGAAGCTGGTCCCCGCCTCGAACTGTCCGATCGGGAAACGATCCGTCCCCACCACCCCGACGAGGTCGTCTGGTCCAATGAAATCATCAGTCGCGTGGCAGGTTACAACGCCCAATTTCAACAAAGATGGCTGCGGCATAACGCTATCTCCTTCCAACCACCTGTTCTCGCGCGCTGATCGCCCTATGGATGTCACCGTTCTGCGCTTCGCGTCCGGTGGCCGTCGGAAGTCCGGGAATGCTTTATCAGCTGTGAAGCATATTTCGCTTCCGTCGGAAAGTGCGCCGCTCACTGTAGCGCAAACAATCGTAGTAAGAAGCGCAAACAAACTCTCAAGGTTGACGCAACAAGAAGATTAAAAATTGCTTCATACTTTTGCCGTTGTGGCGCACGAACCTTCTACCCCTCGCTAAGTCTATTCGCGAGCGGTTTGGGTGCCAGCATCGAAAGCAGATGATTTGCCACGCAAAATCAAATGCTTCCACGGCTTGAAACAAATCGAGCAGAGGGCGAACGGCCCATCTGGGTGCGGCAGAAGCGGACCGTTTTGCCGATTGCCCTTTCGGCTCAGCTCACTCCGCTGCAATGATCTGCTGCCGGTGCCGCCGCCGTGAAGTCCTGCACCTGCGCGAGGTGCTCCCACCCCTGGAGTCTTTGATTGTCCGCGCGTTCGAGGCGAAAAGTGGTGTCCACTTTGCCTGAACACGCTACTGAATGTTTGAATGGCAGTTGGGGGAGCCGTCGAGCTGCAGCTTGGTCCAGATCAGGCCAAGGTCCTGGCAGAGCTTATTTTCATAGGCCGTCAGCTCCAGCTTGCCCTGGCCGTCCAATTGAGTTGCGAAGCCCGCCGTTTCCTTGTCGCTGAGATGGGCGTCGAGCGCCGCAACGCTCTGGCGGACATTGGACTCAGCAGCCTTTTCGGCACGTTCATTTCCCTGCTTCTGCAACTCGATAAAAGCGGAAATGCCGAAGGCGATGAGACTGAAGGCCATGAAGATAACGATGAGGTTGCGCCCTTCAGGACGCGGCGGATCGCGCTTCAGCTCGGCGGTCAGCAGCCGCGCTCCGAAGGCCAGTATCGCCAGGCCAATGCCAATGGCGCCGAACTGCAAAAACGCAATCATTCTCGACCCCCCCCTTCAATTTGGCGCCGTCCGCCAGCCATCTCGATACTTAATACTTTTTGAATAAATTGTCATAAATAGTAAATATCGTACAGGGCGCAACCCCGCGACGCGCCGGTTGCAATGTTCGTTCAACCATTTAACAGCAATATAGCCATAATTCCAATAAGGCGCAATTGCGGCTTGTCCAATTTGTTGCTTATCGTTACTCTTCCTTCAGAAAGCGGCTGCCGATACGTCAATAATCAAGGCTTTGTGCTGGCCCGATACCGGAGGAACTCTCTGGAATGCGCTGGTACCGTAGCGGATCGAATCCTGGCGTGCCTACATCAAACGGTGGATGGCAGCCTCGAAAATTGATTGGAAACCTGGCTGCGAGATACGGAGCCAATCGGGCGATGCGTCTCGCGATTGCAGCTCGTTTCCAGGCGGAGGTAAAAATGGCAACCGCGACAATCCACACAGTTTATTGCGTATTGGCATCAACCGACACGGACGCCGGGGTGCTGCAAGCGGCGGCAGGCCTGGCCGATACGGTCCTGCCGTCAGAGGTCGGTGGCGCGCTCCTGCAGGGGATACAATCGCTTCCCTCAGTGATTTCGGCGATCGACTTCGCGCGCAATGATCCGGGCGACCTCTATATCACCCTCGCGACCTCGGCCGGCAAGAGAACGCGATCTGGCCGTCGCCGGGCAATCATGGTTCGGTCAATTCCGGCCAGTCGATCGATCTCGAGTCCAGTTTCGACTTCGGCTTCTCGCAGAATTTGTCACTCTGGGATTGGGATAATTTCAGCGATGACCTCCTCGGCTCGGTCACCATGTTCGCCAGCGAGGCGGGCTCCAGCCCGGTGGCAAAAGTCGCCCGCTCGCAGGTCGAGGGCTCTGCCTATTACGTCATCTATGAGGTGAATTGACCGCGGCACTGGGAGTGGCCGGCGGCGGAGGTTGGGATGGCGTCGAGTGTGGATGCAATCGTTGCCGGACTGGAAGCCCTGCTGCAGCAGGGCCTCAATCAGGCTGCCGGTCAGGCTGGTCGGCTCGGCGATATTCTGACCGAGGCGATCAACGACGCCCAGCAGGAAGCTGGCCAGATTGCCGAGCTGCCCCAGCAATTGCTGGACAAACTAAAGCAGGCGGCGGCGGATCCGAAGGACTGGCTCAGCCTGATGATCATGGCGGCATTGCAGCTGCAAAAGCTCGTCGGACCACAGCTCAAAGTGGGAGCCTGGGACCCCGGCGACAATTGGAGCCGCGCCCTCATCCTCACCTACACGCAGCCATTGCCGGCAGGCCAATCGGCCGAACTCAGCCTCTCGATCGCGCTCGGACAGGCGACCAACGGCTTCATCATCGCGACCCATGATGGGCCGCAACTGACCAAGGCCGAGGAGCCGCTTGAACTCTCGTTCTCGGGCACCGGTGACGTCGAATTCCGCATCCCCATTGGTGGCGCGCCAACCCTGAAACAGGGGGCGGGCAGCGTCACCGCCCAGCTCACGCTGACTCGAGCAATCCTCCCCCAGACCGACCCTTCGTTCGGCGTGAGCGTTGGCAAGCCCTACGTCGGCGGCCAGATCGCGGCGGCGGCCAATACGCCGATTGCCTGGAGCGCCAAGGCCAGGTTCGGCGCGCCGGGACAACCTGGGCTCGGCGCCAAAGTCGATCTCACGAGCTTCCTTGGCGACCTCGCCAAAGTGATTGCGGTAAGCCCGGTCGACGAAAGCTATAGCCCCTCCCTGACGATCGCATCCGGAGGCGGGGCGCCTGTCTTCGATTTGGGGAGGGCGTCGACCTGATGAGTGATTCCTTTCGCGTTGCCACCGAAATCGATGTCTCGCGGGGAACCGACCCGGCGACGCTGATCTCGTTCGACTTCGTCGCGTCGGCCTCCTTCCAGCTGCCGGGCCTGTCGGCGAGCATGGAACACTTTGGCGCCGGCTTCGAGTTCAGGCTCAACCTCGCCGGGGATAGCAGCCTCGGTTACCTGCACCTTGCGACAGTGCCGAAATTGCCTACCGGCATGGCGGCGGAGCTCAACCTTGGCCCGGTAACGGGCGGCGGCTATCTGAGCAAGACCGATGCGGAACTGCGCGGTGCCTTCAGCGCCAATCTGGGGCTCATCAACGTCACTGCGCTCGGGGTCCTCGGCCTCTCCGAGTTCTCGATGCTGGTGCTGATGGCGGCAGAGTTCGAGCCGCCGATCCAGCTCTCCTTCGGCTTTACGCTGGTTGCCGTTGGCGGTCTCGTCGGCATAAACCGGCGGGCCGACGAGGACGCGCTGACCGCGGCGACCGCGTCGGGCGATTTGTCGCGTCTCATGTTCCCCCGTGATCCCATCGCCGAGGCGCCACATCTGCTCGATGTAGCCAGTCGCTGCTTTCCCTTTGCGCCGGACGGCATCCTTATCGGTCCCATGATCAAAATCGGCTGGGGCACGCCGACCATGATCTCTGCGACGCTCGCGGTAATCGTCTCCACCGCCGACGGCAAGGCGATCATCATTGGCCGCTTCGCGCTGACGCTGCCGGCCGAGCAGGCGCCGCTGATCTTCCTGCAGGCCGTCATCAAGGGCGATGTCGATCAGAACGGCATCCGCATCGATGCCTCGCTCGCCGATTCGCGGATCATCTTCATGCAGGTAGGCGGCGACATCCGGTTGCGCATGATTACCGGTCCAAATCCGCTGTTTGCGGTCTCCGCTGGCGGCTTTTACCCCGGCTTCCCGGTGCCCGAGGGCATGGCCGGGATGCGACGGCTCAGTGTCGACCTGTCTTCGAGCCCGGTGCTCCGCCTCAGAGCCGAGGCCTATCTTGCCATCACCACCTCATCCTTGCAGTTCGGCGCCCGGGTCGAACTGCAGGCCGGGTTCGACGGCTTCGGCATCCACGGTTTTGCCGAATTCGACGCCTTCATCAACACCGAGCCCTTCGGTTTCGGGGCTCGTCTGCAGGCATCGATCAGCGTCGAATGCGCCGATTTCGATGTCGCCAGCATCAGCCTTGACGGCTCGCTCGGCGGGCCGGCCAAATGGCATATCACCGGCCACGCCTCGATCGAGGTGCTGTTCTTCGATGTCGATATCGACCTCCCGGAACTGAGCTGGGGCCCCGATCCTCCCGGGAGCACCGTGCCGCGCGATCCGCTCGCGGTACTGGTCGACGCTCTCGCCACTGCCTCTAACTGGTCGGCGAGCTCGGCCGCGGTGCCGCAGCTGGTCACGCTGCGCGCCGGGCCGGGTGCCCACATGCTTATCCACCCGCTCAGCGGCATCTCTTTCCGGCAGCACAGCATCCCGATCGAGACCGAACTCGCCCGCGTCGATGGCGTCGCGCTTGGCCAGCCGGCAACCCTGCATGTGGCGGTCGCCGACGCGGAGGTTCAGCCGGTTTCGGACGAGTTCGTGCCCGACCAGTTCTTCGCACAGGACGACAACGCCCGGTTGACCCAGAGCGGCTACGCCGCATTGCCGGGCGGCTTCGATATCATCCCGCACGGCATCCTCGCCGAGCCAACGCCCATTGCTCGCTTGTGCGACTATGAGATTCTCGAATTGCACAGCGAGGGCATCTGGCGGCGGTGGGCCGGCGTTCTCGAACAGGAAGGTCTGGTGCACGGCCTGCGGGCGCGTCCGATCGAGGTCCAGGTACCGCTGGTCAAGCCGCGGGATCCGCGGCGCGAGCTCGCCGATGCGGCGGGGTTCGATTTGTCCAATGCGGCCGGGCTGCAGCTTGCCGCTGCACCGGCCTGGGAGTTGCAATAATGTCCGGGCCGCATCACTTCCTGCCCTATTGGCGGCGCGGCGCCGCCGCTTCCATCGACGGCGCCAAACCGGTCGAGATGGGACGCCCGCTTGCGTCCATAACCCGCAGCGTGACGCTTACTGCCAAGGACGGGACAAGCCGGGAAGACACCAATACGCTGAGCTACCATGTGCTCGGACCCGGCGATCTGACCGGGCTCAGCGGCAATCAGGTCGTACGGATGGTGCCGCGGCCCGAAACGCACAATTTCGAGCCCAATTATCTCGCCCATGTCGAGTTCGCACATCCCGACCTGCCCTGGCTGTTCTCGCCGACGGCCCCTGGCGACAGGCACCAGCTCTCGCCCTGGATCGCACTCGTGGTGCTCGAGGAAGAGTCCGGGACACAGCGCGTACGGGCGCGGGTGGGCTCGCCCAATCCGGTCGTCGAGGCCGCTATCGCCGAGCTGCCCGATCTCACCGAGGCATGGGCCTGGGCGCATGTGCAGATTGCACCAGGCGACATCGATCCGGTTGAAGCGGTCAAGGCGTGGGAGTCAAATTGCGGACTTGTGCTGTCCCGCCTGATCTCGCCGCGACGATTGCAGGCGGATCGCAGCTGGGTAGCCTGTGTGGTTCCGACCTATGCGTTGGGCGTGCAGGCCGGGCTCGGGGCCGCCGCGCTGGACGCGCAGGGTGACGCGACCGGGCTCAAACGCGCCTGGCCGACCCAGCAGCCGACGGTGGTGTTGCCGGTGTTCCACTCTTGGCGCTTCAGGACCGGACCGGCCGGAGATTTCGAGACCTTGGCGCAAAAGCTAAAGGGGGTGAAGCCGAGCGCCGACGTCGGCGAGCGGACCGTCTACCTCGACCCGCGGCTGGGGCGCTTTCCGGCCTCAGCCGAATTTGCCCCTGTCGCGCTCCGCGTCGGCACCGCGATCGCCAAGGCGAGCGGAGCGGGACCACTTTCCCCGCTCGCGCCAGCGCCGGACGCCGAACGCCGCCCGGTCGTGGGAGCAGCGTTGAAGCGCGTCCTCAATGTGGCCGAAACAGAGAGACACGAAGGCATTGACCGGCCGGTGGTAGGGCCGCCGATTTATGGGCAGTGGCATGCGCAACGGCCGACTCTCGACGATGCGCCCGATAATGCCCAGCCGGTGCTTCCTGATCGGGCCGCCTGGCTGACCGAACTCAATGCGGATCCGGAAACGCGGGCCGTGGCCGCGCTTGGAACGCGGATGGTACAGCGCGACCAGGAAGCCCTGATGGCCAGCGCCTGGAATCAGTTGCAGGCCTTGGCGGAGGCGAACCGGCGCGCGCGCTGGGCGCTGATGTTCATGTCCTCGGCGGTCCATTTGCACGCCAAGCGACTGGCGACGCGGACGCCGGCAAACGCGCTACGCCTCGCAATGCCCGCTCTTGGGCGGCTTCGGGTCGAAGAGCGCGCCACCGTGGCGACGCAGGTTGCGGCGACCAAGATGCCGCTCACCGTCGTTGGTGCCAATTTCACTCGCGCCACCCGCTATGCGACGCAGGCGATCGTGCGTGGAACCTTGATCGGGGCGGTTGTGGCCAATAGTTCCCGCCAGCTCGATGCGCTCGTTACGCCGATGCTGGCCGGTACCCTCCAGGCAGACGCCCCACGGTTTGGACAGCGTGCACTACTGGCCCCCCCAGATTTCGCGCAGCTTTTGACGCGCGCAGGGCTTACCAACGGGGCCATCCAGGCGGCGACGGGCCTCACCCTCGACCAGCATGTGCAGAATTTGACAAATTTGCGTTCGCTGATCGATGCGACACAGGCCAGAATCGAAATCGTGCAACCCCAACCTCAACCGGCGCCACCCCAGGCGGCTGGCCCCAATCGGGTCGACCCGAGCGTATTCGGACGCTTCACCCTGTCGCCCGGCCAGGTCACCCAGCTGCAGCAGCACGTCGCGGGCGGTATTGCGGTGCAGCAACAGCCGGGGATCGCCTTCTCGCTCTCGCAGCGGCTGCGGCGGGTCGCAACGAACCAGGCACCTGCTATTGTCGACCTGAGCGCGGCCGACCTCAGCCTGATCGCCGCTGCCCAGCAGGTGGACCAGAATGCCGGAGGGGCCATCGCTCTAAGTCTCGACAATCCCCGGATAAAGCTGCGGGTCAATGCCGCGGAGCGTGATCAGCTCTTCGAGTTCGTGCGCTCGACCGACGTCGCCGCCGACAAGGCGAAGGGGGTGGCGACTTATGCCACCGTCCGCAGCGCGGTGATGGCGCAGTTCCACCAGGATGTTGAAATCTCTCCGCAACTATGGGGAGCGGACCCGGCGGCGGTGGCAGCCGCAATCGGCGGGCTCAAGCGGCCGGTGACCTTCGATGCGCAGCGCGACCTGATCGCACCTAGCGCTGTGGCCGTTGCCGCAACCCTCAAGCAGTCGGTGGTGACCCTTCTCGAACCCACCAGCCAATATAAGAAGATGCTGGCGTGGGCGATCACCCTGCCCGCTCCCCGGTACGGGCTGCGACGCCGGTCCCCGGTGCACGAAACCATGGCGGCGCCACGGTTCGATGACCCGGCGGTCAACCGCCTCAAACAGCTTGATCGGAACTGGATCCTCGGTCACTCCGACCAGCTGCCGCCCAATTCGATCAGCATCCTTGTGGCCAATTCGCGCTTTGTCGAAGCATTCCTAGTGGGCGCGTCCTACGAAATGGCGCGGGAATTGCAGTGGCGGCGTTATCCGACCGACATGATGGGAACCTGCTTTCCCAGATTCTGGCCCACTCCGCCCGGCAGCCCCGATGACATCAAACCAATCCCGGACTGGGACGGCCAACTCGGTTCGAACGGCCCCGCCAATGATGTGCATCCCGGGGAAGATGTGGTGGTCGTGGTGCGTGGCGATCTGCTTCGGCATTATCCGAACACTGTGATCACCGCCCTGCGCGGCAAAGCCACGGAGTCGGCCGCCGGCACGACATTCGTCCGTGATCCCCAGACGCCGTCAGTACGCGAACTTTTCCGCGACTTCCTCGATCCGGACATCACCTATGCGGGGCTGGCCGTGACGCTTGGCGAACTCACCGCGCCCTCCAATGACGGCAATAGCTGGTTCATTGCCCTAACGCAGCCGATCGACGAACCCAAATTCGGCCTCGACGACAACCCCGGCGCGCACCCCGCGGCCGTCGGCAAGATCAGCGACCTCGCCTGGCAGAACATCCCGGCGGAACTGGTCAGGACCGGCAATCTGAGCGTCTCGGGGAACATCACCGGGCAGGAGAATTGGGCAGTGCCGGCGGGCAACGATCGCGTCATCTGGGGCCCGGCCAGTCATGCCGGAGAGATTGCCTCAATCCTCATGCAGCAACCGTTCCAGGTGCTGCTCAAAGCGAGCGATTATCTATGAACCCGATCCCCGACGATCTCTTCGGCGATGTCGACCGGGAGTTGCCTCTGGCGCTCCTGCCCGTGCGGCTCGAGGTCAGATTCGGCAGCCGGCCGCTGAGCGCAGATTTGCCGGCGCTCAAAATGCCGGTGCTGCGCGTCCGCATCTATCCCGACGACATCTCCATCGACGATCACAATGTCGATCTCAACCAAGCCGAGATCGCCGCGGGCGCCGTCTATTGGAGCGCTGTGGCAACTCCGGCCGATACGCCCGTCATTGCCGAGCGTGCCGCGCAGGCGGCGTGGGAGCGGCTCTGCCAGAGTGTAAAGCCCTACCGCGCCGCTTACGTGGCCGACCAGACGCAGCATGATTACGACCAGCCACCGCGCCGGGGCGTGCTGGCAGCGACGGCCGAACTGCTTCCGGACCGCTGGCTGGTCACCGGATGGGTCGGGGAAGCCCGAGCCTTTGCGACGATTGGCGGCGCCATTCGCAAGCCCCTGGCGGTTGGACCGAGCCAGGATGCAGACTTGCGGCTCTCGCTCGATCCGCATGGCGACACGCCGCACGACAAGGCGACAAAGTGGCTCGCCGATTACGCCGAGGCGGAAGCGGTCGGCATGGCGGTCACCATCGATCTCTCCAGCTTTGATGCCGCCGGCAACGAGACGGCCTCGATCGCGAAGACCAACCGCATCAGCCGGCTGCTGGTCTTCGGACTGCGCGAGCAGCTCAATGATGGCGGAGCGGAGGCCGAGGCGGCGGCGCTGCAGGATCTCATCGGTCGCCACAAAGCCGTGCACGGGGCCAAATTCCTGCTGCAGGGAACGCCGACCAACAATCTGCGCGGGCAGCGCGCCGCGTGGCAGTCACGGCCGGATCCAGCGGCGGTGCGAGCGGCGGCGCCACCAGCGCCGATGCCTGCACCAGCCGATTTGCTCCGTGGCGGCGGCAATAATGCCCAGGTGGCGGCTGCTGCCCTCGGCCTGCCGGCAGGGGCGTTCGCCGACCTCGATAGTGGCGAGCATAACGAGCAGCGGCCGGCGCGGCTGATGAACGACGCGCTCTTTCCAGTGACCTGGGGCGAAATGATCGGCACGCTTTTGCTGCCCAAGGCCATCGATGCTACGGAGGACAAAAGTGCAATAGACGGCCTTAGCGAAGCCTACGGTTTTGGCCGCCGCCACTTTCGGGATTATGTGCGCGGCCGCGGGCCGCTGCCCACCATGCTGCTGGGCCGCCAGCCCTACGGCATCCTGCCGGTGACCGATCCGGGCAGATGGCAGCGCCAGGCGGGTGAGCCGGCGACGCTGGCGAAACTCGCTTCGCTGCTCGCGAGGGTACGGCCGTTCTGGACCTATGCGGCGCAAAATGCCCCTGCCCTGCCATCTGAACTTTCCGACGTCGACGTCGCAAGCAAACGCCTTATCGAGATCATGGGCCTCGGGCCCGTGCCGCATCCTTCAGGCTATGGCATGCGCAAAGTCAGCGGTCCACTTGCGGCGCTGAAATACTATTCGAGCGAGCCCCATCCCTGGGTGATTGTCGGCGAGGAACAGTTGACTGACGCGGGCAAGGCAGATCTCGCCGACAGGACGCAGGCACAGATCTACCGCATGCTGCTCGGCCAAATTCCGGCGCTGCCGAAGCGGGCGCGCTTTTTCGATCTCGATATCGGGCAGAGGAGCCTGCTCACCATACCCACTGTTGATACCGAAGCCGGCAAGACGCCGCGCGACTACCTCCCCTGGCTGGCAACCTACCATCCTGGGGCGACCGGCTTCGATCTAGTGCCAGAAGTTCCGCCGGGCGACGACCTGCTGTTTCAGCTGCTGATCAGATCGCTTCTCCAGGCCAATGAGCAGGCTGCCTTCGCGGCGGTCCGAAAAGCGGCGGGATGGGACAAGATCTATACCGAGATCATCGCGAGGCCAGTCGAACTCAGCCAGCTCTCCGCCGGGGCGGCCCTTTCGACCGCCGCCGTTTTCGCGACCCCGATCAGGGACGTCTTGGCGACAAACAATCTCGGTATTCCTGCCGCCGAGTTCGCCGACGCGAACCTCATGCGCGTGGTCGCCGATCGCGACTTGCTCGGGCGTTTCGGCGGGATAGAGATGGTGGGTGACCCGCTAACGGCGGCGTTCATCGACACGCGAACAGCCATCGAGGGGCTGGCGTCAGAGACGCTGGAGGCGACCGATTTCGAGCGATTGCTGGGGGAAAGCCTCGCGACCTGTGGGACGCGGGTCGACGCATGGATCACTTCGATCGCGACCGCGCGGCTCGATTTGTTGCGCCGGCGACGCCCGAGGGGGCTGCGCATTGGCGCTTATGGATGGCTGGTCAACCTGCCCCTCTATCGCGATCCCGCGGCGTCGCTCGAAGACCTGCCTGGCCGCTATGCCGATCAGCCGGCGCCGGTGGCGCCGCGACGGCAGGTCGGCTGGGTGCATGCGCCCTCGATCGTCCATGCGCAGACCGCAGCGATCCTGCGTTCAGCGGAGCTCAGTCACGGCGACGATGCCGGCAGTTCCGTCGCCCGCATCGACCTCACTTCGGCGCGGGTTCGCGCGGCGACGCAATTGCTCGACGCCGTCCATAACGGCCAGCCGCTCGGAGCGGTCCTCGGCTATCGGCTTGAGCGGTCGATGCAGGATCAGGGACTTGCCCGGCTGATCGCGGATTTGCGCGCGGCCTATCCGCAACGTAGTGTGCCGATGAGTGACGGCGCCGCCGAGCAGGTAGCGCCGCACGACGTCGTCGATGGCGAACTGCTCTGGTCCGCCTGGCATGCGGCCAAAAACGGCGGCGCGGCGCTGCCGAACTCAGCGCAGGCCATCCTCGCCCAGATCGAGCCGCTGATCGAACAACTCGACGGAGCAATAGAGGCAGTCTCCGATCTGCTGCTCGCCGAGGGTGTGCACAACATCGTTCGCGGCAATCATGCCCGTGCCGCCGCCACGCTCAACGCCATCGCCTATGGCGAGCCATTGCCGACAGACCTCGACGTGGTGCGAAGCCCGCGCAACGGCAACTCGCTGACGCATCGGGTGGTGCTGCTCCTGCCGAACGGCGATGTGGGTATTGCCGGCTGGACCGACGCCGCGCCACGCGCCCGGCTGAGCCCCGAACTGGAGCAATGGGCGCGGCGGCTGCTTGGCAGGCCGGAGCGTTGGGTCACCGAGGTGTTCGTTCCCGGCACCGCCCAGGCGCCGGTCGCGATCAAACTGTCGGAGTTGCCGGGCCTTTGCGCCCTCGATGTCATCAATGAGGCAACCGGGGCCGCGGCGGCGCAATCCCCACTGGCCGACCGACTTGTCGCGGAATCCGGAATGCCGGGCGGCCGGGTGCGACAGCCGCCGGGTGGTGCTCTTCCCGCAGGGTCATTGGGTTGGGACCAGCTCACAGCCCTCGCCGGCGCAGCGCGCGACGTGCTGTCGACGTCGAGGCCCCTCACCGGCCAGCACCTTGCCGATCCGGATGGAAACGTCGTGCCGCCCGCCGGGCTTGCGAAGGACATCGATCAGGTGCGCCTGCGGCTGGACGGCACCGCGGCAGCGTTTGTCCAGGCCTGTGCCAATCTTGATGCCGCAATCGCCAAGCAGCCGCCGGACGCCGCAGCGCTCGGCGCAGGCCTTGCTGCACTGGTCGGCTTCGGTCTACCCGGCGCGTCGCAGGCAGCCGGTCTCGATGTTGCAAAACTCTCCGAGCGGGCCATAGCGGTTCGCGCCTCGGCGCAGAAGGTTTTGACGATGATCAACGCCCTGCCAGTCCCCGAGAACACGGCACAGTCGCCGATCGATGGCCTCGTCGAACGCGCCCGCCTGCTGCTCGGCCCCACCACTATCCTGACCTTTGATGTCGGCGCGTCGCCGCAATTGTTGCCGGACAGCGCGCCGGCAGGCACCGACCGACCGGATCCCGACGAATGGCTCCGGCGCAGCGGCCGGGTCCGGCCATTGGTAGCGGCAATCAACGATCTCAGGAATTTTGCCCGCGCCCTTGACGGGCCTGCGCTGGCAGCGCGTGTGGCTCAGCTGCCGGCCCGACCGGACGATAGCTGGCTCGCAGGACGCCTGCGATCGCGGGCCATCGATCCGGCGGACCTCGACAAAGCCAATCGGCTTCGAGAGTTCGAGCGCTGGTCGGGTCCACGCGCCCATCTCGTGCTCCTGGCCGATGGGGAAGCCTTGCCCGAAAAAACCACTGGCCTCGTGCTCGATGAATGGACTGAGGTCATCCCTGCAGCCACGCAGACAACGGGCATCAGTTTCTATTACGACGCCCCCAATGCCAGGGCGCCGCAATCGATCCTGCTCGCGGTGCACCCTGATCCGGACAATGGCAACCAACCCTGGTCGTGGCCGATGCTCGAAGCGATGCTGGCCGATACGCTGGACCTTGCCAGCCTCAGGACTGTGGAGCTGCCGCAACTCGCCCCAACAGCCGTGGATGAATATTTGCCGGCCATTTACGCCCGCGATGGCATGGGCCCAACGGTGCCGCTCGAGCAGGTCGCAAGCAATCTCTTCGGCAAGCTGACCGATACCGCCCATTGGCGGAGCGCCAATCTGGATGTGCTGAAAAATGGCTGACCTCACCAACTGGGCCCGGATCGAACCGCACGCGGCGACGACCGATATCGATGTCGGTCTCGCCGCCCAAATCGCCGACCCGATGTGGCTGCTTGCCCGGCAACTGCAGCTGGGCGAATTCACCGGCGACGACGGCGGCTCGCCGGCAAGCGTAGAATTGCGCGCCTCTTATGCGCGCCTCACCCGCTTTCGCCCGGGACTTTTGACGGACGACCCCGGAGGCGCCGTTGACTATTACCCCACAATGCAGCCGCTCGAAGCGCTGGTCGAGGCCGAGCGCATCGACATTTCCCGTGCCTGGCAGGTGCGGGTCGAGGCCGGGCAAAAACTTGAGCAGCGGCTGGCCGCGGTAGGGCTGGGCGCAGCCATACCATTGCTGCGCGCCAAATGCCCGTTCGAGGCGCCCGCCTCGCCCCAGGCCGGGTTGCAGGAGGAACGCTATGCGGCGATTTTCACGGGTCGCGTGACCGATGGGCTCACGGCCCGGCAGCTGACATCCGGGGATCTGGCCGAAATCGGCGCCGCCTCCGGCAATTCGGATCAATTCGACAGTGTGCTGGACGAATGGGACAGATGGGTCGCCGCCGAAATGCCGGTTTCGGCCAAGCCCGCGGCGGGTAACCCGGCCTGGCAGCAGCAGCGGCTCGAATATGGCTTTGCGGTTTCCTCACCTGGCCTGGGCGCGGGGGAGATTACCCTCGCCGCCACGGAGTACGACGGCACCGGACTCGACTGGTTCGATGTCGACATTGCCCCGGGCGCATCGCTTGCGGGGGGACCGCCGCCCGACGAGGCCTCCGGGATCAAAGTTCCGCCGAGGGGGGGCGATGTCCATTACCGGCTGCTGCCGCGCTCGGTCTCGTTCGCCGGCATGCCGGCCGACCGCTTCTGGGAGATGGAGGATGGGCTCATCGATCTGGGCAGCCTCGATGCCGGCCCCACCGATCTTGCGCGCCTGCTCGCGGTCGAGGGTGCAGTGATCTACAGCCCGGACTGGTTCGTCGTGCCCGTCGAACTGCCGATTGGCTCGCTGGCCCAAGTTGATTGGGTCGTCGTTACCGATACCTTTGGCGTCGCCACCCTTGTGGGTACCCCAGCCACGCAGGCGGCCGACAATGCCGGCCGGATGTACCAGCTCTCGACGGTCGATGCGCCTGTTGCAGATGTCCCGTTATTGTTCCTGCCTCCGGCAGCGCTTTACGGGATGCAGAGCCCTCCCCTCGAGGATGTGCTGTTGCAGCGCGACGAGGAAGCCAATCTGGCGTGGGCCATCGAAAAGACCGTGCTTGGCGCCGCGGGGAAGCCGGTGACGATCAAACCGGGCATCCCCGACCCGGTTCCGCAGGTGCCGGCCGCGGCGAACGCGGACCTCACCTATCAGCTCAGCACCTGGGTGCCGCAGGGCTGGGCGCCCTTCGTCGCGAAGCCAATCGAGGGAACCAACGGAACGCGGCTCATGCTGCAACGGGCGATGCTGATGGAATCCACCAGTCTCACGCTGCGCGAGAGCAGCGGACAGCTGGCACGGGAGATCGATCAAGTCTTCGAAGAAGAAGTGGGACGCGCCGGACTCAGATTGCAGCTTGTTGATCAGTTGGTCCGCTGGAGCGACGGTTCGACCCATCTCTGGCGCGGGCGCCAGGTCAAGGCCGGGCTCGGCGAAAGCCATGCCGGTCTCTACTTCGACTACACCACGCCACCCAAAACCTGATCGTTTTGGGAGAAACCGAACCTCAATCCCCTGCTTGAGCAGAGTACAGCGGCGTTGGTGGGCTTTGGTGCATGGATCGATTTTAAGGATTTGCCGATAGGCGAGCGAGATCGCAAACCAGATGATCTTCGCTTGATGCCCTTCAAACACAATGCCACCCGCCTTCACCGAATACCGCAGATGAAATACAAGGTGACGAACTGGCCACAATATGAGGAAGGCCTGCGGCGGCGCGGCAGCTTGACGTTATGGGTGACACCGGAAGCGTTGGCCGCATGGCAGGCGCTGCGGCGAAAACCCGCGGTGGCCAGCCCCGCTATTCCGATCTTGCCTTTGAGACAGTCCTGACGCTGGGTTGCGTCTTCGGGCTTCGCCTGCGCCAGAGCGAGGACTCGTAAGGTAAGCTTTAAGGGGCGTTAAACGTGGCGAGGAAGGTTCTTGTCTATGGAGGCGACTTCGAAAACATGGTGAGGGAGTGGAACAACTCCATTTATCTCAGCAAGACGGCCAATGGTCGTTTACCGTCAGTTTGGAGCAAACAGTGGAAGTGGGTTTCCCTCTCAAAATTCCCGCTCATCGCGGCCTTCGTAGCGGAGCCGAGATATTTGGAGCTTTTTCCGATGTCGCGGACGAGGCTCAGCTTTGGTTAAGCAGCTCCGACTGGGAGGACATGAAGATAGCCATTGCCAAGCTAGATCGAATAGTGGCCGATGAATTCTTGCTGGCCAGGCGAGAGGCGGAGAAAGCTGACAACTGACGGGAATTTCCCCAAGCCTCGCGGTCCAAAATCCGGGAGCACCTCAACAGAAGTGGTTGCGGGACACGATTTAAAGCTGCAAACCGCCCTATAACTTACAAAGGAGTCGAGTTAGCAAACGAATTCAGTGGCCGCACTGTATTGGCGGTATCCCTCTCCCGCTACCAAATTTCTTCAAATTAAATCAGTTCCTTAGGTGCTTCACACTGCATCTGGGTGGCTGATTTCATGTCGCGCCATGTTGCAAACTACTACAGTTGATTTCCAAGGGTTTCCAGACACTATCGGCAGGTCCGTGCGACATGGACGCGACATGGGGAGGGGATATTTATGCGCCGCGCAATCTTCGGCATCGCCATAGCTGCTGTCTTGGCGGGCTGCTCGAACAGCGAGCCTCGATATGAGGTTTCGCAGCGATCGATCGCGGCCTTTATGAATCCTGGGCAGTCGCAGCCGACAACCGTCTTGCTTGACCGACAGACGGCTAACACGTGGTACTTGGTACGTACGGCCACCGGCGAGGTTACGTGGCTTCCGCTCGGGCAACCGCTGATGTTGAAATGAGATTATCGCGCACCGTGGCGCTGGTTTCAGTCTTGGCTGGCTGCGCGCCCAAGGCTGACGACTCAGTCATCTACACACTGTACCGAAGCTCCGCTGCCGCCGATATGCGGATCCATGTGGCGACGTTCGATGCAACGGAGACAGAGGGCTACAACCGCGAGAATTGTCAAATCGCAGCCGCTCTCTTTAAGGCGCAACCGGGTGTCGTCGTCCAATATTGGTGCGAGAAAGGGCGATATAGAAAATAGAGAAACCCGCCACCGTGAGGCAGCGGACTTGGCGGTGGGGGCGGTTAGGAATTCCTATCGCCGTTTGGATTTTGTGCCGGTGCCTCTCGCACGTCTCGCGGTGGCGGATCGATATGTTGAGGCTCTGGCGATGCCTCCTTGTCGGGACGGACAGGTGCCTTCTTCGGGTCTGGCTTCGGTGGTGGCGGCTCTTTGATTTTGGTTGGCATGTCGATCTCCTCCCATCCCTGAAACCGGCTCGCCGCTCTCTTAGTTCCAATAGCGCCCGTCAAAAAGCCCGCCACCTCGCGGCCAGCGACAACATTTGCCATGCTCGGGAAGAACGGCGGTCCCAAAAGCGTTTTAGTCTTTAGTTCGCCGGGTGCTCCCAAGACTCCGAGCGCCCTAGAAATCAAACCGCTTTTTTGGGAGAACAACCATGAAACATCGTCTCATTCCGATAATGCTGGGCGTGCTCCTAGCCTCCGCTGGCACGGCTTTGGCTGCCAATGTCCACACCGTAACGGGTACGACAGGTCAGCCCAGCCAAGAGATCGGAACCGCCGAAACCGGAAGTGCCACCCCTGGCCACGCAAGCTCTGCTCCGGGTTCAGCCTTCAACCCCGATGGCAATGCGGGAACACATTATGCGGGCGAGCAGCCGCAGAACTCAAACAATCCGAAAAGCGTATCTCAATACGACGCGGCCGGCTTCCAGCAGTCCCATAACCATTAAGGGACTGCCGCAATCTGCGAACGAAAAAGCCCGCTACCGTTAGGCAGCGGGCCAGAATCCTATTCCGAAGGTGTTTCTTCAGGGACGGGCGGCGGCGTCAAAACGGTGATGTCCATTCTGGCGATCTTCGATGCGGCGTTACCCTGCGAATTGGGATCTGTGTCGCCTGTTTCGGCAACCATTGCCTTGGCGCGATGCCCTACGCTATCGGCACTCTTGCCCGGGGCGAACCCCTCGCTTGTGTCTGGCTTTGCAGCTTTCAATTGAGGTTCCGGTGTCTGCCGATGCTGACTTGCAATAACTGAAACCATCGATCCCTCCTTTTGGCGAGGCCACCACGATATCAGCTATGGCTGTTGCGAGACTTACCACGCTGAAAGCCCGCCACCGTGAGGCCGCGGGCCATTCCGCAAATTTGCGGTTTGATCAATGGCGCGTGGCTGACATCGCATCGAGCATATCCCAGGCGGCATCTCGGTCTCGATGCTTGCCGGGAATGCGAACCCAGCAACTTCTCGCGAAGATCCACGCTTGCAGATCGTCGTCGTCAGGATGAGTGTCGGTCATAAGCGCCGTCCAGTCCCATTTCCGGGCTTTGCGGCGCATCACGTCGATCACAAACCAGCCCGACGGCGGTTGATCACGTTCGTCTCGATCAATTCCCCTGGCTTGCTCGCTCATGATTCCACGAAGGCGGCGATCACCGCTTCCCTCGTCATCGTCCGGTGGCCGTTTGCTAGGTCGTAGCGGCGCATTGGCTCGGCTAGTGATATCGTCCCACCGCGCACGTAGCTGCCTCGTCCTGTCGGGATGAGCGCGATCATCATGCCGCCTCGCGGAGCGAAGAGAGGCACGCAACAAGATCGTCGCCATCTACGTCAACGCCCACGCGCTGGTGGCTGCGAAGAAGGCAATTAGCCTTGGCACGAACATCTTCGATCGTCCGGCAAGGATGGCGAAGGACAGCATAAAAGGCCTCCCTTGCGGCGGAAAAGGCTTCGTCGGTTTGACGGTACGCTTCGGGATGCCCGCTGGCCGCGATGACGGATTCTCCTTCTCGGAGCGATGCAAGCCCCTCGGCACCTTGTGCCTCAACCTCGCGCATCCATCTGTCGTAGGCTGGTCGGTTCATCATGCCGCCAGCAAAGGATTTCTCGATACTCTCCCGCTTGCGATCGATCTCAGCTTCAAGGGCCTTGGAGGTGCGGAAAACCATGGGAACGTGTGACCAACGGGAGCGGATGCCACCGGGCGCCTTCCACTCCGGAAAGAGCTTATCACCGAGAGCGTTGGCAATGGCGGCTTCGCGTGCCTCGCAAGCGCTGTAGTGGTCTTCGGCCGACTGGCAGGCCAAGAGAGCGTCTTGCAAGCTTGTCGTGATCGGCGACAGGACTGGAGCGGCCGGCGCGGCTGCAGCGCCGCCGATGGCCGGAATAGAGGCAATTGCGCCAAGCGCGGCGCGACGTGTCATCGTGGTCATTGTCTTGCTTCCTCTCCAATGGTTGAGGAAGCCAAGGCAACGCCTAGCGAATCGTGACGGGAATGATAAATCTGGTGTCGGTCACTTCGAGGCCCTGCAAGGCTTCCGGTGGCAAGTGCCCGTCGACTGCTTCCAACAGTCGGCGGGTGCGCATAACGTGCGCTGGTTCGGGGGAATCGTCAAGCGTGAGGGGTCCGGAGATGGCTTATAGCTTGCCCGATGCGTCGAGGGATCCACTGGCGGTTCAGGCCTCCGCATCGTTGATAGGGCTCTTCAAGATCAGAGATGCCGGTGGCAAAGCAGTTCCACCGGAGTCAATCGGATCGGGGACGCTGGCCAGAATGCCTGGCGAGGCATACGGCATTCTCACGGCCGCTCATGTGCTCGACGAGATCCCCGCTTCGGGCCTGCTCGGGTATATGATGTTCACGCGCCAAGACAGCCTTCAGCAGGCCAAGATAGACGCTCAGCTAACCCGGAAATTCTATGCTCCGGGCTGGGGTGGCGACGCTGTGATGCCTGACCTCGGATTTCTCCAGATTCATGATCTCGACGCGATGAGCACCATGAGAGCTCGCGGGGGTTCGTTCTACGATCTCGAAAAGGTTCGCGAAATTAGGGGTATGACCTCGGACCAACTGGCGTCGGAATATCTTGTTTCCGGCGTGATAGACGAGACCAAGATTGAAGTGCCAGCCGGCGACGGAATGCCGGAACGCACTGGCTTTACGGCAATGACTGGATACTGTGAAGACGTGGCTCCGAGCACGTTGAGCGGCTTTGCCATCCTAAACGTCATGGTCGATGTCGAGCATCATCCGACAACGTTCGGCGGCATGAGCGGTGGCGGTCTCTGGGTGCTCACCGCTCCTGATGGTGATGTCGACAGGCTGCAACGCTTCCTCATGGGCGTGATCTTCTATCAGTCTGATCCCACTGCTGACGGCAAACGGTTTATCCGGGTGCACAGCTTGGAGGATGTTAATCGCCTGCTCACATCTCAGTTTCGCTGAAATCGTCAAGCGCGCCCTTGCGGGGGCGAAGCTTGCGCGCGGTGGTCCGGTCGAAGAAACGCTAGTTATCTGTAAGGTAGGGCGTCGAAATTTGCGCAACACCTAGTCGCGCCCTCTCGCTTTGCGCGAACGCTGCGGCCTCACACTGCGCGCTGAATGCCTTGATGTGCACGACGCCGTTTTCGATCACACGAACGAACGGGCTGCCGCCTGCTGCGTCGAGTTCAACCGCCGTTTTCCAAGATTGATTGTCCATTTGCCCATACCCTATCCCCCCTGCAATCTGGGCGGGCAAGGCGGGCCTGTCAACTACAGGGTGTAGCGCATGATCCCGTTCTACCTCGCCGCCATCACCGCCACCATGCTCGCTGGCGCCGTCTGGCGCTATCGGCAGCGCGACATGAACCGGCATGGCCGCTTGCCTGCTGCTGGCCGGCATGGGCGCCTACCTGCTGATGAACTAGCGCCGCTTCGCCTTCGGCGTGATCTCCTCGACCCGCGCCTTTACGCCGTCCTGGACCATCGCCTGCTCGAGCGCTTCGGCCTCTGCCTTGTCCTTGGTGGTCAGGATGGTGCGCCAGTTCGGCTTGTCGAACACACTCACGATGTAGGTTGTGGCGGGCTTGTCGGTCATCGCGTTCCGGACGGAACATTGGGAAATGGCCCGGAACGCCTCAAAGTCGGGTGGACATCGGCGCGCCGGGCCATTTGCGGGGGGTATGGATTCGGGGGTTTTGCCCGCGTTGCCTAAGTTATAGGCATATTAGACATTGCTAAACTACGACTGAAGTCCCTTCCCTGCTTGATCGAATGTCGGCTTCCAATCGCGGTTGCGCTCCCGATTTTGGCCTTCATAGTCAGGGACGAAGGTGAAGAACACCGGCCGGCGCTCTCGGCCCGCGGCCTTGCAATGCGAGCAGACGAACAGTTCGACGAGATCCTCATGCATCGAGCCGTGATCAGACCCGAGCCTATCGATCTGCGCCTGAATATCGAGCTTGGTCGACTTGCAGCACATGGGGTGCCCGCAATTGACATACATCTTTTCGCGGGCGCCCAGGGTGTCGGCGAGGGTCTTTTGAGGCATGGCGATCTCCGTTGAAGGGTTCGCCGCACCGAAGGATTATATTCCTGATGCCGATCGCGATGGCAAGGGTTTGCTAGCGGTTTGCCGGGGACGAGAACGGAAAGTGAAAACTTAAGAGGGGTTTTGCCTTATCCCGCTACTTTGCGTTTGCGGCAAGTTGCAAGGGCTGGAACAAATCAAGAAGTCGCCGGGCGGCGAACCCCTGCGCTTGCTCATCCTAACCACCCGAACGTAAGGCTAACCATCACCACCGCGATCAGGATAGAAACCGGGATCGCGACGAACAGCCCGGCTTCCAAAATCTGTGTTTCTTTGTCTCTGAACATCAGGTGCGCCTTATCTTCGTTGAACCCTAAAGCTGCGAACCCTTGATTCGGTTCCGCCCCGTTGGCTCTCGTAGTCAGGAATGCAGGTGAAGAACGCCGGTCGCCTGTCTCGGCCCGCAAAAAGGCGCCAACGCACTCATCGGACTGTTCGAGGACGAGAGTGACGGGATCGCAAGGCAGATAGTGGCGCTGCTTCAACGGGTTGCGCGGTAAGGCGGCGATCCCTTCGCTCGAACGGCTTGCACACAACCGCGCGTTGGTTGCGGATCGGGTCGCGAAGGATTTGTCAAAGAAAAGCCCCGGCCTCCTTTCGGCGCAGTGCTCGACCTGGCCGGCTACCTTGCCACGAAGAGATTGCTCGCAATGCATTTATGGACCGGGCAATAATCTGTGTCGGTCGTCGGCACGCCTGCGCCAGTAGCCACCTCGCCAGGGCCGCATTGCTTCTGCCCGCTGACATAGAGGTCGTAGCGCGTCAGGCTGAGGTTGAATATGGAGCGGTAGCGAATGACGGTGGTGCCGTCCTGCTTCAGTAGTGCCTGAACTTCGGCGCAACTCAGGCCGGCGATATCCCTGCGCTCTTGCGCTTGAGCCTGCACCACGAGGAAGAGTAACGGAATTGCAATCGCGATCGGTTTCATGGCGCCCCACCAGCGTTTTCGCCCGACCGATGGTGTAGACTTGGCCAACCGATATGAAAAGCCCTCTGCCTAACGAGGCCGGGGGCCGCGCCAGACTCCTTAGCCGAAGATCTCGATCCTTCTAATGGGACAGGGAAATAAGATGGCCCAGACAATCCGGTTCGCGATGTTTGCGGTTTCGGCCGCTGTCGCCGGCCTGGCCTTTTTTGCCTTGCATTCCTTCTGGACGTGGACCGTGCCGCTCCTGATCCTCTTCGCCGGCTCCATGCTTACCGAATACGCCTTCAACCGGCTGGCCTCGAACGAAGAAAAGCAGCGCGATCTGGAAGATCGCGTGCGCAATCCACCGACGTAAACCAATGGAAACCTCGCAATCGGCCTTGCCGTAGCCGGGGTTCCGACCCTGCAGGCCCAACAGCGCGTGTCTTCCCTTGGTTGCTGTCTCAGGCCGCCGATGCCTGCCGCGCGTCCTGGCGCCCGCCTGTGGCCAGCGCCATGTGCCGAGACAGGCCCTTCTGCTTATCCAGCCAAGGCCCGAAATGACCACGCGGCAACGTCGCCTTTTGGTGCAGGAGCCAGCGGCCGATCGCCAGCTTCTGCCCGTCGGATAGATGGCCGCGCGGGATCACACTCGAGTCTCGGCCGGCGCCGGATCTGCCAGCGGCACGACATTGCTCGACGACATCAGCGCCAGATAGGCCTTGTGCACCTCGGCCTGCTTGTCCGCCGGCAGCTTGCTGAATTGCCTGATGGTCATACCGCACCCCAAGGCCAGGACAGCGGTCTGCCTCTCATCGCCGCGAAGGCGTCTCAGCCGCTGCGATTGCCATTGATTGGGCAGCCGATAGGTGCCGACGCCCTCGATCTCGATTTCGGTGAAGGGAGTCCGTGCGAGCATGCCGCGCCTCGATGTTCTGATGCGCGGACAAATTGCACGATTTCATGTTTTCACGCAACAATCATGCGCAATAGCGATCGGCCTCGGGCATTGGCCTTGGAATGGGCCATCGCCGGCTAGGCCGGCCGCAGCGCGACCGCAGCAAAAGCGGCAGTTGCGCTTCCCGAAAACCCAGCAGTCACGGATTGACGGGAGGTCGAGCTTTTTGATGCATGGATGCCAAGGAAGTCCTTACCGCAAAGAGCGTTGAAGTCCTCGGTGACATTGCTCAACGAGCCGGAGGTCGCGGGAGCGATCAGCGATATGAGGGCGACGCCCTTGGCCGGAATGGTGATGGAAATGTTGAAGTCCATTCCTGCGACAGCTGTCATAGCCGGGATCTCTGAAGCTCCTATCACGCGATAGACTTGGGTCGTGATCGACGGGTTGCCGCCCTCAAAAGTGTACACGATATTGGCCGATGTGGTGTTTTCCAACGCGTCGCCGGTGCCTGCGGAAACCATCCAGATCTCGGAATTGGCGCTATCGGGCACATCGTCGCTGCGCACCAGACGCCTCGCCGGAACGCCTCCAACTGTGACGGAATTCAGTGTCCGCACTTCGCCGAAGAATTTCCAGGAGATTTCGAGCCAGATATCGCGGTTGGCAGCGACAGGGCCAAGGCTCTTCGAAGGCGCTGTAACCCTGGGGCCAGCGACGAGCCCGCCAGAATTGTAGGACGAGACAGCCGAGACCGTGATCGGCGACGAAGTGCGTCGCGACTTCTCAAAGACAAGAATCGCCGCCGTGACTGCCAACGCCGCCAGGACAAGGGCAACGGCTATCCAGACAACTGACCGCCCTGAACGCATGGTTCGCCCTGACATCATCGGGAAATATCATGGAGGCAGTATGGTCCTTTGTCGATCTGTCTCGCCGCCATTTGCCGCCTCATGATCCGAAGGCTGCGGCACACATAGCTGTCGATGATGACGTCCTGGAGAAAGCCGAGGTCAGCCTAGAACGACAAAGCCAGCGCCAGGACGACGCCAGCGGACAGGGTGAAGGCGAGGAGTGGCATGGCGCCCGCGCCATCCTCGCCAAGGCCGCTGTCGGCGCCGTGAAACCGCTATCCGAGGCGTAGCGCGCTACGCCTTTGGTGATGCGGACCTCGTCGATCCATCCGTTGAAATTGAAGCCCGAGGTGTTGCCATCGGCGCCGATACTGAGAACCGCTCCTGAAGGATTTATCGTGCGGTGCGTGGTCGACGACGCGGTCATCGTGCCGTTGAGATACATTCGGTATTTCGACCCGTCATAGTCGACAGCAAGGTGATACCAGGCACCGGTCGATACGTTTGTGGAACTGACGAGGTCGGTCGTGGAGGCACTACCATCCAGCGATACGGTGAACTCCGGCGTTGCTCCGTTGATGCGCAGCAGCCAGGCGCGGTTCGGGAAGTTGGTCCACTGCGCAATGACGATCCCGTTGGTCCCGAGTGTGTTGGTCCATGCAAAGCATTCGACGGTAAACGCGCCGGTGAAATCCCAATCCGCGCTGTCCGGGAATGTGATCGCATCGCCTGTCGAGCAGCAGGGATGATGCGCCGAACTTGAATTGAGCCGTGTCGAGTTGGGCGTTGCCGGCAAATGTGGCTGCTCCGTGAGCGGCGGCGCTTTCGTCGGATGTCGCGACCGCGGCGTCGGCTCCCTCGAACCCCAGGAGCAGGACCACACTGGCGAAGTTGGGATCGGGTCCGCCACCACCGCCGGTGTTGTTGCGAAACCTGTGGACAAAAACATGCCGGTGCCTTTCAGCGTTCAGGGGTTGTCGACGATGTCGCCGGCCGAAGAGATGACGGCATCGATCACAAGCGCGTCATTGGTGAAAGCGCGCTTGCAAATGATCTGCCCAGCGCGTTCAAAGATCGCGAATGAATACGGTTCGGCGATCGATCGGGCGACATCCCTAGCACCAGCCGTGACATCGAACACAGCGCCCTGGATCATGTCGTCGATGTTGATGGTGACGATCTGGGCAGGGTCATAGCCGCCGCCATAAACAAACAGATCCGACAACAGAGCGTCGAGCCAGCGCAAGTCCCCATTGCTCGAGGAATTGAAGAGCGTGCGCAGCGGTTGGGCGATGAACTGGCTGGTGAGGCGGATGCTCTTGATCAACGTTCCACGTTTCAGGGTGACGGAGGTGCCCTTGACTTTGAGATCCTTGATGAGCGTGACGGAATCTCCCTCGCTCAGCGGAGCGCCGTTGCTGTCTTTGACCTTCATGATTTCGCTTCCTGCCTTTGTGCATTCAGGCCGTTGAGGAGATCCGCGAACTCCTCGGCATCCTGCTGATTCATTCCAATGATGGTGCGGCTGCCCCATCTCGGCGGGCCGCCCCGTGTGTGCATCGCTGACGGTCCAGGTGCCAGCCGGCTCTCGGCAAGGTGTGTAACGTTGAGTCATCCGGACACGATAATCGCCGAGCTTCTCCGCGCCAAGGGCAGATCATTATTTTCCGCTCTATATTGATGTTTCATACGTCAATGATACTATCATGAATATCATTTCTCATATTCAGACACTGATGCCTTGATGATCATTGCTTCCCAGCTTCGTGCCGCCCGCGCCCTTCTCAACGTCGACCAGAAAACCTTGGCGGAAATGGCAGGCGTCTCGCTGCCAACAATCCAACGAATGGAAGCCAGCCAGGGCAACGTGCGAGGCGTTGTCGATAGCTTGATGAAGGTGATCAACGCGCTGAACCGCGCGGGCGTCGAACTTCTCAGCGAACATGTGCGCAGCAACGATGGCGGCCGCGGCGTCAGGTTCCGGCATCCAGATACGCCGTTGGGCAGGCCGAACTAGATCATGCAATAAGCCCTCGGCGCCACGCATTCTCCGTCCTTCGACTTCCTTCTTCCAGAAACAGACAATGAGCCTCTCCCGGCACATCAGCTTGCGGTCCCAGTTTTCCGCATGGAAAGGCAAGGTTCGCTCATGATCATGTATCTGCGCCGATTGACCGGAAAGGAACGAAGCGAAAGAACCGATCGGCATCTCGCCCGTTTCCTGACCTTTGTCGCAGGGGCGGCCAATGCTGGCGGCTTTCTGGCGGTTCAGCAGTACACGTCCCACATGTCCGGCATCGTTTCGTCGATGGCCGATCATTTGGCGCTCGGCAACGTCGAACTGGCGCTTTCCGGGTTGGGGGCCTTGTCGTCATTTGTCGCAGGTGCGGCCTGTTCGGCGGTCTTGGTCAACTGGGGAAGGCGGCAGAGCATGCAGGGCGAGTATGCGTTTCCACTGGTCCTGGAAGCGATCCTGCTGATCTGCTTCGGTCTGCTCGGCAGCCATCTTGCGCGCCATGAAGCCCTGTTTGTGCCAATGACGGTGATGCTGCTTTGCTTCATCATGGGCTTGCAGAACGCCATCATCACCAAGCTGTCGGAAGCCAGAATCCGGACGACGCATGTCACTGGTCTGGTGACTGATATGGGCATCGAACTCGGCAAGCTGCTTTATTGGAACATATCGGGGGATGACTCCGACCGACTGTTCGTGAAAGCGGATAGAAGGAAGCTGAGACTGCTCGCGTCCCTTGTCGCATTGTTCTTTATCGGCGGTGTCAGCGGCGCCCTGGGTTTCAAGCAGGTCGGCTTTTCAGCGACTCTGTTTCTCGCAGCCATTCTCCTTGTGCTGGCCTCCATGCCCGTCTTGGAGGATATCTCTGTTCGCATGAGGCGGCTCTGGCAGTAGCTCGACAGGGCTTTGCCGTCTGCGGGATTTGGCATTCGAAAAGACGCTGTTCTTAAATTCCGGCAGCTATCTGATTTGGCCGATCCTGAAGCCGGAACACGATGAGACCGGCCCCAACGGCAAGAGCAAGCGAACTCAGCCATACCCACTCGTAGCGTAGAGTGAGGTCGAAGAGATAGCCGCCCAGGAACGCGCCCGCGGCGGCTCCAATCGAATGACCTGCCGAGATAAGGCCCATTGCCCGCCCCATGACGGCAATCGCTTCATGCTGCCCGTCGCGGTACGTGCCAAGGCCTGAACGCCAGTTGGCTAAGGTCATCAGCAATCTCGTCTGCCCCAACCGATGGCGGTATCAGCAATATTGGCTGAACGAGATCGCGCACCTTGCCTGCCATGACGAGCGCGTTGCGATCCGGAGTGCCGCGGGTGTCGAGCAGTCTCACATTCTCCCAGATATTGCTGAGCTTCGCGGCAACCCGATCCGGCATGGTGTCCAGGTCGTGGCGAGCGTGAACATTCCCGATCAGAATCCCTGAGGAATTGTTGAGACGTGTCTGCGCCAGACCGAAGAATGTCTCGGCGCACAAGTGATCCGGAATGCGCCGCCCGGAATATGCGTCCAGAACGATAGCGTCGTAGCGCTGACGGCCGGCGCGCAAAAAATCCCGCCCATCAGAGACGCAGCAGCGAATCCCACGAGGCAGCCCAAAGTACTCCTGGGCGATCTGGAAAGCCTTTGGATTGATGTCGACGATCGTGACTCCGACGCCAAGCCTATCCAGCATCGTACCCAGGCTGCCGCCGCCACAACCGATCATCAGAACATCGGACGCTTGCGCTTGTGCGAGAAGACCAAAGATCGCGTGTATGTAGGGCACGACGCTGATGCCGTTCGGGTCGCACTCGCTTTGATAGCAGCCGCCCTGGCGATAAATGAACGAACCGGAGTCCTTGGTCCGCAGCACCTCGATGTTGCCGAAATCGGTATGGTATTTTGCAATCCGGATCATGACCTTGTCACTACAGCCAATTCCTAAATCCGCTGCTCCACCGGCTCCACGAACTTTCTTCCCGCAAGCACCTCACGCGGTCCTCCGTCATTGCAGCAGGCTCCGCTTCGCACTGGCCGGACACCCAAGGAGAGAAAGCTCTGTGCAGCTCCAAGACAGATGCGTTACGCATCATTATTTGAATGCTCCGCATTTTAATATATGCTGCAACGCGTAGAGATAATATCTCAAAGCTGATCAAAAAGGGGATGCGACCGTGATAACTGCTCCACAGTTGCGTGCCGCGAGGGCGCTCCTTGGCATCGACCAGCGCAGGCTTGCCGAATTGTCCGGCCTTTCCGTGCCGACAATTCAACGCATGGAAGCCAGCGAGTCGATTATCCGGGGCAACGTCGATTCTCTCATGAAGTTGATCGGAGCACTTGATCTCGCCGGCGTCGAATTGATTGCCGAGGGCGCTTCCAGCCAAATCGGCGGACGTGGTGTGCGGCTTAAAGCAGATTTTGATCCTGCCAAGATCCTCGGCGGGGTCGATGCGGGCACCAAATTCGCTGTGAGGAGCGTGGCGTGATTTCGGGGGCCGCGGTCCTCCTGTGGAGCGTTGCCGCGCTCCTGGGGACTGCGGTGCTTGCGATTGCAGAAAGCCGCAGGTCGGGCTCGGGAACGCGCCTGATCTACACCTTGACGCTGGGCATATCGGCGGCCGTTCTCCTGGTTCTCGCAAGCCGCGTCGTCGATGATCCCGTCTCTCCGTCAACAGCCGTGTTGCCCCTCGGGTTGCCATGGATTGGCGCTCATTTCCGTTTGGATGCGCTCTCGACTTTCTTCCTCGTCGTCGTCAATTTCGGCGGCGCCATGGCCAGTCTTTACGGCCTCGGCTACGGCAGGCATGAGTCTGCGCCACATCGGGTGTTGCCGTTCTTCCCGGCCTTCCTCGCTGGAATGAATCTTGTCGTGCTGGCCGACGACGCCTTCACCTTCTTGTTTTCCTGGGAATTCATGTCGCTTGCCTCGTGGGCGCTCGTCATGGCGCACCATCGCGAACAGGACAATGCGAGGGCGGGTTACATCTATCTTGTGATGGCGAGCTTCGGCACACTCGCGCTGCTGCTTGCGTTCGGCCTCCTGTCCGGCCCTAGCGGAAACTACACATTCGAAGCGATGCGCGCTGCCGCGCCCACCCCGTTCGTCGCAGCTTTCGTTCTGGCTCTCATGCTGCTGGGCGCGGGCTCGAAAGCTGGACTCGTCCCGTTACACGTTTGGCTCCCGCTCGCTCACCCGGCCGCGCCAAGCCACGTCTCGGCTCTCATGAGCGGCGTCATGACCAAGGTCGCCGTCTATGGCTTCATACGCGTTATTTTCGATCTGCTCGGTGAGCCGGCATGGTGGTCGGGCGTCGCCGTGCTTTTCCTCGGCGGCCTGACGGCAGTTCTTGGTATCCTCTACGCGCTGATGGAAAAGGACCTGAAGCGGCTTCTTGCCTATAGCACCATCGAAAACATCGGCGTGATCTTCGTAAGCCTTGGACTGGCGCTTGCCTTTAAGGCGAACGCGATGCCATCGGCTGCAGCGTTGGCCCTCACCGCCGCGCTGTTCCACGTCCTCAACCATTCCTTTTTCAAGAGCCTGCTGTTTTTCGGCGCGGGCGCCGTGCTAACGGCGACAGGCGAGCGGGACATGGAGAAGCTGGGCGGTCTCATTCATCACATGCCGTTGACCAGCTTTGTCTTCTTGATCGGCTGCGTTGCCATCTCCGCACTCCCGCCCTTCAACGGGTTCGTCTCCGAATGGCTGGCTTTTCAGGCCATATTGCAGAGCCCCGATCTGCCACAATGGGGACTGAAGGTCATGGTGCCTGCCGTTGGCGGTGTGCTGGCACTCTCGGCGGCACTGGCCGCAGCCTGCTTCGTGAAAGCGTTCGGGATCACATTCCTCGGCCGGCCACGAACCTCAGTGGTGGAACACGCGCATGAAGTTGACCGCTTCTCGCTGGCTGCAATGTTCACTCTCGCCACACTTTGTCTGCTTGCGGGCATTTTGCCGGGCGTTGTCATAGACGGTCTTTCACCAGTGACTACGGCGCTCATTGGCAGCCGAATGCCCGTGCAGATGGCGCAGCCCTGGCTGTCGATCGTGCCGATCGCAGCAAGCCGCAGTTCCTACAACGGCCTGCTGGTGTTCCTGTTCATCGCGTTTTCTGCATCCGCCGCGGCCTATGTGATCCATCGCTTCGCGTCGCACGCACTCCGCCGGGGGCCAGCCTGGGGTTGTGGTTTTCCGGATGTGATCCCGAACTCGCAGTACACGGCAGTCAGCTTCGTACAGCCTATCCGCCGCGTCTTCGGCACGTTCGCATTCCGTGCAAGGGAAACGGTCGAAATGCCGGCACCTGGCGAAACCGGTCCGGCGCGCTTGAACGTCGAGATGCATGATGTGATCTGGGAGACATTGTATTTGCCGATCGGCAAGGCCCTCGACTTTGCGACCGACCACCTGAACCATCTGCAGTTCCTGACGATCAGGCGCTATCTGACCCTTGTCTTTCTCTTTCTCATTGTCTTGCTCCTGGTGCTCGCACTATGGCCCTGATCCTTGAGTTGGCCGTTCAGGGCGCACAGATGATACTGGTGCTTTTGCTGGCGCCACTCCTGACCGGGTTCGTGCGCAAGGTGAAGGCGAGACTGCTCCGGCGTAAGGGACCACCCCTGATCCAGCCCTACCGAGATCTCTTGCGGCTGATGCGCAAGGAGGTCGTTCTGGCAGACAACGCCTCCTGGCTGTTTCGCGTAACCCCCTATCTGATCTTCGCCGCCACCTGGGTCGCGGCTGCGCTTATCCCGACATTCGCCACCGGGCTCACCTTCAGTTGGACTGCGGATCTCATAGCCATTGTCGCACTCCTGGGAAGCGCGCGTTTCTTCCTGGCGCTGGCGGGGATGGATGTCGGCACCAGTTTCGGCGGTATAGGCTCGAGCCGCGAGGTGATGATCGCGTCATTGGCCGAGCCCGCCATGCTGCTGATCGTGTTCAGCCTGGCGCTCGTTGCCGGAGCAACGCAACTCTCGACGGTCGCGGCCTTCATGGGTTCGCCGCAGGTTGGCCTGCGGGTATCGCTCGGGATGTCGCTCATCGCCCTCGTGATGGTGGCGATCGCCGAAAACGCCCGCATACCAGTGGACAACCCATCGACCCACCTGGAACTCACCATGGTTCATGAGGCGATGATCCTCGAGTATTCCGGCCGCCATCTGGCGATGATCGAGTTTGGCGCCTTCCTCAAACTCCTGCTTTATGTGTCGCTGATTTCCTGCGTCTTCCTCCCCTGGGGGCTGGCTAGTGTCGGGGCTGGCCCGAAATCACTTGCTCTGGGTGCTGTGGCCTATCTTGGCAAACTTGCCTTGTGCGGCATTCTCCTCGCCGTGTTTGAGACCGCCATCGCCAAGATGCGTGTCTTCCGCGTCCCGGATTTCCTCGGAGCCGCGCTGATGCTGGCGCTACTCGGCACGCTCCTGCTGTTCGTCTCGCGGAGCCTGTGATGCACAGCCTCACCTTCGACATCGCTCACCTGCTCGCTGGCGGCCTCGTCCTTGTCAGCTTCATGATGCTGTACCAGGATCGCCTCTTTGCCCTGATCAACGTCTTTGCGCTTCATGCGATCGTGCTTGCCTTGTCCGTTGGCTGGCAGGCCTACATCCAGGACGCGCACCACCTTTATATCACCGCGGGCATCGCCCTCATCTTCAAGGCGATCATCATTCCCGTCGGCCTCCATCGCATCATTCAGCGGCTCGGCATCCATCGCGACATCGAGACAGCAGTCGGTATCGGCCCGACCATGCTGGCGGGAATAGGCCTGGTGGCCCTCTCCATGGTGCTGATGCTGCGGGTCACGCCTGAGGCTGACCCTCTCGCCCGCGAGGACCTGGCCTTCGCGCTGTCCATCATATTGCTCGGGCTGCTGGTGATGGTCACCCGCCGCAACGCCGTCAGCCAGGTTGTCGGCTTCATGTCGCTCGAGAACGGCCTGGTGCTGGCCGCCACGGGCGCCAAGGGGATGCCGCTGGTCGTCGAGATCAGCGTCGCCTTCTCGATCTTGATCGCCTTCATCGTCATCGGCGTCTTCCTGTTCCGCATTCGCGAAAGGTTTGACTCGGTGGATGTCGGCGCGCTCGACGACTACAGGGGCGAACGCCGATGACCGCGTTTTCCTCCGATGCGGTGGCCGCAATATTGCTGATACCCATCGTCGCGGCCGCACTTCTGGCGGCGCTGCCGAACTATCGGATGACTGCCCGCCTGAATGTCGCTGCGAGCTTCCTGACTTTGCTCGCAGCGCTGTCGCTGTTCATCACGGATCGGCCAGAGCCCGGCCAGTACCTGCTCGTCGACGATCTCAATATCGTATTCATCGTGCTCAACACGTTCGTCGCTTTCACGACCAGCGTCTTCAGCGCCTCCTACATCGCACACGAACTCCATACCGGGCGACTGACCGCGGCGAACTTGCGGTTCTACCACGCAATGTACCAGATCATGATGTTCGGCATGAACCTCGCGTTTGTGTCGAACAATATCGGCTTGATGTGGGTGGCGGTGGAGCTTGCCACGCTGACCACCGTGCTCATGGTCGGCATCTACCGCACGCATGAGGCGCTGGAAGCAGCCTGGAAATATTTCATTCTGGGAAGCGTTGGCATTGCGCTTGCCCTCTTCGGCACCATCCTCGTCTACATGGCCGCGCAGCCGGTCGTCGGCGAGGGAACGAATGCAATGGTCTGGACAGTGCTCATCGCGCACGCAGCACACTTCGACCCGGCTCTGCTCAACGTCGCCTTTGTCTTCCTGCTGCTCGGCTATGGGACGAAGGTTGGCCTTGCCCCGTTGCATGCCTGGCTGCCCGATGCCCATGCCGAAGGCCCGACGCCGATTTCCGCGGTGCTGTCGGGCCTGCTGTTGAACGTCGCGCTCTACGCCGTGCTGCGCTTCAAGCTGTTGCTCGCCGCAAGCCCGGAAGCAATCGCGCCTGGGCCGCTGATGATCACAATGGGGCTGACGTCGCTTGTTTTCGCGGCCTTCATGCTCTATCGCCGCCGCGACATCAAACGTCTCTTCGCGTATTCGTCTATCGAGCACATGGGCATCATCGTGTTCGCTTTCGGCATGGGTGGCCCGCTCGCCAATTTTGCCGGACTGCTGCACATGGTCATGCACAGCCTGACCAAATCGGCGATCTTTTTCACGGTCGGCCACATTGCCCAGGTCAAGGGAACACAGAACATAGCCGAGATCCGGGGGCTGACGGAGACGCATCCGGGGCTTGGCTGGGCGCTCGTCATCGGCGTCGTCGCCATTGCCGGCCTCCCTCCCCTCGGCATCTTCATGAGCGAATTCCTGGTTGTGAGTTCGACATTTGCAAGACACCCCCTTTTGGCGATCCCGTTGGTGTTCGGGATTCTGCTCGCTTTCGGAGCCCTGCTGCTTCGATTGACCGGCATCGCTTTCGGCGAGCCGCGCGGCAGTACTGCGCCCGCCGAGGCATCCTACGTGCCGATGTATTCCCACTTGGCGCTGGTGTTTGCCGCCGGCGTTTACCTGCCACCACCGCTGGTCACATGGTTCCAGCATGTCGCCAACCTTCTGGGATGAAGCGGACGGGAGAAAAAACATGCCCGCACTGATCGACCTCATCCTTGCTGACAAACGGGTCAACCACCATTTCCCTTGGTCGCGCGCAATGGTGACTCAGAAAAAATGGAGCTTTGCCGTCGAGCAACTGGCTGAGGGTCTCTGCGGCTTGCTCGGTCTTTGGGGCGAGCCAGGCACCATCCACATGGCACTACTCGACGAGGCCGCCGGGGACATCGGCGTTGTTAGCCTGGTATGTCCGGATGGACGCTACCCATCGGTCGGTCGGCTGCATCCGCCCGCGTTGCGCCTCGAACGCGCAGCCGCAGACCTGTTCGGGCTCTTGCCACAAGGCGCGCCCGATACCCGACCGTGGCTTGATCATGGCCACTGGGGCGTCAGCTATCCGTTGAGTGCCCGCGTCCGGACGTCTGCTGCGACTGCGTCCCCCTACCACTTCCTGCCTGCCGAGGGCGAGAGCCTGCATCAGATCCCGGTCGGACCCGTGCATGCCGGCATCATAGAACCAGGACATTTTCGATTTACGGCGAGCGGCGAAACGGTCGTCCGGCTGGAGGAGCGCCTCGGATATACGCACAAGGGCATCGAGGGCTTGATGATGGGGTCCGATATCGACCGTGCCGCCAAGCTGGCGGGCAGAACCTCTGGCGACAGTACCGTGGCATACTCCCTCGCTTTCGCCCGCGCGGTCGAAGCCGCGCTGGGTGTCGAAGTTCCCCCACGCGCGATCTGGCTGCGAGCGCTCATGGCTGAGTTGGAGCGTCTGGCCAACCATCTGGGCGATATCGGTGCCATCTGTAATGACGCCGCCTTCGCGCTCATGCATGCCCACTGCGGCGTGCTGCGTGAGCGCGTATTGCGGGCAAGCGATGCTGCTTTCGGCCATCGCCTGATGCGCGACCTTATAGTGCCCGGTGGGGTAGCAAGCTTCCTGAACGATGAGGGGGCGACAGCGATCCAATCCCTGATCGCGGAGATTAGAGCACGGTTTCCTGCCCTGGTCGAACTCTACGATAACACGGCGTCACTTCAGGATCGGACAGTCGCAACAGGTCGGCTGAAGGTGGAGCTCGCTCGGCAGTATCGTGCCGGAGGGTACGTCGGCCGGGCCTCCGGTCGGGACTTCGACGCGCGGCGCAGCCTCACCTATCCTCCCTATGACGAGCTCACCTTCGATGTGCCTTTCCTCCAGGAAGGCGACGTGAACGCCCGTGTCTGGATTCGCATCCGCGAGGTCGAACAGAGCTTGTCCCTTGTCGAACAAATCCTGCGACAACTACCGGGCGGACCGATCCGCGTCAATCTTGTGCAGACAAGCGGGCCGCATGAAGGCATGGCGCTCGTCGAAGGTTTTCGGGGCGACGTTCTGGCCTGGCTGCGCATTGGCGAAGGCGGCATTGTCGAGCGCTGTCACCTGCGTGATCCGTCATGGTTTCAATGGCCCCTCCTTGAAGCGGCGATCGAGGGAAACATCGTCGCCGACTTCCCGCTGTGCAACAAGTCGTTCAACTGCTCTTACTCGGGCCATGATCTCTAAAGGTACGCTGTCATGCGCAAGCTGCTTTTTGAAAGCCTGATACGCCCCCCTCTCACCGAGCCTCCGCCGTTGTCAAGCAACACTGCGGTCGACGAACTCGCACGCGCCCTCGATGGAGCTGCTCACAAACGACTGGGGCGGAGCCTGTCGATCCGGGCGGTCGATGCTGGTTCCTGCAACGGCTGCGAACTTGAGATGAACGCGCTCAGCAACGCTTTCTATGACATTGAGCGTTTTGGAATCCGGTTCGTCGCATCGCCGCGCCACGCCGATGTACTGCTCGTCACCGGGCCGGTGACCAAAAACATGCGCGAGGCGTTGAAGCGGACCTACGACGCAACTCCCAACCCCAAATGGGTGGTCGCACTCGGAGATTGCGCCAGGAACGGCGGCTGTTTCGCTGGTAGCTATGCCGTGGTCCGCGGTGTGTCGGAGGCGCTGCCCGTCGACCTTCACATTCCAGGCTGCCCGCCACCGCCAATCGAAATTCTGAGGGGCTTGCTCGCCTTGCTCGAGGGGGTGAATTCAAAAGCTGGCGTTGCCGGAAGTTGACTGTCGATGTGGAGGGCTCTTATCGTCCAACTGCTTTCCTGCACACGCCGAGCCGATGATCGTACAGATTAGCCAAGGGAAACAAATCCCTGTCTGTCTGTCTGTCTGTCTGTCCAGTAGCTTTCCAGGCATCCAGCGCCCGATAGCGCTTCGCTGAGCAGGTTGTCGACATCAAGGAGGAATTTGAAAGGATGCTCGCCGCCAGTTCAAACGGGAGTCGGTTCAACCCTTGAAATTTTCGACTGGGTCGCGTGCCTCCGATAGCAGCAGAACGCTCGTCCGCCTCCGGTCGAGAGGGTGGCGGTCCCGCCGTGGTGTTTGACGCACCCGATGCCTGCCCTCGCGGCTTCCGGCCGCTGCTCTCGGCATGGGCACGGAGCGTCTCAGCCCCGTCGTCTGCATCTGTTACCACCATCGAAAGACCGTTCTCCGTCCGGCACTCGATGTTCAGCCCTCCACCGCTTGGTCCTGCGGCCACTGCCGCCACCACAGCGGCCGAGACAGCGCCAGTCACGGCGCTACGCGCCATGCCCGGCGCACACAAAAAAAACGGCCGGCTTTCGCCGGCCGTTCTCGCTCTAAACGTCTGAGCTATTAGAAGTCGCGCTGGAAGCGGATAACGCCGCCCCAACCGGACTTCTTACCAACGAAGGAGCCGTCTTCGACATTCACAGCGTTCACGGCACGAGTATAGTTCAGCTCCGGCTTAACCCAGAAACCGGGGACGATCGTGTACTGGATGCCGACAGAAGCAGCCGCTTCCTTATCCTCGTCATACGAGGCCTCGGCATAAAGCGCCGTCTTCTCGTTGAACTTGTAAGTGCCGCCGCCCCAGACAGCCCAATTGCCGCCCCAAGGCTTATAGTCATTCCTGAGGACGTTGTCGTCGGAGCCGTAGCCGCCCATGATGAAGACCGAGAAGGCATCGTTGAACTTGATGTCGGCGCGAAGCTTGCCGGCCCACTCTTCATAGACTGCGTTATAGGCAACGACGCCGCTCAGCGTACCCCAGCCCTGGGTGTACTTCAGACCACCCACAACGTGCGGCATATAGCTGTCGAGCATGTCGCTGCTATGCATACCCTCTTCGGCGCCGATGATTGCCGAGAAGCCGTTTCCAAAATCAAACGTGTAGTTGACCTGGTTCGTGTTGTCGTCATCGCCGTACTGAATGAACGAATCGTTGATCGCGGCGCCGGCAAAATTGGTCCAGCTCGCAAAGATCGAATCGTTGTAGCCGATCATGAAGCCGCCAAGCGTGATATACCCCGAACCCAGCGATGCGCCGTTGTTCTTGCCTGTAAAGATCCCGTCGTCGCCGTTTCTGGTGAGTACGGTGGGGTCGCCGATTGAGGTGCCGGACGCCGCATCAATGCCGATGTGGCTTTTCAGGGTGCCAAGCTCGGTTTCCGAGGCAGTGTCGACATTCAACTCGACCTTGGTCTGTTTATTCCAGGTTCCCTGCCACTTGCCGGTAAGCTTGTCTTGGTTCCAACGGCCGTCATAGCCGTTGTACTGGCTACCAACGCTGGCGGTGTAACGGACGTACCCGCCGATCTTCAAGCACGTCTCCGTGCCGGGAATGTAGAAGTAGCCAGCGCCGTAGACGTCGCAAATCTTGACGTATTCAGCGGGTTCCGGCTCGGCGACGACGACGGCGTCGGCGGCGCGCGCACCGGAAACTGCGATCAGGGCCGCAGCGGAGCCGAGGAGAAGGCTCTTGATGTTCATTTCTTGTGACCTCCAGTCAGAGAGACTTAAAAAAAGGGTCTGGGTTTCTTTGCTGAAGGAGCGTTCCCTGCCCCATCCCCACTCATGAAAAAGATGCGCATCGCGCCCCTTCCTCATCAGCAACATTACCGATGCCGCCGTGGCGTTCAACAAGGATCGTGACGGAAAAGGGGCAGTCAGGGTGCGATGCCGCAGCCATGTTGCAGAAAAGACACGAATTGAATGGGGCGGTTAAGAAAGCATTAGCGATTTGCGCAGCGGGTGGTGGTCGAGCACCGCCGTCTTGCGCGACTCAGCCAACCGGGTGCGCCTTAAGTCGGTTCTTTGTCAGAAGTGCCAGAACGAGGCGTGAGACGGGGATTCTTGTGGATGTTCATTCGGACCCTCCGGTGAGTGCTGAAGCCTGGCAACTCCAGTCCCCCCGGTCCGGTCCGAATGGACAACCTCCCGAAAGCTCACAACCAGTTCGCCCTCGCTTATTCGCTTCAATCGCCGGTAGGCTTCATTTATTCGGCTGCTCGGTCGCAACAAGCGGCGTTGCTATTTGAGCCGCTCCAGCAGCGGCTTGAGCCGGTCGCCGTAGCCTCTCCAAAGATTGACCGAGCCCTTATACATCGGCTGGCGCACCTGCGCGGCGGAAGCGGTTCGCACCCCCCGGTCGGCGTTCTGGAAGGCAAGCACTTGGTCGTTCCACGGCAGCCCGAGCCAATCGATGAGCGCGCGGCTCTGGCCTTCCTGGTCGGCGACGAAATCTTCGTATTGCACATCGTGCACCACGCCTGGCAACACCACGCGCCAGTGCGCCATCATGTCCGTGTAGAGGTTGTGAAAATCGGCCAGTTCCTCCAGATCGTACCCGTAAAGATGACCGTCGGCGCGGAAATGGGTCTTGTAGATGGACAGGCAGGTCGCAGCCGCACCGCGCGCGCAATGCACGATTTTCGCCTTGGGCAGCATCAAATGCAGGAAGCCAATCAGCAGGAAATTTCCCGGCATCTTATCGGTGATATGCCTGTGGCCCGGGTAACGGGCACGCAGCATATCGAGATAGTCTTGGCCGGCGTCAGCGAAGGCCTTGTCCTTCACACCCGCGAGTCCGACCGGAAAGCCGCCCTTTGCGTTGAGCGGAAAGGCTTTTGCCACGACAGTGCGCAGGATGGTTAGCTCCCCGGCGCCAAACACCTGCGGGTGGCTGGCAAGGATCTGCTCGACCAGCGTGGTGCCCGAGCGCGGCATGCCAACAATGAAGACCGGTGAGTCGTCCTCGATGCCGCTCGGTCGATGCTTCTCGACGAACTCCTTCGAGAAGGCCGACTTTATCGCGGCGAAGTCGGCGCGAGTCTTTTCCCCGTCATAGACGATGCCTGCACGGCGAATGCGGTTGCCCTCGGCGAAGAAGTCGAAGGCGCGGTTGTAGTCTTTCAGGTCATCGTGTGCCTTGCCGAGCCCGAAGGAGAGTTGCATCCGCTCAATGCTCCCCGCCGGCACGCGACCGTGCAACGCCTCCATCGCCTTCAACTCGACGTCAGGCTGTCTCTGTGGCTTCACCAGCGACAGCAATTGCCACGAGACAGCGCGGTCGGGATTGACGACAAGCGCCGCACGGAATTTTTCCGCCGCCTCGTCGATCCTCCCCTTCTCCATTAGAGCCACGCCCAGCAAATGCAACAGATCAGCGTCCTTAGGCCGGATCGCCAGCGCCTCGCTCAGCGCCGTGATCGCCTCATCCGTGCGCCCGGCCTCCTGCAACGTGTCAGCCAGGCCGAGGCGCGCGCGCATGTGGAACGGGCTGCGGCTGATCGTGCCGCGGAACACATGCTCCGCCGCCTCGAAACGGCCGAGCAGCTTCTCGGTAGCGCCAAGATTGTCGCGCATCGCGAGACTGTCCGGCCGAGCCGCGACTGCCTTGCGGAAGCTGGCGGCCGCCGCCTGTGTGGCGCCCAGGTCGCGCTGCACCGTGCCTAGATTGTTCAGGAAATCCGCGTTGTTCGGCTCGCTTTTCAGCGACCGTTCCATGAGCGTCAGCCCCTCGGCGCTACGTCCGGTCTGGTGCATCAGCAGCCCAAGAAAATGTTGCGCCGGAGCATGGTCACCGCGCCGCGCCAGCACCTGACGATAGATGGTCTCGGCTTCTTGTCGCCGGCCGGCCTGGTGCAGCGTCAAACCTTGACGCACTGCATCGTCCAGCCCGCCATGCGGCGGCTGGCCGCCACTTGCACCGTCCTTCGCGGCTCCTCTCCTCAATGCCCTGTTTATGGGAACCTACCGTCGTGCTATCAAACTTTCATCGCACGTATGCCATCGACCTCGTCGATGCAAGGGGAGATGCCAGATCTCGAGCCTCTTGCCTGCTGACTTCGGCTAGAATGACGTTTTGCGCCTCCGACGCTTGATCCTCCTGCGGCTCGGCGCGCTCGGCGACGCCGATCACCTCCGCCGGAGCCTCGACATTGGCCGCAACCGCGGCTTCACTCGCCGCCGTCCAACCGCCCATGCGCATCGCTCGAAGCGGTGCCGCAGCAAACGCGGCGCTGCTGCGCATCTCCCTAGAGGCGCGGCGTTCTTCAATCTGACTCAAGCAAGACCAAACATCGGCCGCTTGCCTCTAGCGCCCAGGGCCGAACACTACGGTTTACGATTCGCAGGTGTCACTCGCGCCGCACTTCCGTCACTCGAAAAAACCAGCTGTTTTCCGTCTGCAGACAAAGAGCCGCAATCGTCGTCCTCCTCGTCGTCATCATATGACAGACAAACCTCTCCTTTACTATCTATCGTCCACTCTCCGGTATATTTGCCGTCTTCATCTTTCCCCAGAATGCTACCGTTCGCCTTAAGCAATTCCACGTAGTCTACTCCATCTTCCGATCCGCGTATCGTCGCGCCCTTTATCCTCTCTTTGACTGCAGACGAATCTTGCGCCATTGCCATGTGGCAACCAAATACGATATAAAGCGCTATGGTTACAGAAACAACTCTGGTCATTTTCTAACCTCCATTGCCTTTTAGTTGGATACGATCAAACAAAAGAGCACCCAATCGCATGTATGATCAGACCCGTACATTCTTCCACAATTTGTCGTTTCAGAAGTGACGATATTCCAAGAGAAGGACGACAAGCTCCGCAACGATGGCTACAAGGATTGCCACTTCAACGCGGAGTTCCACAATAAAGCTCCGCTTCTCGATCATGCGATCATTGGCCCGCTCGTAAAGATCCTCACCGACCTCAGTCGCATCGTCGATGAGACGGAGGCGGCCCTCAAGATCGGCCAGCAGGACGAGTTCCAAAAACAGGCGGCGGCCGTTGGAGCCGAGGAATGAGGCCGGGCGCTGAAGTGCGATTTCACTGCGCGCGATCCATATCCGGGCAGTCTGAAACATCGCCGTCATTTTGTTGACGTGCGCTTGCCTTGCCAAGTCGACAGAACGGACCTCATGGGTGAGGTCGACGTCGCCGGCGAGGTTGGACCACGACGCTTCCAACGCAGATTCTTGGTGATGAAATTCTCTGATCACAAAGGTGAACAGCGCGGCAGCCGCGAGCCCCTCGTCCGCTTGGTCGGCGGGTGCGACCACCACGCAGCGGCCATCTCGCCAGAGAACGCGAGTGCTACGACTGACCACTTCCAGATAGAGGTCGTCGGCACCACCGGCCTCTCTCACCCAGGTCTCTATCTGCTTTTGCAGATCATAAGGCGTGGCAGCGCCAGGCAACACGTGCACCGCAAGCAGCGCTTCCCGGTCGTCTAAGATAGTCGGATTAGCGGGAAGGCCAGGCAATTGCTGGCGGCCTACGCCCGTTATCGTCGGGTGCTGAAAACTGAACCAAGTATCGGTTGTCTCCGGAGATCCGCGGCGTATCATCCATACTGCCGTAGGCTGATCGGGCGCGTCCGACATTAGTCGCGCAAGGCCGGCAGTTGTTCACCGAACGGCTCTTCCTCCTCAATGTCGGGCGGCTCTATGAAGGGTTCCCCATCTTGAAGTATCGGGCCGGGCAGATCGAGATAAAACTGCGTTTCTTTGCAATGACAGAAACACGCCTGGATGAACGACCCCGTGGCGTGCTCGAGCCAATTTGGTCCAAGTCGCTTCATTATTTCTCGGTCGAGTGATTCGGCGCTGAAGTCGCTGGGCGCAGTGGTATCGGAGGCGATGAGAAACCCCCAATTTCCCAAAAAAGAGGGGACGCAGACTTGATAGCTGTGGACCTCCGCAAAGACCGTGCGCAGCGTGCGTGCCAGGGCCGTGTGGGCCTTGTAGTCGACGAACGAAAACTCCAAGCCTTGAACGACGATGATCCCGCCCGGCCGAAGGCGAGCACGCGCCAACTCATAAAACTGCCGGGTGTAAAGGCGTTGTGCTGGACCATCTTCGAGCATGTCGACAACGTCAACGATGATGACGTCGAAGAAATCCTCGGATGATTCCAGGAAAGCGCGCCCGTCCATGTAGAGCAATTCGGCGCGGGGATCGGCGAAAGCACCGCAATGCCATGTTGGCAGCATCTCGCGGCAAATCTCGACGACATCCCTGTCAAGATCAATCATAACCGCTCTGTGGACTGACCGGTGCGCGAGAACTTCACGCAAGGTTGCACCTTCTCCGCCTCCGACTATGAGCACATCTCGGGGCGACTGGTGCATCAAGAGTGCCGGTTGCGTCAGCATCTCATGATACAGCGCCTCGTCCTCCGCGGAACTTTGAATGGCACCGTCGAGAAAAAGAGCGCGGCCGAAGTTGTAGGTATCAGCGATCACAATATCCTGGAACGGACTGCGGCCAGCATGCAAGATCGCTTTGACACGATAGTGATAGTTGTCGAACGGATCCGCGTCTTCAAGAACGAAGGCCCCTCCAGGGCCGACTTGGCGCGGATCATCGGGCTCAACATAGAAATGCCCGGGAGGTAGAGGCGGTAGCGGATAGGACCGAAGCGGTGGCTCCTTCGGAGGAAGTGCCGCATTTTTGTCGTCGGGTTGTTGCATCCTGGCCCTCGGTCATATTGCGGGAAACGATCATCAGTCAGATGCGAGCGCAAGGGCCTCGCAGGAAGCAATACCACGCATTACTCGCGTAATGACCAGACGTGAAGGAAGCAGTGCGCTCGTTAAGGCAGGGAGACAGGCGAGCGGATCGCAAGCCCCACACATGAAGATGTCTAGCGCAGCGTAGCTGCTCTCAGGCCAGGTGTGGATGGAGATATGACTTTCGGCGAGCAAGGCAAAAGCTGTCACACCGCCGTCAGGCGTGAATATGTGATGGTGCACTGCAAGCAAGTTTGCATGGGCATCCTTGCTTGCCTGACGGAGCGCCTTGATGATCCGCCTCGAGTCCGTCAGGAAACGAGCGTTGTTCATCTCAAGAAGAAGGTGCACTCCCGGCAAACTCCCGGGTGTTCTAGACGGACTGCGCAAAAAACGCGGTTCTGGAACTGGAAGAGGAGGTTCATATACGCCATCCACTTCAACGTGCACTGAGTGACTTTCAGAGCCCTGATGTAGGCCCACACTGCGACGTGCTGACAGCACCGACCAGCCCCTTCACCGCCCACAAAACCCCAAAGAAGATAAAGCGACGAAGATTTGGCGCAGTCAAGGGGGGGGGACGCGCGTTGTCGTGGGTCATATCGCCGTGCTGTGCGGCCAGAGAACCGCAGTTGGCAAGCAGCATCACGTTCGCGCGCTTAGTCCTTCCACCGGTCCTATCATAACGCGTGCAGTTCGAGGCTGTCCTTGCACGCACGCATCCACGGTTCTGCAAAGAGTCCACATACAGGATTTTGAGGAGTCCATCCCTGCGGGGGCAAACACTTGAAGAGCGTGTAGGCGTTCCACTCGACGTTTTCATCGTGACGTCAAGCATCCTCTCCAGTTGCCGCGGGCTGGTTGTCAAAAACATAACGACCAGCCCTTCATCAAATCCGTGATGCGATTTGTAAGCTGACCACCGACGAACTGCCGGTATTGCAGCAGACTCCTGAGAAACGATTTCCTCTCGAAGGATTGGTAGGGGATCATTTCCGTCGGGCGATCGAACTCAAGAGATTACAGGAATCCGCCTGCGCGTATTGGTCAAAAACGAATAAACTTATGTGGTCGTTTGGCCGCTGGCTCGCTTTCCCATGCCGCCGCGATTGGCCAAAACGTCCCGGCGATGGGCTCGCAGGTCGCCGTGCGGTCGCCAGTACCACCTTCCGCGCGCCCGCATCTTACTTGGCCGCTTTTAGTGCCTACTCCGTAGTGCCAGCTTTTTTTCTGCGCCGATTGGTGTGCGACTGCGCAACGGCCATTTGCAACTCGGGTGGGATCTCCAACGGCGCATTCTCTGCCTCATGTGGGTTCTGCAGCCCCTGGACGTGCACGGTCGGAAATGGCAGTTCGATGCCCTGCTCCTTGAAGGCTTGGCGGATGCGTACATAGAATTTGCGTTTCATACCGAAGGCGCCTCCGGGTCTGGTCATGGCCTTGACCCTCAACACGATGCCGTACTCGCCGAATTCCTGTACGCCCTGCATCTTGATCGGGTCGAGCACCCAGTGTTTGAACTCGGGATCTTCCGCCAGTTCGAGGCCGATCCGCTTGATCAGCTTGCGAGCGAAGTCGATATCGGTGTCATAGCCGACGGTGATGTTGAATTTGTCGATAACCCAGTCACGGCTCTGGTTCTGGACTGCCCCGAGTTCACCGAACGGTATCGTGAACAGCGGACCACGATGGTGGCGCAGCTTCACCGAGCGCAGCGAGAAGCTTTCCACCGTACCCTTGTAATTGCCCGAGGAAATATATTCGCCGACACGAAACGCATCATCGAGCAGAAAAAACACGCCCGAAATGACGTCCTTGACGACGGTTTGTGCGCCAAAGCCCACAGCGACGCCGACGACGCCAGCGCCGGCGATCAGCGGGCCGATCTGGATACCCAAAGAGGCGAGCATCATCAGCACCGCCATCACGATGATCAATGCGAGCAGCATGTTCTGGAGGATCGGCAAGAGCGTGTGCAGCCGTGCCTGCTGCGCATCGAGGATCGGAACGTCCTCCTCGCTGATCACAGGGTGCGGCATTTCGATGCCCAGCTTTCGTTCGATCAAAGCCTTGATGATCGACCAGCCGAAATCGGCTGCAAGCGCAATGACCACGACGTTGATCAAGCCGCGCAATATGAACGTCGTCGTCGTATCGCTGTCGCGCATGGATTGCATGTCCAGGCCCCAGACACGCGCGAGGAAGTAAGCCGCCGCCAGGATCAACATCATCCGGATTCCGCGATCGATGACCGCGATCGTCACCGCCGGGATGGTAGGCCGGCCGACATCTTCCGAACCCGGACGCAGGACGAAATTGACCCCACGCTGCGTCAGCACGATTGCCAAAGGCAGGACGAATGCGGCCAAGGTAAACCAGAACCATGTGTACAGGCCGGCGATACGCTCCAGGAACAGAGCGACGAAATAGGACGTCAACAACCATGTCGCTGCCGTGTGACCGTGCCCATCGTCCCGCCGTGTTCTTGGCCGGCGCCAGACGGCAAGCAGCCACAGACACAGCATTACGAAATCGGCGCCCACCGACAGGACCATCATCCCATCGCGGTCGATGCCGAGACCGGGCAGGAGGATAAAAGCGCCGGCGAAGAAGGCGAAGACGCCGACGATCCGCGATAGCCAATAGGACCAATGGTCGGCCGTCTCGTTGGTGATCGGCAAGGCACGAACCTCGACGGCGTTTTCGACATGCATGAAGGAAGGGACGAGCAGGGCTATGACGTAGGTGCGCACACCCCATGTAACGACTGCCGCCATCAGAAATGTCAGCACAATCTCACGGATGAGCACTGGCCAGTCGAACAACATGAACGCGCCGGCGCTGCCCACCGCGAACGAGACAATCAGCAGGCTGGAATAAAGCAGCCGACCACCAATCTTCTTGGCCCGCCCGATGGGCGTATCCTTCGGTTGGGCGATAATCCAAAGACGAAATGGACGGGTGAGTTTGTACGTGGCCCAGGTCAGCGCCAAGCCGGCGGCGATGAAAATCGCAATCAGCAAAAATATGCCGGCTGGCCCCCTGCTGGACATATCCTCCATGGTCGCTTCCCGAACCCGCGCGAACTGGCCTGGCAGCGAGGGCAAGGTTCGCACGATCCGTTCGATATGATGCTTGATCCGATCGAGCGTCGAGGATGCCATCGTATTCATCTGGGCTGGTGCGGCCACGGCGTCGGACGATGCGTCGGCCGGCGAAACTCCTGCCGCGGCAGGCGCTGCCGTTGACCCGGCGTCCTGATTTCGTTGTTCGGCCACCCAGGCCTTCACTGACGGATCGTCGAAAAGCTCGAACAGCTGTTTGACCTTTTCAGGAGGGACGGTCGCCGCCTGCGCCTGTGCCGGACCAGCCAGCATGAGGGCGATACCACAGACGAGCGGCCCGGCAATCAGGACAAACATCGCAGTCAGATATCCGAGACGTCGTGCCCGGCGTGCCAGGTTCCTGGCTCCCAATCGTCGAATCATGCGTGGCATCGTGCTGTAACCTTCCGGTCAAATCGGCAAGCAACGACATCTATGTCCGTCGTTGCCACTAACTTCAACAAGCCAATGTTGTGGTGCAAGGCGTCATCGGTGCGGGCTAGACCGTTGCGCGGGGTACTTGGCGGTGTCTACTAGCCGCAAGGGGAGGTATTTCGACCTCGGCTCGGGCCTCCGGGCGTTTCCATGAACCGGGCATCGGCGATTGTGGGCACAGAACGCCGGCACCAGGATCCCAGGCCATAGGGGCATGAGCGCTTGCCATTCAGCCTGTCACCAAGCCTTTTTGCCTGCCTCTAATCCGCCCCGACCTTGACAGAGCAGTGCTGCCATCCGATGCCGTCATCCGTTTTTGACATTCGCCGACTCTTGCCGAAGAAAACGAAAGCTCGATGGCCAACGATAATGCGAACGGCGGTACCGCGTCCGAAGCCTTTGCGTGGACCGCGTTGCGGAACGCCGCGGCGGATTGCGGCCGCGGCTCGCGCTCGATCGATCCGCAGTCCCTGCGCGCGCTCCCGGCAGGACGTAAGTGGATAAATGAGATCGCCAAGGTGGTCTTCGACGGCCTTCTGGCCGGAAGCCTGTCGGTGCCAGCGCAATTGGCTGCCAGGTGGGACAGGTTCGGCGGGGCCATCACCGAGTTGATCATCGAACTCGGCAAGGTCTGGGACAATCCCGCAGCGGGTCGCCGCGTCCAGTATCAGCTTGAGCAAATGCTTCTCGATGCCGACGATCTTGCCGCGCCGCGCAGGCTGGCGGGGACACTTGGAATTCGCGTCGACGCACGCAATCCGACCGCGATCGAACTCCCGGAAGGCATCGATCGAATTTATGCCTATCTGATGATCGACGGCCAGATCGAGGCTGTCGTGCAGTTTGGCGCGCTCGGGACAGTGACAAGGGATCATTGGATTGAGTTGATCCAGGATGTCGTGCCCGCTGAGCGGCTTACAGACAGTACGGCAAGGCTTGCAGGACGATCAACTGTGCCGCAAGAGGGCGCCGGTGCCGACACGTTAAACACGCTTGCAGCCGAGGCGTTGTTGTCCACAGCCGAACGCCGGTCCGATCCGGACAGTCACTTCGGCAAGCTCGCCCAATTGGCCGCTGAAGCGCGGGAACTGGTCCGGTCGAGCGCCGAACCAGCACAGCCTCCTGCCGCGCCGCGCCGAGCACGGGCCGCGGACAGGAATGATCGCACGGCGTTCTGGAACAGCTATTTCGCGACCGAGGATCCGTGGAACTACGGCTCGCTCTATGAGCAGGAAAAATATCAGCGGCAGCTCGAAATCCTGCCTGCCGGTCCCATCGGACGGGCGCTTGAGCTGGCCTGCGCGGAGGGCCACTTCACGCGGCAGCTGGCGCCGCGTGTGAGCCATTTGACCGCAACCGACATCTCCGCCATAGCCATCGAGCGGGCTCGTGCGCGATGCAGCGATCAGCCTAACATTGAGTTCGGCGTGCTGGATTTCGCTGCGGACACGCTGCCGGGTGAGATGGATCTGATCTTTTGTTCGGAAGTGCTCTACTATCTGGATGATCTCGCGGAGTTGCGGCGCATCACCAAAAAATTCGCGGAGGCGTTGGCGCCTGGCGGCAGTTTCATCAGCGCACACGCATTCGTCCTACGTGACAATGTTGAAAGGACGGGCTTCGACTGGAACACATTCGGTGCCCAAGCGATCTCGGAGGCGCTGGCAGCGACGGAAGGCCTCGTCCTCGAGCAGTCGATCCAGACCGAGCTCTATCGCATAGACCGCTTCCGCCGCCTGTCACCGGACGATGTGGCGGCGGAACCGAGGATTGATCATGTGCCGATCCGCGCACCCATCGAAATCGGGGTCGCGCGAAATATCATCTGGGGCGGGGCGCGGGCCTTGCGCCGCGACGTCGCGCGTAACGAGCGGCGCGAGCGTATGCCCGTCCTCATGTATCACGGCGTCGCCGATGAAGGTCCGGCCGCGCTCGCCCGTTTTCGGCTCACGCCCGCCGCATTCGCCAGCCAGATGGCATGGCTGCGCGCCAATGGCTTTCACGCGATCAGTTCAGAGCAGCTGGAACAGTTCATCGCCAACCGTCAACCTTTCGCTGGCCGCCCAGTGCTCATCACCTTCGATGACGGCTTCCAGAACTTTGCCGACCATGCCTGGCCGATCTTGCGCGCCAACGACTTGACCGCGGAAGTGTTCCTGGTGACGGACTTGGTGGGTGAAAGTGCAAAGTGGGACGCCGACAGCGGTCCGCCGACGCAGCTTATGGACGCCGGGACGGTGCGACGCCTCGCAGGCGAAGGTGCTTTCTTCGGAAGCCATCTGGCGACACATCGCGCGATCGACGGTCTGTCGAGCTCTGCCCTGGCCGCCGAGCTCCTGCGCTCTCGTATGTTCATCGAACGGTGGGCCGGTCGGCCAACCACGGCGTTCACGGCACCCTTCTCTGTCACCGACGGACGGCTTGGCCGGCTGGCCAGGGAGTGCGGCTATCGAGTCGGCTTCGGCGCCAGACACGGGCCGGCGGACCTCGATTGCGATCCCGTCGACCTTCCGCGTATCGAGATCCGCGGGGATCGCTCGCTCGATGACTTTGTTGCCATTGTCGAAGCCGTGCTCGAATGAGCGGTGAACTTTGTCTATTGGGCGACTTGCGACACGGCTGACATCAGCTCCCGTGGGTTTGGCGCCCCAAACATGTATCGCCCGCCCTCTGGAACCTCCGTGAAGCTCCAGCGGACGATCCCTTGCCGGTCCAGCAGGAACTGACCTACCAGTTGTCCGTGTCCCGTTGCCATCATCTGCTCGTCGGCTTCGGTTACTTCGTAGGGGTCCTTCTGCTCGAGGATCTCACCGGCCGAAAAAGGATCCATTGGGCCGGGCAGCACGCCTGGTATGTCGACCCGCAAGCCCTTTGCCGCTGCCATCGCGACCTTGTACGGCCAGTTCGTCTCGTTTTCCGTGAATTCGAGATTGGGCAGTCCAAAAGCACGATGTGAGGCGCGTTCGGGATCGGAGGCCGCAAGCAGATTCGGCATCGGGTGGTAGCGGAAATAGAGACGCGCCCGTTCGATCGGCGTGTTGACCACCGTCAGGCTCTCTACACCCTTTTCGCGCAGCTCCGGATCAAGCCGCGCCTGGGCGGCGATATGGCGCCGGCAAAACGCGCAATGCAGACCTCGAAACAGGCCGACCAGCACCGGTTTTTGTCCGCGAAAGTCGTCAAGCGCGATCTTGCCTTCCTGGGTAATGGCGTCGAGTACCACGTTCGGCGCACGGTCGCCCGGTTGAAGCGGTACCAAGTCACTAGGCGCAGACATGTCCAACCTCCCACCCGGCTAGTCGAGAAAAGGCAGCACCACAAGCGCTTCCGGGTCGAGCCCGTGCTGGGCGCATATATCCTGCGCCAGGGAAAAGTAGCGTTCGGCCTCGGTCAGATTGTCGAGGTCGAGATTAAGCGTTGCGAGGCCATCATAGCACGGAAACAGCAATTGGGGCTCGCCCGTTTCGCGGGCTACGTCCAGTGCTTCGTGGAACAAGCCAACCGCCAGTTCCGGGCGGCCGTTGCATTGGTGGATCTGCCCAAGCACGATCAACGGCACTGCCAGGTGCTCGCGCTGGTCGAGTGCCCGGTCGATCTCGATGGCCTTCTCGGCGGCAGGCACGCCTTCTGTCGGACAGCGATCCGTGAAAGTACAACAAGCGACCGCCAGATTGGCGAGGAGGCGCGCCTGGAAACCCAAATCGCCAATACGGCGCGCCACTTCAAGACCGCGCCGACAGACCTCCATCGCTTGTGCCGGATCGATGGTCGTGTAGAGCACGCCGAGATTGGTATAGCCGCGGCAGGCCGCGCCCAGTAGACCGGCGGCTTCGGCCAATTCAATGCTGCGCTCAACTTGCCCCACGGCTTCACGGTTTCGTCCCAGGCGAGCCAGCGCGACAGCTTTGGTATTAAGTGCCTCGGCGGTCACAAGAGTGGCATCACGCCCTACCTCGGAGACATGCTCCGTTGTCAGAGTGGCTACGCAATCCAGCGCCGCGTCTGCCCATTTTACCGCGAGAGCGTGATCTCCGCTACGGAACGCCTGTCGGCCACGTTCTTGCCAGAGATTCGCCTGCTCGACCGGGGCATCCGCTCCATCGAGGAGCGCTGCCGCTTCAGCATAGCGCGATTCTGCGTTGTTCCGCTTGCCGACGTCCCAGAGCAGCCGACCGATCTTACGCAGGACTCGCGCCGAAGCGACACGATCGGCTGACTCGCGATATGCCTGCAGCACCGTCTCGTAGTGCTGGTGCGCGATCTCGCGGCGGCCTGCCGGGCCGCTCAAATCGGCAATGCGCTCTGCAATTGCCAGTTTGAGCGGTGTTTGCCCGATCGCGCCCAACGCAGTCAGTGCTCGCTCGTAGAAACGAAGGGCGTCGTCGTTGGCGTATATCATGCGAGCGCGATCGCCCGCCGCCTGCAGGTAATGCGCGCCCCGCTCCCGCTCGGCGCTCTGTGCGAAATGATGACCGAGCACGGTCAAATCCTCGAGCCGCTCCGGCTTGTCGCCAAACAGTTGCTCCAAGGCTGCACCGATCCGCCCATGGATATCGGTCCGGCGTTGCAGGAGCAGATTCTGGTAGATCACGTCCTGCAGCAATGTTTGCGTAAAGCGGTAGCCTTGCGACGAGACGGAGCCTGATCCGGCAACTTCCTCGATGATCTCCGCATCGCAAAGCAGTTCGCAGCCGGCCTCCAGCCGACCGGGGTCGGCTGTCACCGTTTTTAGAAGTGTGGCATCGAAGCGCGGGCCGATTACCGCGGCTTCCTGGGCCAACCGGCGCACCTCCTGGGGCAGCCGGTCGACGCGGGCAAGCAACATTGCCTGGATGGTGGCGGGAATGCCGGTTGCGACTTCGCCTGCCACAGTCCGCCATCGTTGCCCCTCGCGCATCAGTACACCGCGATCGATAAGGCCGCGAACGATCTCCTCTACAAAAAGCGGGTTGCCGCCCGCGCGCTCGAGGATCTGGTCGAGAAGCCCGCCTGCGGAATTTACCCAGCTCTCGCCGAACAGCGCCGCCAGCAGGCTGCGTCCGTCATCCCTGTTGAGCGGAGAAAGCCTGAGCGCCGTGTGACTGACCCGACTCGAGTCGAGCTGGCCGTTGTCCGGCCCCGGACGATGCGTGACCAGCAGCATCAAGCGCGTGCGTTCCAACCTGTCCATCACGAAACGCAGTGCTTCCAGCGACACGGCGTCAGCCCAATGCAGGTCTTCGACGACAATCAACAGCGGCGACAATGCAAGTCGCCGTTCGATGATTGTGCGGACTGCGTAGAGAATTTGCCGCCGCAGCTGCTCGGGCTCGACATGCTGCAAGGTGGCATCCGGGTCGCCAAGGCCAAGCACATGGTAGAGCAAAGGCATCAGCCGCTTCGCCTCCTCGCCCTGCAGGCCAAGATCGGTAAGCAGGCCTGCGAGCTTCCCCCGCATTTCATCACCATTGTCGTTTTGCATCATCCCGGCGGCGCTGCGCACCACCGCGCCCAAGGCGCCGAATGATTGTTCGCCCAGCGGTGAGCACGTGGCCTGCCGCACCGCGACGTTGCGAAAACGATCTTCGTCGCCGATGCGGGCGACGAACTCCTTCACCAGCCGCGATTTCCCGATACCGGCTTCTCCGACGAGGCGGACAAGTTGGGCCGAGCCGCCGCAAGCCTGGTCAAGGCTCGCCAGCATTCTGTGGAGCTCCGCACCACGACCTATTATCGGCGCGCTGAGGCCGAGTGCCTCGAGCCCACGCGCTGCACGCGGCGCCGCAAGCGGTGCATCCAGTCGATGGACGAGCACACTGCCAGCCTTGCCGCGAAGCACGACATCACCCAGCGGCTCGTAAGAGAAGGCATGCCGGGTCAGCCTGTGAGTGAGCTCGCCTACCAGCACTTCACCCGGCGCGGCCAGCGATTGCAGGCGTTGCGCCGTATTCACCGTGTCGCCGGTCACCGAATAGGATTTGGCGATGCCGATGCCCAATCCGCCAGTTACGACCGGACCGGTGTTTATGCCGATGTGGAGCAACAGGGGCAAGTCGGAGCGGGGAGCGCTTTCGCCGAGCCGCGCCGTCCGGGCGATCATGTCGAGAGCGGCGCGAAGCGCACGTTCCGGATCGTCCTCATGTGCGACCGGCGCACCGAACAAAGCGAGCAGTGCATCGCCGATGAATTTGTCGACGAAACCACCAAAGTTTCGCACGGCCGCCGTCAATTCCTTGAACAATTCGTTCTGCAGCGCTTGCATGATCTCGGGGTCGAGCTGCTCGCTGAGTGTCGTGAAGCCGCAAAGGTCGGCGAACAGGACCGTTACCGTCCGGCGATCGGCATCAGAGACGGGATGCAGCCCATCTTCGCCTTCGATGTTCGACAGCAGCGACGGCGGTCGAGACGGCGGCACAATGGTCCGGCTTGGTGTCGGAGCAGGTCGTTCGACGGCTTTTGCGGGCGCACCAACGCTTGTCCCGCATTTCGGACAGAACTCGAAATCCGGTGCGCAGAGGTAGCCGCAACTGGCGCATGGCACGGGCTGGCGCCTGCCACACTTCGGACAGAAGGCGTAACCGCCCTCAACCTCGAAACCGCAGCCCGAGCAGTCCATGGGACAAGACCTCACTAGAGCATGATGCCGAAAAGTGTGAAGCGGTTTTCGGACGACATCATGCTCTATCTCTTTGACTTAGAGGCGGATTCAGATTTCAGGTCATTTCGACCTGAAATCATCCGGCTCTAGGGGCCGTGACGGCGTGATCTCGCCACGCACTTCACGGCCAGGATATTTACAAGGATGAACCGATAGCTGTCGACCAGCAAGCGGCAGCGCAAACGAGCATCGAGCGATCGGTGCGGGTTCTGTGGCAGAGCGCTGCCAAATCGGGCGGCTGCATCGCCGTCGTTTGCGAAAGTTCCCTCTTACCCTCCGTCTTCCTGCTATTGTGGAGATGAGGAGACGGACCCATGAGCGAGAATCGCAAGCTCGCCGCAATCCTGGCTGCAGATGTGGTCGGGTACAGCCGGCTCGCAAGCGCGGACGAAGATCGTACTTTGGCGAGGTTGCGGGCACTGCGCAGCGACCTGATCGATCCAATCATCGCAGTGCACAACGGGCGTGTGATCAAGCGCACCGGGGATGGGGCACTGGTTGAGTTCCGCAGTGTGGTGGATGCCGTGCGCTGCGCCATTGAGGTTCAAAATGGCATGGTTGAGCGCAATGCCGGCGTACCGCAGGACCGCCGCATCGAGTTCAGGATCGGCATCCATCTGGGGGATGTGGTCGAAGAAAGCGACGGCGACCTGATGGGCGACGGCGTCAATATCGCCTCGCGTTTGGAGGGCGTCGCGGCGCCTGGCGCCATCTGCCTGTCGGAGGATGCCTATCGCCAGGTCAAGGCGAGGCTCGATCTCTCGGTCAGCGATCTCGGCAGCACGCAGCTCAAGAACATCGCCGAGCCGATCCGGGTCTATTCCCTGCAAGTCGGCAACGCCGGGACCAAGGCGGCCGCGACCTCGGAAACCGCGACGAGCCGGCCGGCGACCGCAGCGCCGCCCAAGCTGTCGATCGCCGTCCTGCCGTTCGCCAACATGAGCGGTGACGCCGAACAGGACTACTTCGCCGACGGCATCTCCGAAGACATCATCACGGCGCTGTCCAAACTGTCGCAGCTCTTCGTCATCGCACGCAATTCGTCGTTCACCTTCAAGGGCCAGAACGTCCATGTGCAAGAGGTGGGCACGAAGCTCGGCGTGCGGCATGTCCTCGAGGGCAGCGTACGCAAGTCGGGGAACAGGGTGCGCATCACCGCGCAGCTCATCGATGCAATTTCGGGCGGCCATCTCTGGGCGGAACGGTTCGATCGCGACCTGACCGACATATTCGCCGTGCAGGACGACGTGACGCAGCAAATCGTCGATGCGCTGGCGCTCAATCTGACTGAGGGTGACCGTCAGCGGCTGGCGCCCGAGCGCCCGCGCAACACGGAGGCTTATGACTGTTTCCTGCGGGGCCGGGAGCTTTGGCACAGGCTGACGAAGGAAACGAACGTCGCAGCCCGCGACCTCCTGCAACGTGCCATCGAATTGGACCCGAAGTTTGCCTCTGCCTACGCTTTCCTCGCCCTCACGCACGGAATCGATTACCTGAACAGGTGGGCGGCATCACCGCCTGAATCGATGGTGCAAGCGGAAGAGGCCGCGACGCGAGCGGTAACGCTGGATGACAGCGATCCCTGGGCGCACTGGGCGCTGGCGATAGCCAAGCTGTACACACGACGGCACGATGAGGCCATCGAAGAGGTGGAGCGCGCACTGGTCCTCAATCCGAACTTCGCCGAAGCGCACGTCGCCCGCGGCGAGGCGCTGTATTACTCGGGCAGACCCGAGGAGGCCCTCGAGAGCTTCGCCCGGGGAAAGGCCCTGAACCCATACTTTCCGGATGTGCTTCTGCACTTCCAGGCTTTGGCGTTGTTTCAACTGGGAAGGTACGACGAGGCCGTTGACCTCTTGCTGCAACGGCTGGCTCGAAATGCTGTCACCGACGTCTCGCGTGCGCTTCTGGCCGCCACCTACGGCCATCTGGGCCGCTTGGAGGAGGCCCGCGCGGCATGGCAGGAGGTGCTTCGCGTCAATCCCGACTATTCGCTGGAATATCGTCGCAAAGTCTTGCCCTACAAGAACCCTGCCGATTTCGAACTCATGGTCGAAGGGCTCCGCAAGGCCGGTGTGGTGCAATGACAAATGAGGCCATGCGGCGGTCAGACGCCAGAGGCTCACCGATAGATCGCCTGGCCGATCTTGCGCCACCGGGCGTTTTCGCGAACCAGTTTCAGGTCGTCGGTCGTCTCGGCAAAAGTCCGCAAACGGTATTGCCGGAGCAGGTCCGGGAAGAGCGCCCCTTCCGGCAGGCCGGCAAGCTGCTCGCGGACGGAGATCTTTTCATCGATGACCCGCATGCCCCAGGCATTTTCCCGAAGCTGCAGCTCCGCAGCCAGATCACGCTCTTCCGCTACGTTTTCGTCTAGCGCGGCCAGCAGGATGGAGTGGAAAAGCGCTACATAGCCAATCTGTCTCAGGCCGCCCACAACCCGTACCCGCGGCAATATGGCTAGGACGAGGAACGTCAGGAACAGGTTCGGCAGCAGCAGGCCGTCCAGCAGCGCCTGCTTGAGATGCTGCCGCTCGAACGGGATGGAAAGACCGTGCGGCCTGTCAGGCTCGATCAGGTGCCCGTTCGTGAGGACGAGCTTGCGCACGCGCTGCTCGCGAATGCCCCAGAAATAGTCGGTGGCATTGGGCAGGAATCTGCCAAATGGGCTCGATGCGGCCTCTTGCAAGGCATGTTCGAGACGTTGGCGTCTTGCGGGCTCAATCAGCAGCCTGGAAAGAAGGCTGCCGTCATATTCCAGATGCCGCGCCATGGCAGAAGCGGCGAGCCGATCATCGATGAAAACCGGCAGGGCCATGCCGGAACGATCCCAACTGGCGACCAGATCCTCATTGAGTTCTGTCAGTGCATCGGCGGCGGTCCCAAACACCTTGTCCTGACTGGCAAGCAGTGTGCCCAGCCAGCGGCTGGCATCCGTTTCATCGCCCACCGCTTCGAGCGCGCGTCTGTTGAGGGAGACGGGACCGGCCGCGCAGGCGCTTTTGCGGCACAGTTTGTGGCGCCCCATGCCAAACAGGTTGACCTTGTCGTCGCCGACATCGAGCCATCCCGGCCCCTCCCGGCCGATGGTCTCCATGGTCATCGTCGTTCCCACGAAGCAGAAGAAGGCCGACAGCCCGTTTTCGACCGCGCCGAGCCAGGCAAGCAGGAGGGCATCGAAGGTGATCCGGTCCATCAGAAGCAGGCAGTGCAGGCCGGACTGAATCACCGGTCTGTGCTCGAACTCGTCGAGTGCCTTGCCGATCTCCTCAGGCGGCATGATCGCACCGAGGCGCTGCTGAAGGACTTCGCGCAAGATCGAGCGGGCAGCGATCGCCGGGCCCGATGCAGGCCTTGCCACCGGCCGCCACAGATGGCGGGCGTAATCGGAAACCGGTGCATTCCAGTTCTGCTGGATGTCACGCACGACTTCCGGGCAGAGCCGCGACAGCACAGCCAGAATTTCTGCCGGAGGCGTAGGGGTTGGGTCAAAGACGGCGGTCATTGGTCCCGTCTAGCCGCTTGCGGTGCAAACGCCAAGGGAGAGACAGCGGATCTTAGAACCGCAGCCGGGCCATGCTCAGGAGGTCGTGGTACTGCCCGTCGGTGAAACCGGCCTTCACATGCCGGCCTTCGACCTCGAAGCCGTGACTTGTGTAGAGACGGACCGCCGGTTCGTTGTCGGCATAGACGGTCAATTCGACCCGCTTCAGGGCGCGCCAGTTGTCGGCCACGTCAAGCAGCGCGCCAAGTATGGCAGAGCCGATGCCCTTGCCGACAAAGGCATCGTCAAGGCCGATATTGATCTCGCCGATATGCGAACGGCGCGGCGAACCCTGCACAACAAGGTTGCCATGGCCGACGACCTTGCCGTCCAACTCGGCAACGATCCAGGTGGTTTCCTGGCCGGACTTGGCGATGCGCCGCTCCACCTGCTCCACCATCTCGAAAGGCATCCTGAGCGTACCCCAGCGGAAGCCCGGCATGTTGAAGATGGCGCAAAGCGCCTCCGCATCGCTCGGCCTTACGGCGCGGAGCTGCGGCTGGATTTTCTCAGCGGAGGTCGTGCTGGTCATGGCGTTCCCGGCGAAGGCAATCGGCTCGGCACGATGCACCGGACGTCACCTGAAAATCCAGCCGTCTCTGCACCTTATTATACCGTTTGCGAGCTGAAATGGCGGGAAGCGGCATAGAGTTTGAAGATTCCGCTCACGGCGATCCAGCCGAAAAAGGCGAGCCAGCACAATGTTTTAGTCGCCGTCCAGTCGATCCGGTGCACCGCGGCGTCGGTGATGACCAGGCCAAGGATGGCAAGCAGGCCGACCAGAAATTGCGCCAGGCCGAGCACCAGCAGTTCCTCGCGGGGCGCACTTCTCCAGACGAGGTATGTGCCGCCGGCGCCGGCGAGGAAGATGGCGCTGTAGACTTGGCCGTGGAAGGGATCGACCGGCCATGGCCAGCTGCTGCTAACCACCTTGGGAAACAGCAACATGCCGACGCCGTAGAGCCCAAGGATCGCCGTTTCCGCCAACATGTAGCCGCGCCATGCGGGGTTTAGGGTCACGCCTGTTGCCGAAGGACGGGCCCTGGCCCACCACAGGAACAGCCCAGATACCGCGGCCGAGGCTAGATAGACCAGGAACCAGAGCCAGGTCGCTTTTCGTTCGAAGTTGAAATAGCCGAGATTGATCAACGAAACCGCCGACACGATAACGGTGAAGATGAAGGCCATGACGAGCACCAGCCTGCCGGGCGACCAGCGATTCCAGAACAAGAGCGCCGCCATCACCGCCATTTCGGCGGTGTAGAAGCCGCCGAGGAAGCGGGCACTGAATGGCGTGACGGGCCAGGGCCAGCGCGGCTTGACCAGCGCCGGCGCGAAAAACAGGCCGGCGCCCACGATCAGGACGATGATGACCCCAGCGGAAAAAATGCGCAGGGTTGCTGGAAATGGCGGGTTGTCGGACGTCTGCATGGAAAGAGCCCCAAAGGTGAATACCCGTGGACCATCATAGTGCCGCTTGCGGTCGGATGGAAATCGAGCTGTCACCAGGCTTGTCTATTCGAATAGCCGTACGATCCGTTTCGACGTAAAATGAATCACTCGGACCAAGGAGCGGTCCGGTCAACACGCCTCGGGAGGCGCATTTTCCGGAGCCTGCACAATGAACGAAGCTCAGGATCTGTTCTCGCTTCTGCGGCAATCGACCGATGTCGATCCACGGACAATCGATGCGATCAAGCGAACCATCGCGGAGGGCGAGGACCGCGAACTTTGCCGCATCAATGCGCTGGCCTTCGCCAGCAAGCATGGCCTCGACGAGGAGCGCGCCATAGGCGCCTTTCTCCATGCGGCGCGGGTGGGCATCTTCGACATTTCCTGGAATGTTCTGTGCCCCGGCTGTGGCGGCGTGCTCGACACCAACGCCACGCTGAAAACCCTGCAGAAGGACGAATACACCTGCGCGCTGTGCTCCGAGGGCTATTCGCCGACCCTCGACGAGATGGTCGAGGTGACATTCACCGTCAGTCCCCGCATGCGCAGGATTGCCGCCCACAATCCACACGAACTGCCGTTGATGGAATATTTCCGCCAGATCTACTGGGCGTCAGGCGTCGATCTGCCGGATGAGGATTTCGCGAAAACGATCGAAGCGTTCTCGCTGGAGGATATCGAGCTTGCACCCGGTGAAAAGGCGGTTCTGCCCATACAGCTTCCGTCCGAATTCATCATCGTCTTTGAGCCGGTCACCCATTCAGCGCAGTTCATCGACGTCAAGGGCGAACCAACAAAGGAGCGCCGAAGCCTGTCTTTGGTCTTCGACCGCGACCATGTCCAGAACCAGACGCTGGAGATGCAACCCGGCCCGTTGCGTATTTCGCTGGAAAACAGGACCGACACCCGCGTGCTGCCGACGGTCTTCATCGCCGGCCAGGCATTGCATGATCTCCTGGGCAAACGCCGGCCCTTCCTCACCGCCAAGCGCCTGCTCACCAACCAGACGTTTCGCGATCTCTATCGCGCGGATACGCTCGACATCAACCAGCGCCTGAAGATCACCAGCCTGACCTTCCTGTTCACCGACCTGCGCGGATCGACCGCGCTTTACGAGCGGGTGGGCGACCTTTCGGCCTTCGATCTCGTACGCGCGCATTTCCAGGTTCTGCACGAGATCGTCGCGGCGGAGGCAGGCGCGGTGGTGAAGACGATCGGCGATGCGGTGATGGCGACCTTCGCGACGCCTGATCGTGCGATTGCCGCGGCCCTCAGGATGCGCGATGCCATGCGTGCGCTCAACGACAAGAGCGGGCGCGAGGATCTGCTGCTCAAGATCGGAGTCCATGCCGGCCCCTGCATCGCCGTGTCTATGAACGAGCGACAGGACTATTTCGGCCAGACGGTCAACATTGCTTCGCGGGTCCAGAACCTTGCCACCACGCAGGCGATCTTCGCCACTCGTGCGGTGGTCGACGACAATCTCACCGCCGATCTGTTGCGCAGGAACGCGTTGACGCCCGTGCCTCACGAGGTCTCGCTGCGTGGCATTGAGCGGGAGATAGCAGTATATACGATCCCTTGAAGACTGGGTCCCGGAAGACTCGTCTCCACCCTCACACGCGCCTGCTGATAAAGTAACGGCCGAGGGGCACTGAAGGCGGCGGCGGGAGGCGTAGCAATAGCGGGTGATCGAGCGGCGTACCGCTGACCGCGAAGCCGCCGACGCGAAGCAGGCGCGCAATCAGATCCGGAAGCCAGGTGGAGATCACTGCATCGCGATCTTCATAGCCGGTGCCGATGTCGGCATGAACAAGAGCGGCGTCGATGCCAATGAACCTGCTCGCCGTCTCGCGAATGTCGCCGAGCACCAGGTTTTCAGCTTCGGGAATAGAGCTGGAGTGTGCGGCAAGTGCGCGGTCGAACGCCACGATCCGGCGTCCGGGCAGGCGCTCGCGCAGATGATGGAACGTCCGGCCATTGCCGAGGCCGAGTTCGAGCACGGGGCCCTCGATCTTCGCCACCTCCGCGCAGACCTGATCGAGAATGTCGCGCTGTGCGGTCATCCTGCGGATGAAGCTCTCGAGGCGACTCATATGCGTTTGTGTGTCCTGAACCAGCCCAAGAGATCGGCATTGTCCACGACCGGAACGGGTCGCGGGCAGAACCCGAGGGCGACGTGTTAAGCCCGATCAAGTCCCGCCGCATATAGAGGCGAACGATGAACACCGCAATAACCGAACAGGCTGCCGACAAGGAGCATACAGGATGGGGGCGGCGGCCCGGCACGCGGCGGAATAGCGATGTCACTTGTAGGGGTCTGCGGCGTCCCGCAAGCCGTCGCCGAAGAAGTTGAACGCCATGATGACGAGAATGACGGGGAGCATCGGCAAAAGCAGCCATGGATAGAAAGCGATCACGCTGACGCTGCGTGCCTCGGTGAGCAGGATGCCCCAGCTGGTTGTCGGCGCCCTCAGGCCGAGCCCGAGGAAGCTCAGCGCCGTCTCGCCCAGGATCATGCCGGGTATGGAGATCGTCGCCGTCGCGATCAGATGCGACATGAAGCCGGGAATGAGATGCCGCCCGATGATGCGGCTGCTGTTGGCGCCCATCAATTGCGCGGCCAGAACGTAATCCTCCTCGCGCAAGGCTAGAAGCTTGGAACGCACGGCCCGAGCCAGTCCGGTCCAGTGGATCAGCCCGAGGATGACGGTGATGCCGAAATAGATCAGGATCGGGCTCCAGGTTATCGGCATGATCGCAGCCAGAGCCAGCCACAGCGGAATGCTGGGGATCGATTGCAGAACTTCGATTATCCGTTGAACGATCAGGTCGAAGATACCGCCATGGTAGCCGGCCAGTCCGCCGATGACAATGCCGAGGAGGAAGCTGAAACTGATGCCGACGAGGCCAATTGTCAGTGAAATGCGTGCGCCATAGATGATGCGCGAGAGCACATCGCGCCCCAGCCTGTCGGTGCCGGCCAGAAAGAGCTGGCCGTTTTCGGCAGGGCAGACAAAATGCCTGTCACCTTCGATCAGGCCCCAGAACCGGTAACTGTCGCCCTTGCAGAAGAAACGGATTCGCTGAACATCATCCTGTTTCTCGACGTAGTTCCGCTTGAGCGTGTCCATATCCAGCGTCATCTGGCGGCCATAGACGAACGGCCCGACAAGCTGGCCGTTGTGGAACAGGTGCACACGCTGCGGCGGCGAATAGATGTAGTCCATGTTGCGCGTGTGCAGATTGTAGGGCGCCAGGAACTCGCAGATCAGTATCCCGAAATAAAGCGCTGCCAGGAATATGCCGGATACGACGGCAAGCCGGTGCTTTCGGAACTTCCACCACATCAGCCGCAACTGCGACGCCTGATAGACCTTCGATTGCTCCGGCGTCATCGCCTCGACCGACTGCAGGTCAAAGGGCGCGACGGAAACGTAGTGTTGCAGTGGAGCGCCCGGAGCGGGCAGCGGCGATTGCGTGTTCATTTGGTGCTGCCGCCCTGCAAGCGGATTCGTGGATCAAGCAGCGCCAGCGCCAGATCGGAAATCAGCACACCGATGACCGTCAGGAAGGCGAGGAACATCAGGAACGATCCGGCCAGATACATGTCCTGGCTCTGCAGCGCCCTGATCAGCATCGGCCCGGTCGTTTCCAAAGACAGCACGATCGCGGTGATTTCGGCGCCGGAGATGATGGCCGGCAGGATAGAGCCGATGTCGGAGATGAAGAAATTGAGCGCCATGCGCAGCGGATATTTGACCAGCGCCTTGAAGGGATGAAGGCCTTTGGCGCGCGCGGTCACGACATACTGCTTGTGCAACTCGTCGAGCAGATTGGCGCGCAGCCGCCGGATCATGCTTGCCGTGCCCCCGGTGCCGATGATCAAGACCGGGATCCAGAGATGGGCGAGGATCGACTTCGCCTTGTCCCAGCTCATAGGCTCGCCGAGATATTGCTGGTCCATGAGATGGCCTATGGACGTGCCGAACCAGATGTTGGCGAAATACATCAGGATCAGGGCCAGCATGAAGTTCGGAATGGCAAGGCCGAGAAGGCCCAAGAACGTCAAGCCGTAGTCGCCCCAGCTGTATTGGTGCGTGGCGGAGTACATGCCGATCGGAAAGGCGATGAGCCAGGTGACGATGATCGTGACGAAGGAAACCAGCACGGTCAGCCACATTCGGTCGCCGACGACGTCGCGAACCGGCAGCTCATATTCGAAGGAATAGCCGAAATCGCCATGCAGCATCCCGCCGACCCAGTAGAAGTAGCGAATGACCGGCGGCTGGTCGAAACCATATTCCTTGCGCATCATCTGGATGCGGTCGGAATCCACCGCTTCGCCCTGGGCTCGAAGCTCGGCAACATAGCTGTCGAAATAGTCGCCTGGTGGAAGTTCGATGATCGTGAACACCAGCGCCGATATCACCAGCAGCGTTGGAACCATCACGGCGATGCGCCAGACAATGTATCGAAGCACGCTCAGGTCTCTCCAAGCCAGAATGTATCCGGCATATAGACACCGAAATAGGCAGTCGGGTCGTAGCCGTAGAGCGCCTTGTCAGGCAGGTTGCGCAGCCGCGAGGACGCCAGAATCGGCTGATGCGTTGCGTTCACCGTGCCGATCGAAAACACCTGATCGGTGTAGATCGACAGCATTGAATTCCAGATTTCGGCGCGCTCCGCGGCTTCGGTCGATGCGTTCCAGCGCTTGAGCAAAGCCATCAGCTCGACCACGGGCGGAAGATCCGGGGCCTCACCGACCGTGCCATGAGACAAGTAGTGAGCACCCCAGAGCGGCCATTGCAACTGGTCGTCGACGGTGGGGGCCAACTGGTACGGGTTCATGTCGGCGGTCGGCACGCCGTTGTCGATGCCCGACCACATCGACATCATGATCTCGCCGCCAAGCGCGCGGCTGCGGAAAATGTCTCGCTGCGAAGTTCGGATGAACAGGGCAATGCCGATCTTGCGCCAGTGATCGGTGATGAGTTCGAGCGCGTCGGTTTCCAGGGTGCTTTCGCCGGCCGTTTCCACGATGACTTGCGCCGGGCGTCCGTCGGGAAGTATCCGCAAGCCGTCATCGTCACGCCTCTGAATCCCGACCTCGTCGAGCAGCGCATTGGCCTTATCGGGATCATGGGCGACCCAGGCTTTCGCGAATTCCGGCCGGTAGAGCGGGCTCTCCGGCAGGACCGTATCGGCACTTTCCTGCGCCAATCCGTAAAACACGGCCATATTGATCTCGCGCCTGTCCACAGCGAGCGAAAGCGCCCGGCGCACGCGCACGTCACGGAAGAGGCCACGCCACACCTGGTCGGCGCAATTCAGATTGGGCAGCAGCGCCAGCCGCGAGCCCTGTGTGCGTTTCCACAGATGCATCTTCACCGGGTAGCGCTTCTCCGCGTCCTTCAGGAAGGAGTAATCGGCGAAGTCAATTCCCATGCATTGCAGATCGCTCTCGCCCGCACCGGTCTTGGCGGAAATGATCGCCGACGAGCTGACATTCATGACGATCCGGTCAACATAGGGCAGTTGCCGGCCATTTTCGTCTATTCGATGAAAGAATGGGTTGCGCTCGAAGACGAACTGCTCAGCCGGTGGCTTGGTCCGGTTGTGCCAGGGATCCAGCGTGGGCAGCTCCGGGTTCTCCGGACGATACTGCCGCGACATGCGGATATGCAAGAGCGTCCATTTCTTGGCCCGGTACTCCTTCATCAGCCCGGCGAGCCGGAATGGATCCTGGTATTTCTTGTGGAACTGCTTGAGATAGACGGCCGGCAGAACAAGCGGTAGCGGCGAAGCAGCGGCGAGCTTTGGCAGGAAGTCGGGATTGGGCGCATCCCAACTATAGCGGACCGTCAATGGATCGACGATCTCGAAGCGCGGTGGCTTGCCGTCCGCCAGCAGGGACGGGGCGAGCCCGCCTTCCGAAAGCTCATCGTTCAGCCAGACATCTTCCCAGCAATAGCGAAAATCCTCCGGCGTCAGCAGGCTGCCGTCGGACCATTTATGTCCTTCCCGTATCTTGAACGTGAAGACGCGATCATTCGCTACATCGAAACTTTCGAGAATGTCGGGTTGCAAGTTGAGCTTTTCGTCATAGCCGACCAGCCGAGCATACCCCCAGATGGTCATCATCCGGATATCTTTCTGGCTGCCGATGATCGTGCGCAGCGTGCCGCCATACTGGCCGGGCTGCCGGCCCATCGCAGCGAGATTCAACGCTCGCGGGCTCTTGGGCAGGCGTTCGGCGAGTGCGGGCAGCGCCCTGGCCTTCAACTGCGGCTGAAGAAATTCCGGCTCCAGATCGGCGGCGCGCAACGTGGCCGGCAGAAATGCCGAAGCCATGAGACCAAGGACTGTGCGGCGGCTGATCAATGGCGTAGTTCTCTGACATCGGCCGAACGTCGGGCCAGCACGAGGTGGCCGCCGCCAAGATCGAGCGGCGACAGCACATCCTCGTCGCCCTCGTCGCGGAATTGCGGTCCCCATGCGCTGGTATCGGAAGCGCCCCCGAGCTTCAGCGTCTTGAAATCCATCAGCCTGTCGAGATCGGGGAAAGGCACTGCGGCGACCAGTGAGCGCGTATAGGGGTGGACCGGTTTCCTAAGCAGAATTTCGCGCGGCGCTAGCTCGACGATACGCCCGCCACACATCACCGCGATGCGATCCGCCATATAGTCCACGACCGCCAGATTGTGGGATATGAACAGGTAGGTCAGGCCCAGTTCCTTCTGCAGGTCCTTCAGAAGGTTCAGGATCTGCGCCTGGACCGAGACATCGAGCGCTGAAACCGGCTCGTCGCAGATCAGAAGTTCAGGCCCCAGCGCCAACGCGCGCGCGATGCCGATACGCTGGCGCTGCCCGCCGGAGAAGCTGTGCGGATAACGCTTGATGAAGCGCGGATCGAGCCCGATTGCTTGCATCAGGCTCTTGACGGTGGCGAGTCGCGACGCGGCATTGCCACGTTGATGGATTTCCAGCGGCTCACTCAAGATGTTCTCCACCGTCATGCGAGGTGAAAGCGACGAGACCGGATCCTGGAAGACCATCTGGATTTTCGCGCGCAGCATGCGCAGGGCGTCTCCTTCGGCCTGCAAGACGTCGATTGATCTGTCGCGGCCGTTGAAGACCACGGAGCCGCCGCTTGGGGTGACAGCCCGCATCAGGATCTTGCTGACGGTGGTTTTGCCGGAGCCGCTTTCGCCGACCAGACCCAGGCACTCACCCCGCCTGATATCGAAGCTCACGTCGTCCACGGCGCGAACAGAGGTTTGATGCCCGCCGAACCATCCGGCCTTGCGGGTGGTGAAGACCTTTTTCAGATTCCTGACCGACAGCAGGATGTCGTCCGGCCCCTTCGATGCCGGCGCCGTCTGCTTACCGAGCAGGTTCTCGACATTGACCGGCACCTCGCGGAGCGCCTTCAGCCTTTCGCCAGGCTTCAGGTCGAAATGCGGAACAGCTGCCATCAGGCCCTTCAGGTAAGGGTGGCCTGGCCTGCGGAATATCGCCTCCACAGGTCCCGCTTCCATGATCTCGCCATGGTACATGACCACCACCTCGTCGGCGACATTGGCGACCACGCCGAGGTCGTGCGTGATCAGCAGCATCGCCATGTTCAGCTTGGTCTGAAGCCCGCGCAGCAATTGCAGGATTTGCGCCTGGATGGTGACGTCCAACGCTGTCGTCGGCTCATCGGCGATCAACAAAGCGGGCCGGCAGATGAGGGCCATGGCGATCATGGCGCGCTGACGCAATCCTCCCGAAAGTTCAAACGGATACATGTCATAGGCGCGCTTGGGATTGGGAAATCCGACAAGGCTAAGCATTTCCTCGGTCCGCGCCTTGCGCTCCACGCGAGCCATGGGCGTATGAATCTGCAGGGATTCGCTGACCTGGTTGCCGATCGTGTGCAGCGGCGACAGCGATGTCATCGGCTCCTGAAAGATCTTGCCGATGCGGCTGCCTCTCAACGCCCGGATTTCGGGTCCATCACGTGGCATCTGCAGGATATCCTGCGTCGTGCCGGGCTTTTCAGGATCGGAAAACAGGATACGGCCGCGAACATGGGCCGTGTTCGGCAAAATGCCCATCACGGCCTGGCTGAGAACCGATTTTCCCGAACCTGACTCGCCCACAAGCGCGGTAACCTTGCCGGGCAGGACGCGAAGACTTGCGCGCCTGACGGCGTGCAACGGCCCCCCGATAATGGCAAAAGAGATGCCAACATCCTCGATCCGCAGCAGATCAACGCCTGGATTCATTCTCACACCAGCCCCACTCTGGAGGCCTGCCAGTCGGCCGGCCCAGAAAGCGAGACTAGCGCATTGCCAGCCTAGAGCAACTTGGATTCGAAACGAGTTCCCCGGCGGAGCCGGCGATCGGACTGAATACCAAGGCGTTAGGACTGGATCGTGGCGGTTACTGGAGCTTCCTCGGGCCGCCCGCCGATATCCGCGCGGCATCGCGATGAAGCAGCATCACCTGCTCGGCGTCCGATCTTCGGTCGTGAGCCGGTTCCAGCGCGCCGTCTTCATCGAGTGCGAGAGCACCCGACAGATCGGGTGCAAGCACCGTCAGCTTCTGCTTGATGCCCCGCAGTTCCTCCTTGCCGAGCGTCAGCCAGTTGTTGGCACCGCAGTAGCTGGCGAACTCTTCGCTGGCGAGAACGCTGTGCGGGTATTTCTTGGTCAGGGTCTGGAGGCGCTGGACCTCGTTTACAGCCGAGCCGAAGACAGAGAATGTGAGCCGGTCGGTAAGCCCGACATTGCCGAACATCACATTACCGACATGCAGGCCGATACCAAATTGTATGTCGCCCAGCCCCTGCTCCTTTCTGCGCAGATTGAGATCCATCATGCGCGAGGTGGCCTTGTTCGCGGCCGCAAGAGCAGCCTGGCAGGCGATTTCGGACTGCGAGCGGTGCCTTTCGCAAGGGTAGACGGCAATGAAGCCGTCCCCTATGAAACTCATGATCTGCCCGCCTTTGCGATTGAAAGGTGCGGCAACGGCGTCGAAAAACTGGTTCAGCGTATCGATATAGATTTCGCGGCCGGAGGTTTCGGCTAGCCTTGACGATCCGCGCATATCGCCCATGACCAGCGCGGCCCGGATTGTATCGCCCTCGCCGCGCTTGATCTGGCCGTCCAGCACGCGCCTGCCGGCGTCGCCGCCGAGATAAGTGGTCATCATGTTGTCGGCGAGCTTGGTGAGCACCGCCATCTTGGTTGCGATAGCGAGATGGCTCTGGATGCGCAGCAGCGCCGAAATCATGCTGTCGCTGAAGCCTGTGGCACTGTCGGTGGACCAGGACCCCATCATGCCCTGACTGGTATCGCCGTTGAAGGGATGGACGAAAGCCATGTAATCGGTGACGCCCATACGACTGAGGTCATCGAAAACAGGAAACTCTGACCGCACCGACGGGTCAAGCCGGCGCCGCAGATGGTCGAGCTTGTTGCTGAGCAGATGGTAGTATGGGCTGGTCAGGAATCTATCGGACGGTCCGCCAGGCTCGGCGCGGAAGCCTTCCACTTCTATGCCCTGGCCACGAAACCAGGTGAAGCCAAGCGCGTCATAAAGCGGATGCAGCATCGAAAAGCTCAAATGCACTCGCTTCAGCGGCAGCCCGGCAGCAGCCAGCCGTTCGCAGAAGCCCTTTACCAATGTTTCCAGGTCGCTGCCCGCCAGCGCCGATTGGTTCAGCCAATCGGCAACCTTATCCATGAGAATGGCGGAAATTTCTGCTTTCGCTGTGCTCATGCTATCTCGGACCCGTCGAGGACGAGCCATCTCCTTTGATCCGCCACACCCTCGAGGTCAATGAAGCCGGCTTCGCCGGCAAAGCCGGCGAAGAATTTCCGAGTGACTGACCTTGCAGGCAAGGGAGCAGGCGCAGCTGCATCTATCTCTTAGAGCCGGTATGTGGCGAGGCTGCCGGCGGAGTGCAATCCCGATCCTGACATCGGGCAAAAAAATTCCCCGGCTCAGACGCCGTCAGGCCTTCACCACCGTCTCTCGGACCAGCCCGAGGCGGCCAAAAACATTGCGCGTGTCGACGATCAGAAGGGCGTGATCAGCGATCGTCTGATAGTCGATCGCGTCGTGGTCGGTTGCAACGACGACAGCATCGAAATCCTTTAAGGCCGCCTCGGTCAATTCGACCGAGCAACGCCCCTTGATCGCCATATGCTCCCGTGTGGTCGGGATCTCGGTAACATGCGGATCGTGGAATTCCGCCTTGCCGCCCCATTCCTCGATGAGTTCAATGAGCCGCAGTGAGGGGCTTTCGCGGATGTCGGGCACATTCTTCTTATAGGCTAGCCCGATGATGAGAATGCGCGAGCGGCTGAGCGCCTTGCCGCAGCGCCGGTCCAGTGCCTTCGCCAGTTCATCGACCACATGACGCGGCATGGCCGTGTTGATCTCCGCCGCCAGCTCGATGAAGCGGGTCGGCAGTTCGTATTCGCGCGCCTTCCACGTCAGGTAGAAGGGATCGATCGGGACGCAGTGCCCGCCAAGTCCCGGGCCAGGATAGAAAGGCATATAGCCGAAGGGCTTGGTCTTTGCCGCCTCGATCACCTCCCAGATGTCGATGCCCATCGCACCGAGCACGACCTTCAACTCGTTGACGAGGGCTATATTGACCGAGCGGAAGATGTTTTCCGTCAGCTTGACCGCCTCGGCGGTCGCCGTGCTGGAAACCGGGACGACGGTCTCGACCACGTTCTGGTAGAAAGCCTGCACGAGCGTCGCCGCTTCAATGCCGTCGCCTGCCACAACCTTGGGGATCGTCGCGACTACAAAGCTGCGGTTGCCGGGATCCTCGCGTTCGGGCGAGAAGCCGAGGAAGAAGTCTATCTTCGACTGCAAGCCGGTTTCTTCCAGTATGGGCTTGACCACGTCGTCAGTGGTGCCGGGATAGGTGGTCGACTCCAGCACGATCAGCTGGCCGACACGCAGATGCTTCGCGATGGTGCCTGCCGTGTTCCTGACAAAGGAGAGGTCTGGCTCACGGTGTTTCGTCAGCGGTGTCGGAACGCAGATGATGATGACATCGCAGACGGCCAGTTCGACAAAGTCCGCGGTGGCGCGGAACCGTCCGCTCGCCACCTGGCTGGCAAGGGCTGTCGACGTCACCGCCTCGATGTAGGATTGGCCGTTGTTCAGGCTCTCGACCTTCTGGGCTTCGATGTCGAAGCCGGAAACCTGGAAGCCGGCGTGTGCGATCGCAACCGCCAGCGGCAACCCGACATAGCCCAGTCCGATCACGCCGACTTGCGCGGCGCGCGTCGAAATCCGGTTCAAAAGACGGTCATATGTCGATCGTGAGGCGTCCAAAAAACTGCTTTCCCGTCAATTCGGACAGACTACCCGCGCCCATGGCGAGGCTCACCGGGTCCCAAAGAACCATGGCCGAGGCATATTGCCGAAAATCGATTTCCGCAAGCCGTCATTGGACCGGCGCCTTCGCCTTCAGGCTTGCGGCAGCCATCGCATAGCCGCCGTCGGCGCCATCGATGAAATGAACATGATCGGGCTGCAGCGGCGAGATGACGAGGCAGGTCATCAAGGCCGACTTCTGGCGGTGCAGGCCATAGCTGCCAATGCCCGCCTCTTCCGCCTGTTTCAGCCGGTTCTCGATCCGGTGTAAGACATCCGCGTCAACATCGATGGTCATCTTCAAGCCGTCGTCGAACTTGCGGAAATCCGAATTGCTGGCCACCTCGCGTTTGTAGACCTTCGGATCGAAACGGCCGATCGTCCAGCCAAATCTATCGGTGACGGCCGTAAGCGTCATCAGGAACATCACCCACAGCTTGGTCCGCCACCGCCATCCTGGCGGCGCAGTGGCCCGCGCCTCAACATCGAGGCCGGCGGGCAACAGACTGTAGGCCGGCCCGTCCACCGGCACCGGGTGGCCATCACGCTCCTGCCTGCCGGCAAGGGCGATGATGTCGGACGCCAGAAACTGAAAACCGCGCAAGTCTCGCGAAGCCCCCGGTATGGCTATGATCGAGACGATTTCGCCGTGCCGGGCTTCGATCGGGTTCCAGCGGCAGGAGAGGCCGGTCAGATCCGGCCGCGCGCCGGCCGGCGCAGGGTCGATGCGGTAGCGCCCGGCTTTCATCTCGGCTTCCGCCCAACTGCCGCCACCGCCGGCGAACATGGCATAGAAGGCCGCTTCGGAGGCCTGGAACCTTGCCACGCGGACATCGAAGCCTTGCGCTCTTATGTCCTTTATCGGCACGATTGCCGCACGCAAGGTCAGGTCCAGTTCGTCCGCCACCCATCTCTGGACAGAAGCCAGCGCGTTGCGGGCGATCTCAAGCGCCGAGCCGGGAAACGCCACGATTGCGCCGTCGCCGCCGAAGACATAGGGAAGATCTTGCCGGCCCAGCGCATTGAGCAGCGCCGAAATGACGCTGGCGCCGGCCATATTAACGGTTTTATAGCGCCCCGCCTCGATCGCCTTGGTCGAGCCGACAATGTCGGCGGTGGCCAGCGCCCAGCCATCGGGCAGAGGCCGATAATTGTCGATATCGGCAACGCTTTCGAACTTTGCGAAGACTGGCAAGGAACCGACAAACGGGTCGGACGCGACAGCTGTTTCCATGATCATTAGATAGCACATTCCAACGCTTGAAGGTGAAGTCGATCGTGCTTCGAAATTGACTTGCGCAGGCTTTCCGATGATAGGGTCGCGCGATGCGAATTGCCTTCTACGCGCCGCTGAAGTCACCCAATCATCCCGTCGTCTCCGGCGACCGCCAGATGGCACGGATGCTGGTCAAGGCGCTGGAGCACGGAGGGCATAGCGTCGAACTGGCATCTGAGTTGCGCTTCTATCTACGCCAGCCGGAGCAGAAAAGTTTCGATGCGCTCAAGATCGAGGCCGCAGACGAAGCCGCGCGGCTGACCAAGCTTTGGCATCGTGACGGCAAGCCCGATCTCTGGTTCACCTACCATCCCTATTACAAGGCGCCCGACTTGATCGGGCCCGAGCTGGCGTCGACCTTTGCTGTCCCCTATGTGACAGCAGAAGCCTCCTATTCCAGGCGACGCAACGCCGGCTTGTGGGCCGATAGCCAAGGCTTGGTGGCGCGAGCCATCGAAAAGGCGGCGCTGAACATCTGCTTCACCCAAAGGGATCGCCAGGGGCTGACAGATGCGATTCCCCAGGCCGTTTTCGATATGCTTTCGCCCTTCATCGACACATCGGCATTCCGCGACATGCCGTCACGGAGTTGTCCGACGCGCCTCGTTACCGTCGCCATGATGCGCCCGGGCGACAAAGTCGAAAGCTATCGCATGCTGGCGCAAGCCCTCGGCTCGATCGGCCACCTGCCCTGGACCATGTCGGTCGTCGGGGACGGGCCTGCCCGTGACGAGGTCAAAGCGCAATTCGCCGGCTTGCCCGCCGACCGTATTGAATGGCTTGGCGCGATCGAGCCGGCCGCCGTGCCGGATGTTCTTTACAGCGGGGGAATCTACGTCTGGCCGGGTTACGGCGAGGCCTATGGCGTTGCCTATCTTGAAGCACAGGCCGCCGGCCTTCCGGTGGTGGCTCAGGAGATCGCCGGCGTGCCGGAGGTCGTGCGGGATGGCCAGACCGGGTTTCTCACCCCGCCGGGCGATGTCGCGGCGTTCGCTTTCGCCATTGCAAGGCTTCTGACCCGTAACGACGAAAGAACCATGATGGCCGCAGAAGCCAGGCGTTTCGTCCTCGAGGAACGTTCCCTCGGTGGCGCGGCGGCGCGTCTGGCCGACCTTTTCAAGAAGATTCCGGTCTCATGACAACCGATCCGATCTGGCAGCCCTTGGTGGAAGAACTGGCGCGCCGGCAACGGGCGGGCCGCAAGGCGGAGTTCTGGCTACGCGACGACGACGCCGTGGATCCGACGCCGGCGCTTGATCGGTTGCTCGACCTCACCGGTGAATTCGCGGTTCCGGTCACTCTGGCCGTCATTCCGTCCCAGACCGACGAGAAGCTTGTCGTCCGGCTTGACGAAGCACCGCAGGCCACGGTCGCCATCCATGGCTGGGCGCACCGAAATCATGCGCCCGAGGACCAGAAAAAGCAGGAGCTCGGTGCGCATCGGCCACGCGAGGCGGTGCTCGATGATCTGGCTCGCGGACTGTCGCACATAACCGGACTGCACGGCGCACGTGCCGTTCCGATGCTGGTGCCGCCCTGGAACAGGATCGACGCCGGCCTAGTGTCCGACCTTGGATCGATAGGGTTTGCAGCATTGTCGGTCTTCGGGCCGCCGAAGCCGGCTTCCCTGGCGGTCATCAACAGCAATGTCGACATCATGGATTGGCATGGCACGCGCCGCTGCCGCGACCATGGCCTGTTGGTTCAGGCCATCGTCGCGCAATTGCAGCAAGCATTCGACGGAGGCGAACCAGTCGGCCTGCTCACCCATCATCTCGTCCATGATGAATCGGCCTGGCTTTTCCTCGAACGGCTGTTAGCAGTCACCGCACAGGCTGAAGCCTGCGCATGGCTTCCGATCCGGACATTGATCGGGCGCAGCGCCGCGAAAGCAATTCCAAGAAAAGTGTGAGCGGTTTTGCCGGGAAAAGCGCATAGGCCTTTCCCCTGGGAATCGCGTCAAAACAGACATGAAGCAAAATAACTCAGCGCCCTTTGTGCAATGCGACTGGAAATTCGAGCGTCTGGCCGTCCCGCGCGGCAAAAGCACCGGCAAACCTGTCTTTGGCCAGCTTTTCGATCTCCTTCAGTTCCTCGTCGGTGCGTGACGGATCGTGGTGAAACAGCGCGAGCCCCCGCGCACCGGCCGCCTCACAGAGCTTGACGCCCTGTTGCCATGTCGAGTGCCCGTTACCGCGGCGGCGTCCCATTTCCGCTTCAGTGTAGGTACAGTCGTAAATGACGAGGTCGGCATCTTCGATCAGGCCGAGCACCGCCTGATCGAGCTTGTCCGGCTCATGCTCGGTGTCTGTGATCACCGCCACGACGCGGCCGGCCCATTCCACCCGGTAGCCTATGCAGCCGCCCGGATGGACAAGACTGCCGGTTCGTACCACCACCCCCTCGCGCGGCCGAAGCACGTCTCCGGACACGAAATCGCGACAGTCGAGGCTTGCCTTGCAGACTTCCAGTTTCACCGGAAACCACGGCGGCCGTATGAACTCATCGATCATCTGCCGGGTCGTCATGCGTCCTGCAAGATGCCCCGACCAAAGCGTAACCTTGACGCTCCGGTCATAGATCGGCGCAAAAAACGGCAGCCCGATGATGTGATCGTAATGGCAATGAGTGAAAAGCAGGTCGAAATCGGTCACGCCCGACGCCCGAAGCGCCCCGCCGGCAGGCCGCAGGCCGGATCCCGCGTCAAACAGAAGCGTATGCTTGCCACATCGCATCTCAATGCAGCTTGTGTTGCCGCCATAGCGAGAGAATTCTGGCCCCGATACCGAAATGCTGCCGCGCACGCCCCAAAATCTGACCAGGAAAACGTTGTCGTCCATGCTGCAACCCCTTCGCAGTCCCGTCGCCATGATAGGCAGTGCCATCACGACGGCGAGGCTTAAGCGCACATCACTCGTTACTTGGCGCTCCGCGCGTCGATCAGATCCGCGGTCGTATGGCTTAGGCGATCGGCAAGAACCCGCACCATCTCGATGGTCATTTCCGGGAACTCCTTCATAAGCCTTAGAAAATGATCCTTGCGGATTCTCAGGGCTTCCAGCTGAGTTGCCGCTCTGACGGTGGCCGTGCGGGAGCTGTTGCACAATATGGCGATTTCGCCAACAATTGAATTCGGGAGCAGTTCGGCAACTTTTATCGGCCCGCTGTCGGAATCCACCAGAATATCCGCCTTGCCTGAAAGGATGACATAGGCGGCGTCGCCCTCGTCGCCCTGCCGGAAGAGGATCTGACCGGCGCTGTAGTTCACACGATCGGATGTGAACGCAAGCAGCTTGAGCTTTGCCGGCTCGATGCCGGAGAACAGGGGAACGCGTTGCAGCATTCCAACTTCATCCTTGAGCAGCATTGTCGCAAACCTTCCCACAATTCGCGTTTGCCAGACTATGACAGAAGTTCCTTGAAGATACCGTTCTCTGCCAAAAGTGTCTCGTGTGTTCCGTCTTCCACCAACTGACCCGAGTCGAAGACGATAACCCGATCGAACATCATCGCCATTGCCGGATTGGTCACGACCCACATAATTGCCGGCGAATGGTCGTCGCGTCTGGCTTCCTCGAGCACGTTTCGCAGCACCTTGTCCTGCATGCGCTGGTCGAGCGCCGACAGCGGCCGGTTGAGAATGAGAAAATCGGGACGCTTGAGCAGGGCCCGGGCAACATCGAGCTTCTGTCGCTGTCCACCGGTCAGCCTCCTGCCGCCGGCGCCGACGTCGAAGTCCAGGCCGACATCCAGAAGCTCGGCGTAAAGCCCCAGCTCGTCAAGAATGTCATAGACGATGGAGCGTATGCGGTCCGGCGCGTCGGGATGGTTGTTGCCCAGACGCCCAAACAGGACATTGTCCATGACGGTGGCCGCGGCGATGTATTTGGCAGGGTCATACCGTTCGACCGCATCTTGCAGCTCGGACGGCAGGTGTTCATAGAACTGGTTGCGTGCGGCGACAATCTTGCTCATCAACTCGTCGCTCAGCAGGCCGAAGCGGTGCCGGGGCTCGATATAGGCAAAGCTCAAGGTGATGATCATGGCGCGGTCGGCCTCCGAAACCACCTCGTAGGGACGGTTCTTGAGCCGCTGCAGCAAGGTCTCGTAGGCGGGTATCTCCTCGGCGCTCATGAAGGCGAGCTGCTGGAAGAACTGGTGATCGGGCGGCAGGTCGGCAAACAGCTCGATCGTCTGTTCGGCGATCTCCATGCCCATGCCGTAGAGTATGCCGTCGAGGCCGGCTTGCTTCAGCACGGAAGCAAAATAGGGATCGGCCGCCAGAGCCTTGTCGGCCAGGGCAAGGCCGGAGGCAGCGCCGAAGAGCAGGTTTTGGCCGATCGTTGCTTCCTTGTTGTAGGCGCCCGGTTCGAAAGGAACCACCAGTCCACTCAGCCCCTCTTGTTCCAGCCGGGTTCGCAGCGCCGCACGCAGTTCGACAATCCGCTTGGCAAGCTCCGTGTGGCGCTTGAGGTCGGCCAAAGAGCGCAAGCCAAGATCCAGAATGTCGCGTGACAGAACAACCGCGTCGAGCACCCGGCGCACGGCCTCAAAGAGGTCGTGCGGGCCGGTGGCGCCAGCAGAAGCATAGTCGATCCAGTCGCTGTGGACATCGAGATCCGGATTGCCCGACCGATGCGCCTCGGCGATGTTCCAGCGCTGCTGGTCTGCCGCGGCGCCCTCATAAGGCACCGATGTCAGCGGCGCATGCTTCAAGCCGTAGAGCAGGTTGTCGCGGAGGCTTGCGTGGAACAGGAAAACATCCGACGAGGCATAGGACATGCGCCGGCCTGTCACGGCTTCGGGAAGTTCAAGCAGGTCATCGGCGCCCGAAACGACCCTTCCGCTGTCCGGCCAGTTCAGCCGCGCGAAGGCTTCCGCAAGCGCCTCCGCGCCACCTGTAGCGGTACTGACCAGCGCCACCGTCTCACCCGGCTTGACCTGCAGGGAGATGCGGTCGAGGAGCATTGCGCCGCCATCGTCTGCTATGGACAAACTGACCGCCGACAAGGGGTTGGTCATCGGACCGGGATCATCGACCGTCAATGCCCCGATTCTCGGCGCGATGAGATCCTCGACGGTGAACTGTTCAACGACCTGCTGATATTTGACCTGGACATCCTGCCGATCCTGATCCCAGTCGATCAGTTCCTTCATTGGTCCTGGCAGGTCCTTGTAGGCGCCGATCACGGCCACGAGCTGGCCGACGTTCAGCCGCCCGGCGATGGCTAGGTACCCGCCGATCATGTAGAACAGGAAGGGCGTGATCTGCGCGAGAAAATTATTCAGGAACTTTACCATGAATTTCCATTGGTAAAGATCGAAGCGGATCTTGAAGATCAGTCCGAGCCGGGCTGCTATGTCGGCGCGCTCGTAGTTTGATGTATCGTGGACGTGAACCGCGCCAATGCCGTCGACGATTTCGCCAACCCGGCCCGAAAGCGCGCGCGCCGTCAATTGCCGTTGGCGCCCGAGCACGATCAGCCGCCGCCGCATTCGCGGGATGAGCACGATCTGGATCACCACGATCACGAACGCTATCATTCCGAGCCAGAGATTCTGGACCAAGATGAACAGCATGGCCGTCAGCGCCTGGCCGCCGAGCAGCACTGGCTGTAGGAAGGCATCGCCGATGAAGCCGCCCAGCGGCTCCACCTCGTCCTTCACCATGGTCGCCACTTCGGCGGATTTCACACGCTTGAAGTAAATCGGCGGAAACCGCAGCACACGATCGACCAGTTCGAAGCGGATTCGCCGTAGCATGCGTTCGCCGAGGCGGCCCTTGTAGGTGTTGATATAGAGTTTGAACAGGCCGTTGATGACGACGAGCAACAGGAACACAAGGCTCAGGGCGAGCAGTGTCGCTTTGCGGCCGAGCTGAAAACCGGAGAAGAACAGGACGTCGCCAATGAACGGCAAGTCATAGTGTAGCCTCATGAATGGCTGGGTCGCGCCCGGTTGCTCGAAGCCCTTGCCTTGGATCGGGCCGTTGACGATCAGCTTCGGCAGGTCGAAGGACATGAAATACGGGATCATCGAAAGCACGACGATCATCAATATCCAGAGCTGCTGTTTCCTGGTGTGCGTCCAGATATAGCGGGCTAGGCTGGGTTCCATATGCGACTGTGGTCTTTCAGGTAGAAGGATTCAGGATGAAAAAGGACCTGCCGACGCGTGGCGTGTCGGCAATGTCTTGGTCGCCAACCACAAGCCCGAATCTGCAGTGCACGCAGGGCGCCGATGATCCGGACAGAGGCAACCGGCTCTCTCCGGCACCGGGAAATGGCAAAGCGACTAACAGCATAATCATGTCCGCGGATCAAACAGCCTTGCGGGGGCAAGATTGCGTTGTGTCGCCCGAAATCCCACCATACAAGACGAATATGATGGATGTCACGCAGCCACGCAATGCCGGCATGGACGGGCACGAGCAAACCCTGGACCTCACGCGGGGAATTGCTGCCTATGTCAACCACCCTCTCGTGGCCGGGCTGGCGCGCGTCATCGCCAAGCATCCGACGGCCGATATCGCCAACGCCTTCAACCACAAGCAGGTCGCCTGCAAGATGTGGGCGCTCGACAAGCTGCTCGAAAGCGACGGCGGCCGGTTCGGGCGCATATGGGTTCTGGGCGGATGGTACGGTGTATTGCCGGCAATGCTTTTCAACGACGCCCGTTTCGACATCGCGGCGATCGACAGCATCGACATCGATCCCGAAGTCGGGCCGGTCGCACGGACCCTAAATCGGGAAGCCGGCGACCGCTTCCGGGCGCTGACGGAAGATATGTACGCACTAGACTATGCGGCCGGGCGGCCCGACCTGGTGATCAACACGAGCTGCGAACACATAGCCGATCTCAGCGCCTGGCTTGTCCTGCTTCCGCGAGGCACGAATGTGCTGCTGCAATCGAACGATTATTTCAGCGAGCCGACGCACATCAACTGCGTGCCTTCACTTGCAGCCTTCGAAGCCATGGCGGCGCTGCGGGAGATCAGCTTCTCCGGCGAACTGCCGACAAAAAAATACACGCGCTTCATGCTCATTGGAACTGTTTGAAGCGCGTTGCGCGAATCGAACCCAGACGCGGCCCGCGTCAGGATCTCGGGGACCAGGTTCGATACCGGTCGCGCAGAATCTGCGCCGAGCGACGCGCGCCTTCCAGATCGAGACTATGCGAGGTTGGCGCTGGCCCCGCAAGCGCCTGTTTAACCGCTTGCGCCAGACCTTCAGGCGTCAGGTCCTTTTCCGTCAGTACCGTTGCAAGACCGAGCTCTTCGAGCATCAGGGCGCGAACCGTCTGTTCGGTTTCCCCGCCGGTTGCAAAGGGAACGAGCAGCGAGCGACACCCCGCGCGCAGGATATCGCAGACCGTGTTGTAGCCCGCCTGCGAGACCGACAGCCGGGCGCCAGCCAGCAGGCTGGCGAAATCCTCGCGGAACCGGAAGATGGACAGGCCCGGGGTGGCATCGCCTGCAATCGCGTCAAACTCGTCTTTCGGCAGGTTCGGGCCGGTGATCAGACACCATTTCCAGGCGTTGTCGGCATTGCGCGCCGCTGCGATGGTGGATCGGACAAGGCTCTTTCCCGCAGCCCCGCCGCCAACCGACACCAGAACGTCGAAGTGCTCGGAGGCCGCGGGCGCCCGCGGTGCGGCAACGAGCCCTGTGTAGGCGACCTCGGCCCTGATCGCCCCGGCCGGTGGAAATGTCTTGTCGATGGTTGCGAAAGCCGGATCGCCATGAACCATGACAAGGTCGAAATGCCTGTTGACGAGATCGACCGTTTCCTCGTTTCGGCCCGGCTTGACGCGCTCCTGAAGGATGTCGCGCACGGACGTCGCCAAAAGCGGTCTGGGCGATGTCGCTTCGATGGCCTCGATCAGCGGCAAGAGTTCGAAACACATCTGCCGGCGCCCAAATGGAAACGCCTCGACAATGACGATATCAGGCCTGCAATCCCGAAATGCCTGCAGCAACATCCCGGAGCGCGATTCCTTGAAATCATCGTCGATGGGTTTGCCCAGCAGGTCGACAAGCCCGGAAAATCCTTCATCTCCGGAGGTGATAGGCGGCAAAGTTACAGATTTTACACCCGGTCCCGGAAACCCCGCGATCGGCGCTCCGCCGGTCACGACGGTTACCTCAAACCCGTCATCGGCCAGAGCAGCCGCAATGCGGCTGGCGCGCGCGAGATGGCCGATGCCGAGCAGGTGCTGGACATAGAAGAAAGCGCGCAGCCGCTTCATTCGGCGGCCCGCCACTCCCGCTCGAACAGGTCCTTGAGCTGTCCAATGCTTGCCACATGATCGAAATTGCCGCGCACGCGCCGCTCTGCGGCGTCGCCGAGGCGGGCGCGCAGCACGGGATCACGGATCAGGCGCTCCAGCGCCTGTGCCAGGGCAATCGGGTTTTCCGTGGGAACCAGCAGCCCGGTTTCATCCGGCGATAGAAGCTCCGGCACGCCGGAAATATCGGTCGACAAGCAGGCAAGCCGCTGGCTAGCCGCCTCCACCAGAACATTCGGCAGACCGTCCCGGTCGCCATTTGCGGTGATCCTGCAGGCCAGGGCGAAGATGTCGGCGCAGCGGTAGTGCTCAAGCACCTCCTCCTGCGCAAGCGCGCCTTTCCAAGAGACGCGACCATCCAGTCCGAGCTTTCGCGCCAGCGCCTTGAGCCCTTCCAGTTCCTCGCCGCCGCCGATATGCTCGAAACGCCACGCCAAATCACCAGGCAAGAGGGCAAGGGCCTCCAGCAAGGTATCGTAACCTTTCTTTTTAACGGCGCGCCCGACACTCAGAACGACAACCGGTTCGTCCTGCGCCGAGCCGTCATGCTGTTTCCGCGTCTCGCCGAAACTGCCGAAGCGATCAAGGTCGAGCCCATGATAGCTCAGATGCACAGACGAGTTGCCGTTAGCGAGTTTTTTCAGACGGTCGAAACCGACTTTCGTGCAAGTGACCGTCCAGCGCGCCGAGGCAAGCTTGCCAACCAGATCCCAGTCCGCCGAAGTCCAGATGTCCTTGGCATGGGCCGAGCAGCTCCAGGGCAGGCCACGAAGCTGGCTGGCATAGCGCGTCACCGATGCCGGCGTGTGCGCGAAATGTGCATGCAGCCAACCCGCGTCTTCCGGCCATTCGGCGGCCAGCACGAGCGCTTGCCCGAAGCGGCGCGCGCGATTGCGCGTAAAGTCACGGGGGATATCGGCCGCCAGCGATCCGAGAGCGCGCCAGAAGCCCGGCCGCAGCAGACAAGCAAACAGCGAGCGAACCACGCGCAACGGCTCTTCATGCAGATATTCCGGCAGATAATGGACGGGCGCTTTGATCTCGTCATGCACGGGGTGGCGTCTTGCGTCGGTCGGCCGCCTGAGCGCGACGAGTATCAGGTCGAACCCCGCACGCTCCAGACCGAGCAGTTCCTGAGCGATGAAGGTTTCCGACAGCCGCGGATAGCCCTTCAGAACCACGACGATCTTGCGATGTTGCAACTCAGTTCATGCCTTCAATGACCGAAAGGTGATGACCGGCCCGCCGGTCGAGCAGTTCTGCAACGATTTCGGAAATATGAGGCAGCCCTTCCAGCGTTAGATGCGGATTGCTCTGCGATGGGCGAGGCCGGTCCGGCAGAACCTTCAGTGCATCGGCAAACCGCTGGGAATCCTCGGCTTCCTCCGGCAAAAGCATCTCGATGAGGCCTAGTTCAGCTGCGCGCCGCGCGCGGATCAGTTGTTCCTCGCGGGGCTTGACGCGCGGCACGATCAGCGCCGGCTTGTCGAAAGACAGTATCTCGCAATAGGTGTTATAACCGCCCATCGCCACCACCGCCTTGGCGCCGGCAATCAGGTCTTCCATGCGGTTGTCGAACTCGATGATCTTGATATAGGGGATCTTGGACCCCTTCTTGAGCAGCTTGTTGCGCTTGCGCGCCGGCATGTAAGGCCCAAGCACGATCAGCGCCCTATGCTGCAATTGCGGATCCTGCTGATAGGCATCGATGACGTCGTGGATCAGTTCGGCGCCGTCACCGCCACCACCGGTGGTAACGAGGATATAGTCGCCCTCGGGCCGGTGGCCGGGCAACTCGTTCTTCTGCAGGCTGCGTTGCAGGAAACCGACGAACTTCATCTTTGCCCTGACTGCCGGCGGCACATCCAGGCCGGTCAACGGATCGTAGAAATCCGGCGGGCCATAGGCCCAGACCTTGTCGTAGAACAGGCCTATCTTGCGCATCACATCCCTACGTGCCCACTCTGCTTCGAGTAGATGCGGCGCGTCCATCACCTCGCGCAGGCCAAGCACGAGCGTGGTGCCCCGCGTCTTGAGGTAGGACAGCGTGTCCTCGATTTCGCCGCGCAGGCCGAGTGGTTCCTTGTCGACGATGAAGATATCCGGCGCGAAGGTCTCGGCTGTGTGGCGGATGATTGACTGGCGCATCCTTAGCGTCTCATGCAGATCGATATCCTTTTCCAACGAGGTATATTCGCCGTTGCGCAGCTTGATGACGCTGGGAATCTTCACGAAGTCGACACGGGCGCGGTAGTCGAAGGCGCCTGCGATGGTCGCACCCGAGATGATAAGCACCTGAAGTCCGCGGAAATCCTCGACCAGCGAATGCGCGATCGTCCGGCAGCGCTGTAAGTGGCCGAGCCCGAACGTGTCGTGGCTGTACATGAGAATTCGAGCATTTTGTACGTGATGGGTCATTTTGAACGTCTTTTAGAATTCTCGTCTTGAGGACCGTGGGTGACCCCGCAGGCTTCGAAACCGTCCTCGCAGGGTCTGCCGACCTGTTTTGAAATATTGGGGCGCAATTTTCAATCTGTATTACCCAAGAGGCCCCATATGCTCAAGCCAAGAAGCTGCGTCTGCTCAGTTGCCCGCTTGTCACAGGCGATGTCAATTTAACGCATGTCGGGGCGCGCCGGCGGCCTTGGCTGCGCGGATTGATTTCAGGCCGCGGTTCCCACCACAGCACTCCACTCCGCAACGGCTCGAAGGCGGTGCAGGTGAATTTGGAATGCAGAGCGTTGTGAACGGGGTGGAACGAAGAGATTTCTGAGGACTGAGAAAATCCAGACGAAACGTTGCAGCGACCCCGCTGATCGGAACCCCTGCATCGTTCGCGCCCGCTTTCGCAACGGCACGTGTGAATTCTCGGCTCGGTTGTTGAGGCCCTTATGTGATCGATGCTCGACATGTGGCATGATCTGGCGTCGCGCCGCACCATAGGAGCGCAACTTGTCGGTGACTATCCGCCGGCATCGATCCAAGCGCTGCGCTATCCTATCTCCGCCAACATGATTCCTGACCGCAAGGGCTTCAAATTTACAGGCGAAAACGTCACCATGTTCCTATCGCAGGCAAAGGACAAGCCATAATGTTCTCTGATTGTTCCTTAATTTGGCCAAAATCACAGCTTCGGGCAGGTTAGGCCAAATATGGTCAAACGCCTACTCTTCGCAATGCGTCATGGAGAAACCCGCTGGAATACCCAGGGGCGCTTTCAGGGCCGCCGCGACCATTCCTTGGCGGCTGCGGGGCGGCGGCAGGCCACGGAGAACGGCGGCAGGCTGAAGGCTCATTTCGAACGTCTGGGCGTGAAACCTGCCCGGATCGCGGCCTATACGTCGCCGCTCAAGCGGGCGCGCGAGACGATTGCCATAGCGGCTTTGGAAGTAGGGATTGCCGAAAGCCAGGTCAACATCGACGTCCGTCTCGCGGAAGCCTCGTTCGGCCGCTGGGAGGGGATGACCACGCTGGAGGTAAAGGCGCGTTTTCCCGCCGAGCGTCGCCGACGCAAGGCGGACCGCTGGAATTTCGACTCCCATGGTGGTGACAGCTACGGCGACCTGGCGCGTTTAATGGAGAGCTTCCTGGCCGATCTCGATCCGGGACGGCCGGTACTCGTCGTGTCGCATGCCGGGAACATAAGGGTAATGGCCTTCATGCTCGCCGGTCTGACACGGGAGGAGGCGATGGCGCTTGCCGTCCCCCATGACGCGGTGCTTCACTGGGACGGGCGCCAATTCACATGGATTTGAATTTGCGAATGCATTTGCCCTGAAGCTCGATCGTCAGGATGGTTGAGGCCACAAAAACCGCCACGGTGATGTCACTGTAACGGCTTGTGAGGGGCTGGCGCGATAGACGCACTCGCATGAACACCTTGCCCGCCAGCAAGAAGCGCCATCGTTTCCCACCCCAGATCGCCCATGCTGTGTGGATCGAGAAGGGCGGGTTCGAGACCGCGCTCTTTTTGATCTTGCCATCGACAGCAAGCGTCGCGGCTGCGATCTAATCAAGATCAACACGGGAGACCTTGTAACGGGGGCGGAGATACGAACGCGGGCGATGGTCGTTCAACAGAAGACAGGACGTCCTGTCCAATTCGAACTGACCAGCGACGTCCGTGCCAGCCAACTGGCGTGGCTGGAGTGGCGCGGCAGCACTGTGGATGATCACGCGTCCCCAAGCCGCATCAACCATGCACACCATATGAGCACACGGCAATACGCCCCTCTGGTCGACGAATTGGTCACTGCGATTGGTCTTCGAGCATCGGACTATGGCACGCACTCTCTGTGCAGAACAAAGGCTGCAATGATCTACAAGGCGACGGGCAACCTGCGCGCCATCCAGATTCTGCTGGGGCATAGCAAGATCGAGAATACGGTGCGGTATTTGGGTGTCGACATCGAAGAGGCGCTACTCTTGGCAGAACGAACTGAAATCTGACGCTGCAGGGGTCATCCGAGCGCAGCGAATGACCGCTTTGCGCGACGGTCTTATTGCGCTGTCAGATCCGACTTGCCTGCCGCCAGCACAGGATGGCGATGGCGTCATCATGCCCATGGTGGGCACCTCTTTTGCCGGCCGAGCCTGTTGCGACAAGAGACTGCCTCGTCTGGGAGTCAAGAAGCGACGGACCTGGAAGGCTCGTCACGCCATCCGTGAGTGCGGCGCAAACGCCCGAAGCGTTGCCGTGTGGTTGGTGAAGCGGTTCTTATCAAGCTTGATCGGGTCGCCTGCTTTGAGCGCGAAACTGCCCCCTGCCGCTGTCGTTATTCGGTTGATCGCCTTGCAGTTGACACGCCGGATGCCGTGAACGCGGAGATTGCAGGGCGACAGCGCTTCGACGACCGCGCTTACCGCCTTTGATCCCCGACCAGCCGCGGCTGCCGCTTTTGAAATGGCGTCGCCGCAAACTTCCATTGCTGAGTCGGCGATGCGCTCGGCTGCCTCACGAATCGGCTCAAGTCAAGACGATACCGGCTTGCGAGCCGCGTATTTTGCTGACATGCTCACTTTCTTATATATGGGGTTTTGCACTGTGGCAGGTGTTCAAATGGAAGGGCAAAAGCATGGCAAAGGAATCTTCGAATTCCGTTCCTTCAGACAAGAAGGCGGACGGAAATCTTATAGGTAACGCAGAGGGAAACGGGCTGAACTTCATGGGAGTCCAGGCTCGCGAAAACGGGGGCTCCGGCGACCCTGTAGGTGTCGACAAAATACGTGATCTGCTGTTCGGCAACCAGATGCAGGACTATGACCGCCGCTTTTCCAAGCTTGAAGAACGGGTCTTGCAGCGCTTCAAGGATGTCGAATCCGAGGCTAAGCGCAATCTCGACATGTACGAGTCAAATGCAAAGAAGCAGGTCGATTCGCTTGCGGGGCAATTGCGGAACGAAAAAGATTCGCGAGCCGACGCCGACAAAGAGATTGATCGGAATCTGCGCGAGCAAAACCAGGCACTTGAAAAGCAGGTGCGCGCGTTGTCGGATCAATTGAGCGCGCTTGAGCGCGACGTTGCGGACCGGATAAATCGAAACGATCATTTACTGCGTGAGGAAATCAAGCAGAAGAATGAAGGCGTTCAGATGCTGATAGAGAAAATGTTTGCCGATCTCAGCAACGTCAAGACCGACCGAAATCTTTTGGCTGGCCTGTTTGTCGAGGTTGCAAAATGCCTGAATCAGGATCCCGTCGGCAGCAAGAGCAACTCGGACCGTAGCTGGAAAGTGAGTTGATGGGACCTTGACGTCGACCGTCGACCCAATCAGCCTTCCGCAAAGAACAGCCTCGAACGATACAGAGATTGATCGCGAGGCTCTGGCTCGTCTTTTGATCGAAATCGCCCGGAACGTTGATCCGGACTATCGTGCGCGTTTCGACGGAGTTCCAACCGCCGATCCTCGCATGGAAACACTGCGCCAGTTGCTGGTCAGCCGCGAAATTTCGGAGCTTTCACGAGTTACGCATCTGCTGGACGAACCGGAGCAGCTCGCGGCAGCCGTGGGCGACGTTCTTCCCAGTGCGGCCGCCCGAGCGCCTCATGCGCAACTCGGCGAGGCCCTTGCGCCAGCTGTCGAAAGGGCTGTGCAACGATCGATCCAGAAGAACCCACGCACGCTGACGGATATATTATACCCGGTGTTTCTGCCGGCAATTCGCAAGTCGATCGGGGAAAAGATCGACCAGACCTTTCAGTCGCTGAATGAAACTTTACGACATATATTTACCTGGCACGGGCTCAAGTGGAGATTTGAATCTTGGAGAACCGGCGCTAGCTTTTCTGAAGTTGTTCTTAAGCATTCTCTTGTATATCGTGTAGAACATGTCTTTCTCATTAGCCGAAATTCCGGACTTTTGATATCGCATGTCGCTGCCGATAACGCAACGAGCGAGGATCCTCAGCTTATTTCTTCGATGCTTAGTGCAATTCAAGATTTTGTGAAAGACTCATTTAACGAGAAAGAACAGAGCAGTCTGGACACTATCCGTCTTGGTGACCTTCGCCTCTGGTCAGAAGTTGGACAGTTTGCGACCTTGGTTTCGGTGATCCGAGGAAATCCACCAGAGGAATTACATGAAATAGTTCGCGATGTATTGCTTCGCATCCATGAGGAGTGCTCACAGGCTCTAGCGGAGTTTGACGGCGACAGTTCGCAGTTGGCCGGCGTAGAGGCGCAATTGCAGACGTGCGTTGAGCTGAAGCAGGAGGAATCAAACCAGGGGTTTCCGTGGCTGGTGGTGGTTGCAGCCCTGCTGCTTTTGGTTTTGGCAGGCGGTTGGTTCCTTCTTTCCTGGCAATCCGGGCAGCGCTGGCAGGCCTATGTGTCGCGACTGGAGGCCCAGCCAGGCATCATCGTTGCCGAGCAAAAGGTAAGCTATGGCCAATTCTATATTGCCGGCCTGAGAGACCCGCTTGCCGCCGACCCGCAGTCGCTGTTGTCCGGAACGCAGGTCGATCCCGCCCGCGTTCATTCGCAGTGGCAATTCTATCAGAGCCTTGAGCCGGAGTTCGTGTTGAAGCGGCTGACGGCGTCGCTGGCTCCGCCGGATACAGTACGACTTTCGATCGTCAAGGATCGCATCGTTGCCGAGGGTGCGGCTCCTGCCACGTGGATCAACCGGGCGCAGGCCGCCGCCCAGCAGCTTTCGGCAGGCGGACCGGTGTTCGATATCTCCAGGGTCCGTGATGTAAGCCTCGAAGAACGCGAGGCGGATCGCTGGCAGGCCTATGTGTCGCGACTGGGGACCCAGCCGGGCATCATCGTTGCGGAACAGAAGATACGCGACGGCCAATTCTATATTGCCGGCCTGAGAGACCCGCTTGCCGCCGACCCGCAGTCGCTGTTGTCTGGAACGCAGGTCGATCCCGCCCGGGTTCATTCGCAGTGGCGGTTCTATCAGAGCCTTGAGCCGGAGTTCGTGTTGAAGCGGCTGACGGCGTCGCTGGCTCCGCCGGATACAATACGACTTTCGATCGCCAATGATCGCATCGTTGCCGAAGGCGAGGCTCCTGCCACGTGGATCAACCGGGCGCAGGCCGCCGCCCAGCAGCTTTCGGCAGGCGGGCCGGTATTCGATATTTCCAGGGTCCGTGATGTAAGCCTCGAAGAACGCGAGGCGGGTCGCTGGCAGGCCTATGTGTCGCGACTGGGGACCCAGCCGGGCATCATCGTTGCAGAACAGAAGATACGCGACGGCCAATTCTATATTGCCGGCCTGAGAGACCCGCTTGCCGCCGACCCGCAGTCGCTGTTGCCTGGAACGCAGGTCGATCCCGCCCGGGTTCATTCGCAGTGGCGGTTCTATCAGAGCCTTGAGCCGGAGTTCGTGTTGAAGCGGCTGACGGCGTCGCTGTATCCGCCGGATACAGTACGACTTTCGATCGTCGATGATCGCATCGTTGCCGAGGGCGAGGCTCCTGACACCTGGATAGATAAGGCGCGCGCAGCGGCCCGACAGCTTTCGGCAGGCGGACCGGAATTCGATATCTCCAAGGTTCGCGATGTGAGCCCCGAAGCACGCGCGGCGGAGCATTGGCAGTATTATGTCTCGCGACTTGAGGCCCAACCTGGAATCATCGTTGCCCAGCAAACGGAGAGGGGCGGACATTTCTACATTTCCGGCCTGAGAGACCCGCTTGCCGCCGACCCGCAAGTTCTGCTGCACGGAACGCAGGTTGATCCTGCCCGCGTTCATTCACAATGGCAATTCTATCAGAGCCTTGATCCGAAGTTCGTGGTGAAGCGGTTGGAGGCTTCGCTGACCCCGCCGAAATCGGTTATGCTTTCGATCATCCAGGGTCGCATCGTTGTCGCGGGTGAGGCTCCTGCCAACTGGATCAACCGGGCGCGGGCCGCCGCCGAACAACTTTCGGCGGACGGAGTGGTTCTGGATGTCTCGCAACTGCATGAGCTGGACCTTGCAGAACTCAATCATTTGAGAGAGGCCATCCAGACGACCGATATTTTCTTCTCTTCCGGCAAAGTTGTGCCGGGACCAGAGCAGATGCCGGTTCTCGACAGGTTGGCGGATCAAATAAAGGAATTCGCCCAAAAAGCCCGCGAGTCAGGCGTAACGGCGCGGTTCATGTTGACCGGCCATTCGGACGGCACGGGCCGTGAGACGGCCAACGCGTCGATCAGCGCCGCCCGCGCGGAGACAGTTCGTGCGCTTCTCAACAAGCGCGGCGTCGCTCCGGAACTACTGCTGGTTCGGGGCGCGGGCACCTTTGAGCCGGCTGTGCCAGAAAATAGTCAAACAGGTAGCTCCACCAATCGCCGGGTTTCGGTTACGGTAAACCTGGACTAGGGCGGAGCCCAAGATGTTACAAAAAAAGATCTGCATGCTGGGCGGGTTCTCTGTCGGCAAGACGAGCCTAGTCCGCAGGTTTGTGCAAAGCATCTTTTCAGAAACCTACCTGACCACGGTGGGCGTGAAAATCGACAAGAAGAGTGTCGCACTACCGGACAAAACCGTGGATCTGATTCTGTGGGATTTGGCCGGCGAAGATGATATCGGCTCATTCCGCGTCAGCCATGTGCGAGGTGCGACAGGGCTCGTGCTTGTCGTCGATGGAACCCGCGCCGCCACTCTTGTCGCGGCACTCACGCTGCGCGAGCGGGTCGAGGCCGAATTCGGTGCCATGCCGTTTGTATTGCTGTTCAACAAATCCGATTTGGTCGATAAGTGGGTGATACCGGATGGGGAGATTGACGAACTGAGGCAACGCGGATGGCAAATCTATCTAACAAGTGCGCTTTCGGGCGAACATGTCGATGACGCGTTTCTTCAACTTGCTTCGATGGTCACCAAATAGACCATGCATAGATTGCCAAAAGAAGTCAGAAACTGGACTTACAATTTCTTCTACAACGAGCGCTCTATCGCATATGTGAAAATCGACGCCCAGCTTTGCATAGCTGGGAAGGGCGGCAATGTTAAACATTACGGGCTCTCATCGCTTCGCATCGGCAAGCCAGTTGCCGATCAGCTTGAATTCATGGAAGGCTTGCTGCCTTGCCCCGAGCTTCCATATCATATGCCTATGGTCGAACTGCCCAGCGGGCGTGTCGCGGATCTTCATCTTTTTGCTGACGATGACTGCGTGTGGCTCCTCTTTCTCGACGTCACTGCCGAACGCGACAATAAGCAGCGGCTTCAACAGAAGGCTTACGAAATGACGCTCCTGCAAGAGAGGGAGCGTCAACTCAACGAGAAATTACAATCGATGAACGAGGCGTTGAGGGAGAGCCAAGAGGGATTGCAGCGTGAATACCAGCGCGCCGAAACCCTGCTCCTCAACATTCTTCCGGCGTCGATCGCGGAGCGGTTAAAGTCAGACGAACAAATTGCCGACAACCACGCAGAGGTAAGTGTGCTTTTTGCCGACATCGTCGGTTTTACGGAAAGAGCGCGGAGCGTCGGAGCCGTGACGACGCTCGCTATTTTAAATTACTTCTTCAAGGCGGCGGATCGGCTGTCGGACCAATACGGCTGTGAAAAGATCAAGACAATCGGCGACTGCGTGATGGTGGTCGCTGGCATGCCCGCCGCGCGATCCGATCATGCAGAAGCCCTCGCGCGCTATGCACTTGAGCTGCGGGAGGCGGTTCAGCACGAACGCTTCGCCGGAGAACGGCTAAGGCTCAGAATTGGAATTAACTCGGGACCAATCGTCGCGGGCGTCATAGGCAAAAAGCGGTTTGCCTATGACCTGTGGGGCGAGACCGTTAATCTCGCCGCACGTATTCAAACGTCCGCGGAGCCCGATGAAATCCGTATTTCGGATGCAACCCGCAAACTGCTTGGGCCAGATTTTGCTTGTGACCCACTCGCGGAAACGGAACTGCGTGGTACAGGTCGAGTGCGAATGTGGCGCCTCCCCGCTTGATTTGCCGCTTGGCGGTGCCGATCCGCATTGCATCTTGTGGCCTGTCTGTTGACGTCCGGTCACGAAGCGGTCCTGGAGATCTGAGTTCACCGTGGGTGAAGCACATCGCAGCGACAGCAAGCACCTTTGCGCTTGCCTTGAAGGCATCCTATTGTGGAGGATAGCAGCCGCTCGTGGGCATAGAATGTCGGTACTGCCTTTCTTAAGAATTTACGCGCCGCTCAACGCGGTGCTGGCTGCGCCTGGGTTGCTGGCGGTGGCTGCGCTCACGATACCGGACATGTCCGGACGAAGCAGACTGGCTCTGGCTGCTCTGCTCGCTGTCATCTGGGGCGCCTATCTCCTGCAACTGGCCGCGACGCTGCTCAAGCGCCGGGCGGGAGACGTAGGGGACAGGACGCCCAAAATCGCCATCGATGTGCTCGCAGTCTTGGTTCCACTCGCCGCATTTCTGCTCGACGGCACGCCCGACCGGAGCCTCTACTGTGCTGTCTGGCTGCTGAAACCGCTGCGCGACTCGACTTTCTTCCCGGTGCTGGGCAGGGTCCTGGCCAACGAAGCACGCAATCTGATCGGCGTCACCACGCTCTTCGGCGTCGTTCTGTTCGCTGTCGCGCTCGCAGCCTATGTCATCGAGCGCGATATCCAACCGGAAAAGTTCGGCAGCATCCCCCAGGCAATGTGGTGGGCGGTGGTCACGCTGTCCACCACCGGCTATGGGGACACTATCCCGCAAAGCTTCGCCGGCCGCGTCCTTGCCGGGGCGGTCATGATGAGTGGCATCGGCATCTTCGGACTCTGGGCCGGCATTCTTGCCACAGGCTTCTATCAAGAAGTCCGTCGCGGGGATTTCGTCCGCAATTGGCAATTGGTCGCCGCCGTGCCGTTGTTTCAGAAGCTCGGCCCGGCCGTGCTGGTCGAGATCGTGCGCGCGTTAAGAGTTCGCACGGTGCCGGCGGGCGCCGTGATCTGCCGCATTGGCGAGCCCGGTGACCGGATGTTCTTCGTCGTGGAGGGGCGCGTTAGCGTCGCGACGCCGAATCCGGTGGAGCTTGGCCCTGGCGCCTTCTTCGGTGAGATGGCGCTGATCAGCGGCGAACCGCGTTCGGCAACCGTCAGCGCCGCAACGGTGGTCTCACTCCTGTCGCTGCACTCGGCGGATTTCCAGATGTTGTGCAGCAGCAGCCCGGAGATCGCGGAAATCTTCCGCAAGACCGCGCTCGAGCGGCGCGGCGCTGCGGCGAGCGCTTGACCGTTTCCTCGGCGAGATCGGGGCTACCCTGGCAGGCTGGCGCCAGGATGACCAAAGCCTTGACGATCTCAGTGCGCTGCGGGTCGGGTACGCCGACCACGGCCGCCGCGTTAGGTCATCGTGTCGGTCGCTCGAAGCAATGATTATGTCTTCACTTTCCGGAGAACGGCGGCTCTAATCTTATGGGAGCCGCTTCGAAGTCGGTCTTGGATCGCGGAGGGGGAGATGACATTGGTGGATTCTGACCGGATCGACAAGCTGATCGCAGCCGTGCCCCACGGCTGGGAATCCAGGTTAACGGGGATTTTCGGGCCATTTTGCGTTGACGTGCGGATGTGATTCGCTGGGTGCTGTGATTCGGTTGGGAGCACTGCGATGGATGGTTTGGCACTTCGGTTTTCCGGCGAGGAGGTTCCGCGTGCGCGTCCGGCCTTGTTGCTGGAGCACTATTCCGAGCTTTCGGACGATCGTGAGCCGCAGCGGATCATGTACCGGCTCGACGAGGTGCTGCTGCTGGTGACCTGCGCCACCATCTGCTCCTGCGACGATTTCGACGAGATCGCTGCCTGGGGCGAGCATCATCTTTGATCCGAGAGAGCTGGAAAACCCGGCCGGCCGACATTATGGCGTGTTCCGGCCAGCTTAGAATACTGGAGCGATCGAATGCTGAGGTTGAGCCGCGCTGCGCTTTACGAACTGGTTTGGTCCAAGCCGATGACGGAGATCGCCAGGGATCACGGCGTCCGCGACCAGCATGTCGCGCAGGCTTGCGACGATCACGACATTGCAAGACCGCGCGCCGGCTACTGGCAAAAACTCGACCATGGCAAGGCGGTGGAGAGGGTTTGCTCTCAGCAACGACACGTTCTCTGCACATGACGTTGTCACCATCGATCTGGCAGGTTGCAGGACCCGACGGACATTGCGGGACGAAAACCATGAGACGGCAAAGAGGAGATCTGCGATATGACGCACCTCAATCCGCCATCGCTGGCGTTGTTCACCGGCTAACCTCTTCCCCAAAATGGAAGATTTCGACTACGCCGAGTGCCGCCATTAGCAGAAGAACTCCTCTTCGATAGTGGGTGTAGCGATGTAGCGCTCTCCCGCTACCACTTCAATCATTAAGATCAATCGGTTACGTGGCATCCGCTACCGTCAACCACACTGATTGCTCTCACTCACATCGACAACACGAACCCGTCAGTCGCCCCGTGTAGACAAACGAGGCTCGACAACAGTGCCCTATTCGGCAGCCATTGCTAGTCGCTGTTCCGGTTCCTCCGTCGAAACCTCCTGGATCTCATCTGCGGTCGGCTTGATCCGGAACCACGCGGTGTAAAGCGCGGGAAGGAAGAGCAGGATCAACACCGTGCCGGCCGCCGTTCCGCCGATCAGCGTATAGGCCATCGATCCCCAGAAGACGGAGTGCGTGAGGGGGATGAAGGCCAGCACGGCTGCAAGTGCTGTCAAAATGACGGGCCGTGTGCGTTGCACCGTGGCCTCGATGACGGCGTGATAGTCATCAATGCCGGCAGCACGGTTCTCCTTGATCTGCTCGGTCAAGATGAGCGTATTGCGCATCAGGATGCCGGCCAGTCCTATCATACCCAGAATGGCGTTGAACCCGAAGGGTTGGTGGAAGGTGAGCAGCATCGGCACGACGCCGACAAGGCCAAGCGGTGCCGTCAGCATGACCATGAACATCGTTGAGAAGGATCTCACCTGCAGCATGATGACGATCAACATGGCGGCTATCATAGCCGGGAAGACCTTGCCAAGTGCGGTGTTGGCCTTTTCAGCCTCTTCAATCGATCCGCCCATTTCGATGCGATAGCCGACCGGAAGGGACGCGATCAGCGGCTGAAGGGCCTTCATGATCTGCTTGGAGACCTCCGGAGGCTGGGTCGCCTCATTGATGTCCGCGCGGATCGTGACAACGGGCGTGCGATCGCGGCGCTTCAGGATTGGCTCTTCCAGGCGGATTTCCGAATGCCCGATCTGGTCGAGTGGAATCGAGCGGCCATCCCGGCTTATCAGCGAGAAATCCGCCAGACGCGCCGGATCCAGCCGCTCGCCGCCGGCGCTGCGTGCCACGATGGGGACATTGCGGATGTCCTCGCGAACCTGCGTAACGGGGATGCCGGTGAGAAGGAATTGCAATTGCTGTGCCACCTCCGCCGGTGACAGGCCAATGAGGTTCAGCCGATCCTGATCCGGAACGAAGCGGAGCACGGGCGTGCGATTGCCCCAGTCGCGGTTGGCCTGCCGCACGTCCGGAACGCCCCGCATGATGTCGAGGGCCTTTTCGGAAATGCTGTAGAGTTGAGTGGAATCGGGTCCCATGACCCGGAACTCGACCGGGAACGGCGTGTAGGGCCCGAACACGAGCTGCGTAACGCGGACATAAGCCTCGGGCGCAAGCCCCTGCGCCACCGCCTCTCGGAGCCGGTTCTTCAACGCCTCACGCGCCTCGGCGTCCGGGGTCAGCACGACGATCTTGGCGAAAGCGGGATCAGGAAGCTCCGGGGCCATCGCGAAGAAGAAGCGCGGAGCGCCCTGACCGACATAGCTCGTGACGATCTTGGCCTCGGGCTGTCTGTCCAGCCAATGTTCGAGCTTCTCGACGGCTGCGGTCGTTGTCTCGATGCTACCACCTTCCGGCAGGCGAACCTCCACCAACACCTCGGGACGGTCGGATGTCGGAAAGAACTGCTGTTTGACGCCCGCCATACCGACGACGGAAAGCGCGAAGGCGATGCCAACAATACCGCAAGTTACGAACTTATGGCGCACGGCAAATGTGATGGCCCGCCGCAAACGTCGATAGTTACGGGTGTCGTAAATAGCGTGGTGACCGCCTTCGACCGGTTTGATCGCGGGCAGCATCTTGACACCGAGATAGGGCGTAAAGACCACCGCGACGATCCATGAGACGACGAGGGCGAACCCCACGACCCAGAAGATGTTGCCGGCGTATTCGCCGGCCGTCGATCGCGCAAATCCCACCGGCACGAAGCCGGCGATCGTCACCAGTGTTCCCGATAGCATCGGCGCCGCGGTGTGGCTCCATGCATAGGCCGCCGCCTTGATGCGGTCCATGCCCTCTTCCATCTTCACCACCATCACCTCGATGGCGATGATGGCGTCGTCCACGAGAAGACCAAGCGCCAGGATGAGGGCGCCGAGCGTGATGCGATCGAAGAACCGGCCTGTTTCCAGCATGATGAGGAACACGACGGCGAGCGTCAGAGGGACGGCAGCCGCCACGACGATGCCGACGCGCCAGCCCATGCTGATCAGGCTGATCAGCAGCACGACGCCGAGCGCCATGGCGAACTTCAACATGAATTCGTCGACCGCCGAGGTGATGTTGACGGCCTGGTCGCTTACCTTGTCGAGCGTCATCCCAAGCGGCAGTGTTTGTGTGATCGCGGCAGTCCTGTCCTCCAGGGCTTTGCCGAGCGCACGACCATCCCAGCCCTCCTGCATGACCGCCGCGAGCATGATGGTGGGCTCGCCCTGGCGTCGGATGAGGTATGTGGGAGGGTCCTCATAGCCGCGGCTGACTTCGGCGATGTCGGAGAGCTTCATCGTCCGCCCCCCTGCGATAATCGGCGTGTCGGCGATCGCCTGAACGCTGTCATAGGCGCCGTCGACCCTTATGAAGAGGCGCGGCCCTAGTGTGTCGATCGAGCCTGCGGGCGTGACGGTGTTCTGCCGCTGCAAGGCAGCGACGATGTCCTGTGCCGACACGCCGAGCGTTGCCAGCTTGGCGTAGGAAAACTCCACGAAAATCTGTTCGGGACGTTCACCAAGGATGTTGATCTTCTTGACGCCGGGCACGTGCAGGAGGTCCTGGCGGATCACCTCCGCCTGCCTCGCCAGTTCCCGCATCGGCATGCCTTTGGCCTTCAGCGCATAAAGGGCGAAGCTCACATCCGAATATTCATCGTTCACGAAGGGGCCGAAGACGCCGGGCGGCAGGTTGGGGGCTTCATCCGCGAGCTTCTTGCGGGCCTGATAGAACTCCTCCTGCACGACGGATGACGGTGTGCTGTCCTTCAGCGTGACCGTCATATACGCATAGCCTGGCCGTGTGGTCGTCTCCACCCTGTCGTACCAGGTCAGCTCCTGAAGCCGCTTCTCCAACGGTTCGGCGACGAGGTCCTGCATCTCGCGCGCCGTCGCGCCCGGCCACGCCGTTGTGACCGTCATGGTCTTGATGGTGAAGTTGGGGTCCTCCGCCCGGCCAAGCATGAGGAAGGCGTAGGCGCCGGCAGCCACCAGCAGAAGGATAAAGAACAGGGTGACAGCGCGTTCGCGAACGGCGATCGCGGAAAGATTGAAGCCCATCAGTTGCTCTCGCTTTCGGACTCAGTCCTAACGAGAGCGCCTTCCTGAAGGAGGTGGGCGCCGAGGGACACAATGGGAACGTTGGAGTTCAAACCGGAGATCACAGCTGTCTCGCTGGTTACACGAACAATCTGGACGGGCTGAAAGTGGACGGTCGAGGTGGCGCCGTCCAACACCCAAACGCCGGTCTTCCGGCCGTCATCAAGCACGGCTCCCAGTGGCACCTGAACCTCCGGCTGTTTCACTTGGCTTGCGAGCCGAATGGTTACCGTCGCGCCAAGCGGTGCCGTGGCAGCCTCGCCGTCCAGCACATAGCGCGCCTCATACGTGCGAGTCTGGGCATCGGCGGAGTCCGACAGCTGCCGCAGATGCGCTGAATAACGGCGCTCATCGCCACCATACACGCTGGCCTCGGCTGCCGAGCCGATCGCTGGCCGGATCGTTTCGGGAAGCGCGACGACCGCTTCGCGCGGGCCAGCCTTAGCGGTCCGGATCACAGGCTGGCCGGCTGCGACGACCTGCCCCGGCTCGCCAAGCGTTTCAACCACCGTTCCATCCGCGTCCGCCAACAGGACCGCATAAGCCGCCTCGTTCTCGGCGACCCGTGCGTCGGCTTCGGCGGCGGCAAGTTGCGCTTGGGCGGTATCCATCGCAGCCTTCGCTTGCTCGTAGCGCTGCGGTGTAACCCAACCGGCGCGGAGCAAGCTGGCGTACCGCCGTTCATCCGGCTGTGTCTGAACGACTGTTGCGCGCGCAGCGTCAACGGCATTGCGTTTCGCCGAAAGCGCAAGGCGCAGATCGGTGTCGTCAATCCGCATCAGCGGCTGACCGGCTTTGACCTCCTGACCGACGTCCACCAATCGTTCCACGATCTTGCCGGGAACCCGAAAGCCGAGATTGCTCTGCACCCTCGCCGCGATGACGCCGGTGAAGCCGCGTTCCGATCCAGTCACCGGCGCTGCCGACACCAACCTGACGAATGGCGCTTCCTGCCTCGGGTCGGTCACCAGAGGGGCCTCCTGCGCAGGAGTGGCAAACGTGGCGAATGCCGCCACCCATGACATCGCCGTCAGGGTCGATCCCAATACGATAACGGTTCTCTTTTTCACGCTCGTCGCCTCATCTCAAATTAGATTGCGTTCGACTTCTATATCGATTATAGATTACGAACGCAATCAAAAAAGGAGACCAATGATGCGCGTGAGCCGAATTCAAGCCGCGGAAAACCGCGAGACCGTCATCAATGTGGCAAGCCGCCTTTTTCGCGAGCGCGGCTTTGACGGCATCGGCCTCAAGGATCTGATGAAGGGTGCAGGACTGACACAGGGCGCCTTTTACAAGCAATTCAAGTCAAAGGAGGACTTGGCAGCTCAAGCGTCCAGGCGGGCTATGGAGAGCGCCACCGACCGATGGTCGGCGGCAACTGCTGCAAGCCCTGAGCAGCCGCTCGAAGCAGTGATGTCCTTCTATCTCAGCATGGGCCATCGCGGAGAAAGGATGGACGGATGCCCGATCGTGGCACTCGGTTCGGATGCCGCCAGACAGGGCCAGGACGTGAAAGCGTCGTTCGAAGCAGGCATCAACGAGCATCTGGAGATCCTCGGCCGTTTCATTGCCGAGGCCAATGGCGAGCAGTCCGATAGCAAGGCCATGGCCATTCTCTCGACAATGGTCGGCGCGGTCCTCCTCTCGCGCGTCGTCAACGATCCCGATCTTGCGCAGGCTTTTCTGGATGCGGCGACCGATCAGATTCGCGCAGCAGTCGCCGCTTGAACGGCGTGCACGGTGCTGGCGCCGCACTCAACTTGATCGGAAAATAAATGCGACGGATTGTTGTCACAGGCATGGGAGCGGTCACGCCCCTTGCCGCCAATGTCGAAGCGTCATGGTCGCGCCTGCTGGCGGGTCGTTCGGGCATCCGCAGGCTTCCGGACGATGTGGTGGGAGATCTGCCGGCGAAGATTGGCGGCGTGGTTCCCTCCATGAAGGAAGACCCCGACGCCGGCTTCGATCCTGATGGCGTCCTGTCCGCAAAAGATCAGCGCAAGGTGGATCGGTTCATTCTCTTTGCGCTGGCTGCTGCAGAGGAGGCGCTTGCACAGGCGAAATGGAAGCCTGCCTTGGAAACGGATCGCCTGCGCACGGCAACGATCATCGCTTCGGGGGTCGGCGGGTTCCCCGCCATCACAGAAGCCGTGCGCACGGTCGACCAGCGTGGCCCCCGCCGCCTGTCGCCCTTTACGGTGCCGTCCTTCCTGGTGAACCTCGCAGCAGGCCAGATCTCAATCCGTCATGGCTTCAAAGGCCCATTGGGCGCACCAGTGACAGCGTGCGCGGCCGGCATCCAGGCGATCGGCGACGCGGCCCGTCTCATCCGCGCGAACGAGGCTGATATTGCCGTGTGCGGCGGCACGGAAGCATGCATGAACATCGTCAGTCTCGGTGGGTTTGCTGCGGCACGCTCTCTTTCAACCGGCTTCAATTGGGCGCCGGCTCAAGCCTCGCGTCCCTTCGACATATCGCGGGACGGCTTCGTCATGGGCGAAGGAGCCGGCGTGCTGGTCATCGAGGCGTTGAGCCACGCGTTGGCACGCGGCGCAACACCGCTCGCCGAGCTCGTCGGCTACGGCACGACGGCGGATGCTCATCACGTCACCTCTGGGCCTGAGGACGGCGGCGGCGCGCGCCGGGCCATGGAGATCGCGATTGCGCAAGCGGGGATTTCGCCGCACGAGGTTCGTCATCTCAATGCGCATGCGACCTCCACGCCAGTCGGCGACCTGGGTGAGATCGAAGCGATCAAGAGCGTGTTCAGGCGCGATCTCGCGATAGCTGTCAGCGCAACCAAATCGGCGACTGGACACCTGCTGGGCGCGGCCGGCGGGCTTGGAGCCATCTTCGCGATCCTGGCGCTCAGGGATCAGGTGGCGCCGCCGACGCTCAATCTGAGCGCTCCCGATCCGGCCGCCGACGGCATCGACTTCGTCGCAAACGCGCCCCGGCCAATGGAGATGGAATACGCGATCTCCAATGGCTTCGGCTTTGGCGGCGTGAATGCCAGCGCCTTGTTCAGGCGCTGGATCGCCCCGGCGGCCCGACGCGAGGGCCAGGGGCGCTCATAACTGACCCCGTTCGCTCCGAACTTTCATGCTTTCCAACTCCGGTCCAACACAAAGAAAGAAATGATTTCCATGAACAAGACCAATTCTGGCGTCGCTCTGGTGACAGGGGCATCTTCCGGCATCGGGCGCGCTACCGCCGATACCTTGCTAAGCGCCGGCTATCGCGTATTCGGAACCAGCCGTCGCGGAGCCGCCGAAAACTCCGGTGGCATTACCATGCTCGCCTGTGACGTGACCGACGACGCGTCCGTTACGAAAATGGTCGATGACGTTTTGGCCAAGGCCGGACGCATCGACCTGCTTGTCAACAATGCCGGCATGGGTCTGTTTGGCGGCGCGGAGGAGTCCTCGACCGCCCAGGCCCAGGCGCTGTTCGACGTGAACGTCTTCGGAGTTTTCCGCGTGACCAACGCGGTGTTGCCGGCAATGCGACGCCAAGGGAAGGGCAGGATCGTCAATTTGAGTTCGGTACAGGGGTTTATCCCCGCTCCCTATTTCGCGCTTTACGCGTCGACCAAACATGCCATCGAGGGCTATTCCGAATCGCTCGATCACGAATTGCGCTCGTTCGGCATTCGCGTTTCGTTGGTTGAGCCCGCCTATACCCGTACGTCATTCGAGGACAATCTCGCCGCCCCCGACCAGTTGCTCGATATCTACGACTCCGCGCGCGCCGGCATGACCTTAGCCGTACGGAAATCGATGGAAAAAGGCGATGCGCCGGAAGTGGTAGCCAAGACCGTTTTGGCCGTTGCGCTCGATCCCGCTCCCAAGAAACGCTATGCGGCGGGAAAAATGGCGCGCCAGGTCAGTTTGCTGCGCCGCTTCGTCCCCGCGTCCGCCTTCGACAAAAGCCTGCGAAAGCAACTCGGGCTGCCAGTCTGACGATTTCGACTGCAGACAAAACGAGGTCTTCGAATCCAGATGCTGGTATTGGGTAACCAACGTTCACATTGAGTAGAGGGCGCAATTCAAAATGGCTCCTCACCCAAGACAACGGAGCAGAAACCGCCGATCCGAGGAGTGGGGGGAAAGGCGGTAGCGCTCTCCCGCTACCACCATTCCCCCCACCCCATTTACGCCGTGGGGAAGGCACCCTCGCCCAAGAGTGCCGTTAGGCGCCCAGCGATTTCGATTTCAATTCCGCCGATCCTTGATGGATCTCGAAACACGGTGACAGTTTCGATCAAGTCCCGCATCGCCTCTGCAGATTCGGAGTCGCCAGTGGCAATGCCTTGGCAAACCCTGTCTGAAGTTGGTTCAGTTGTGCCTCGTAGCGTCCCAGCACCGCAGGATGCAATGCAATTACTCCGGTCGCGGCGGGCACCCGATCCAACTCGGGCCGAAGTGTTCTCAGACATACATGACATCTATTGCGAGCACGGATCGCACGGATCGATCGCCACCGTGCAGGAGATCGATATGCCTCGGGTGTTGCGCGATGCCATCGGCACGCATTGGCTGCTGCCGGGATCGCTAACCTTCACCGAGCCGACAAAGAAACCCGTGACAGTATATTCGCCTGACGTCAAAAGGCTTGTCCTTGCTTTGTTCAGCAAGGGCAGTCCAATTTTCGACTACCAGGAGGACGCAAATGCCGTTTTCAACTGGGCGGAATATTCCGAGTCGGAGCACCCCACTGTGGCGACGAATTGGGACAAGCTTCTTGCCGTGCTCTCAAACTCCACCGCTGCCTCCAGTGACTGTGTCAGCCGGAGTAAAGGCGGTGCCGCCTTTGTCCAGTGATGGTCACTTAGGCTGCTGTCGGAGGCGCGGCTGAAGGCCGACGAAATGATCCATGGTACGCCTGCCGCCTCGCAGGCCTGCACCGCGAGGTCCCCGGCTTCCCGGAGGGTCTCCGGCCGAGTTCACGCCCCCTCGAGCGACGTGCCGTCGATCTCTAACGCGGCCATTGAACTATGCCGTCATCTGCTTGAGCGCCTTGAGCAGGCGCAGATGCGTGTGGGAATGGTGGTGCCTGACATGCACGGCCGAATAGATCGGATGTGAGATCTTCGGCGCATCGGCAACCAGCTGCGCGGCGCCCTCCTGGCGCAATTTCATTGCCACCGTTTCGGTGACGAAGGCGGTGCCGCCCCGGCTTCGCAGGAGGTAGGCGACGGCGCCGCCATTTCCTGTCGACACCGGGACGTTTTCCAGCTCCGGCAGCATCTGCTTGTGGGCGCGATTGAAGAAGGCGGAATAGTTGGCCCGGATATAGTCCGCCGGCGTGACCGCGTCGAAGGCAACACCGCGCGTCGACACCATGACGAAATTCTCTTCGGCGATCTGCTCGTAATGCATGTCGGGAAGATGCTGTGGCGAGTAGAGCACCGCCAGGTCGAGGCTGCCGGTCGTCAGATCCAGGATCATCTGGTTCGAATAGTCGATCTCGACATAGATCGCCAGCTTGGGCATCGTCGTCCGCACCCACTCCAGCCACCCCTCCAGCACGCGCTCATAGAGCTCGAACTGGATGCCGATGCGGATGAGCTGGTCGAACTTGCCGACCGACTGGATCTCGCGGCGGGCATCGAGCCATCTGAGCTTGACGGCGCGCGCATGGTCCTCGAAGCGGATGCCGGCGACGGTCGGCTCGGTGCCACTCTTGCCGCGGATGAACAGCTGCTTGTCGAGCAGCGTTTCCAGCGAACGGATGCGGCTCGAAACGGTCGACTGGGTGATGCCCAGCCGCTCCGCCGTGCGGTTGAAGTTGCGGGTCTCGATCAGGTCCAGGAACGTGTCGAGCAGTTCGATCTGCATCTCGGCCACCCCAGCAAAAGCTTCGCAATGGCTACCGCTTTTTAGCCCGGCTCGACAATGGCTAATCGGATTCTTCGATTAACATCACTTGCCGGGTTGCGTTGCCGTATTCGCCCTTGAAGCGCAGATTTGCAGCAACTCTCAAACTCCCCCACGGCAGGTCATCCATCCATGTTCATCGTCGACACCGACGTCCACAATTACTGGTCCAGTGCCGAGGTCCTGCTCCCCTATCTCGAACCCTATTGGCGCGACTTCCTGGTTCGCGGCGAAAAGCCGGGGCCGGCGGGAAGCTTTCCGCACGGCCACCGCCCATGGCTGCATCCCGAGGGGTTTTCGCGGCATGACATCCGGCCGAACACCGAGGAGGACAACTATCTGATCATGAAGGAGAAACACCTCGATCTCTATGACATCGACGTGGCAATCCTCACCGCCGACGAGCCGCTGGAAGCCTCGACGCTGGCCAATTACCACTACGCCAACGCGCTGGTGAAAGCCTATAACGACTACATGATCGACTGGTGGCTGCCCAAGGACCGGCGCTTCAAGGGATCGATCATCATTTCGCCGACCGACCCGCATGGCGCAGCCGCCGAAATCCGCCGTCTCGGCGCCCACAAGGACATCGTCCAGGTGCTAGCCAGCCACGGCTCGCAACGCCCTTATGGCGATCCGTTTTATCATCCGATCTTCGAGGCCTGCGCCGAAGTCGGATTGCCCTTCGCCATCCATTTCGGCGGCCAGGGCGGCGTCAACCACAATGCCATCGCCAGCGGACCGACGACTTATTATTGGGAAACACATGCGCTGCTCAGCCAGCCGGCTATGACCCATGTCGTGAGCATGATTTCGAACGGCGTGTTCGAGAAATATCCCGACCTCTATTTCGTCGTCATCGAATGCGGCGTGTCCTGGGTGCCGTCGCTGATGTGGCGGCTCGATGCCAACTTCAAGGCGCTGCGCAAGGAGACGCCGTGGCTGAAAATGCTGCCGTCGGAATATTGCCGCCGCAACATCCGCTTCAGCACCCAGCCGCTCGAACAGCCGCAAAACGTCCGTCACCTCTGGGAAACGCTGGAGCACATGGATGGCCAGAACACGCTGCTTTTCGCCTCCGACTATCCGCACTGGGACTTTGACGCGCCGACCAACATCCACATCCCGCCAGCCTGGCGTGACAAGGTGATGGGACTGAATGCGCTGGAGGTCTACAAGCGCATCGAGGCGCCCGCCGCCAGCGCGAGGGTCGCGTGATGACGGCCACGGCTTTGGCCGCACCAGTGCGAGGCCGAACCTTTGCCTGCAAGGTCGACGAGGTCGCGATCGGGCAACCCAGGATCGTCGCTTTCGGCCGCATGAGCATCGGCATATTCCAGCTCGACGACGGCTATGCGGCCTTGCTCAACATCTGCCCGCACCGGGCAGGCCGGCTTTGCGAAGGGCCGGTATGCGGAACCACCAGGCCGACCGACCGGGCGGAATTCGTCTATGAGCGCGCAGGCGAAATCATTCGCTGTGCCTGGCACGGCTGGGAATTCGAGATCAGGTCAGGAAAATGCCTCGTCGATGACAGGCTGAAGGCGCGGACATTTCCGGTCGAGGTCGTCGGCGAAGACCTCTATCTCGAACTGGGCCGGTAGGCGGCGAACGGAAGGTGACGACAGTGGAAACGGTAAAATTCACCCAGATGAAGGATGGCGACCGCGAGGATTATGCTTTCCTGACCGACCATGAGATCGAATACGCCGCCGGCACGGCCGACCGGCTGCTGGCGGCCATGGTCGAACTCGACAAATCCCTGTCCGGCTACAAGGTGACGCGGCTTGGCCATTCGCTGCAGGCCGCAACGCTGGCCTGGAATGCCGGCGCCGACATCGACTGGGTGGTGTCGGCGCTGCTGCACGACATCGGCGACATCTACGCGCCTTACAACCACGATGAATATGCCGCCGCCATCATCCGGCCGTTCGTGCGCGAGCAATGTGCCTGGGTGGTCGAGAAACATGGCGACTTCCAGCTGCTCTATTACGGCGAGCATGTCGGCGCCAATCCGCACAAACGCGAGGCCTTCCGGGACAGCGCCTATTTCGACGATTGCGCCGAATTCTGCGAGAAATGGGACCAGTCCAGCTTCGACCCCGATTATCCGACCAAGCCGCTGGAATTCTTCGCGCCCCTGGTGAAAGAGGTTTTTGCGCGCAAGAGCTATGGTTCGGCAGTCACAAGAACCGGTGTTCGTGTTCCGATGTCAGACGACCATGTCGCGACAGTGCGATTGGCTATGTAGGACACATTGGCGGTTGTCTTACCCGGCTTATCGCAGCGCGCTAGGCGGCGGTGATCGAGACGCCGGCGGGCCAGTTCCGCCGCGGATCGCTTTGGTCGACCATGTCTTTGCCACGCGCGACAAAGCGGCGCCAGCCGCCGAATGAGGAGATGTCGAGAGCACCGTCCAAGCCAGCGGTTTCGACCAGAAAACCCTTGGCCGGGGTGCCGTCGTCGAGTTCGACCGTGCCGATGCCGAGCGGTGCCGGAATAGCGGCGACGAAACGGCCGAAGGCCGCCGGATCGAACCGCCAGATCTCGACCTCGATCCGCGTGCCGCCGTCGGCAACCCTGATCAAGCCAGGCTTGGGCACGGACTGGCCGGCCAGCGCATAGAGCTTGTAGGCGGCGGCCGTCCTGGTCGCGCGCAGGAACTGTGCACCGAGCTGGCTGAGCTGGCCGTTGAGCGGCATGCCGGACAGATGCGCGCCGACCACCACCAGGTCGATCAAACCGTCGCAGGGCGCGGCAGCGGCCGGCTGCAGGCCGAGCTGCGGCCAGCCTGTTGCACCGAGGACAAGGCCGCTCGCCGCATGGATATCGCGAGCAAGAACGGCGGTCAGCCAATCCCTGCCCGCCATGGCCAGCAAGGTCACGCTCATCGGCAACCCGTCGTCGCGCTTGCCGGTCGGCACGGCGATGCCGCACATGTCGAGCAGATTGACGAAATTGGTGTAGGTGCCGAGCCGGCTGTTGGTGGCGATCGGATCGGCAAGCACGGCGTCCAGCGCATAATGCGTCGGCGCGGTCGGCACGCAGAACAGGTCGACCGAAGCGATGACCGGGGCGAGCTTGGCCTTGTACGCCTGCAGCGCATAGAGGCCCTTGAAGGCGTCGGCCGCCGACAGGCCGCGCGCGCCGCCGATGATCTTGCGCGTTACCGGATGCATCGCGGCCTCGTTGGTGTCCATGAAGTCGCGGATCGCAGCGTAACGTTCGGCCACCCAGGCGCCTTCGTAGAGCAGATTGGCGGTGGCGTAGAAATCGCCGAACGGGATTTCGACCAACCGGCAGCCGAGCTTTTCCAGAAGGCCAAGAGCGACCTCGAAGCCGGCCTGCATCGAGGCGTCGCCGAAGAATTTCAGATCGGCCTTCGCCGGCACGCCGACGCTCAGCACCGGCGGGCGCGCGGCAAGCGCCGGCACCTTGATCGCCCGCGAATAGGCATCGGCCGCGTCCTTGGCGGCAGCGACGCCGAACACCGCATAGGCGTCGTCGACGGTGAGCGCGAACACCGAGACGCAGTCGAGCGTGCGGCAGGCCGGTACGACCCCGGCGGCCGACAGCGCGCCGACCGTCGGCTTCAGCCCGACGATGTTGTTGAGGCCGGCGGGGATGCGGCCGGATCCGGCCGTGTCGGTGCCGAGCGCGAAGGAGACGATGCCGCGCGCCGTCGCCACAGCAGACCCCGAGGAGGAGCCGCCCGGCACCAGACTGGCATCGACGGCGTTCCTCGGGATCGGATACGGCGTGCGCACGCCGACCAGTCCGGTGGCGAACTGGTCGAGATTGGTCTTGCCGACCACCAGCGCGCCGGCGGCCTTCAGCCGCGCCACCACGGTGGCGTCCTTGTCGGGCACATAGGCATATTCGGCGCAGGCGGCGGTGGTCAGCATGCCGGCGACATCGATGTTGTCCTTGACCGCGAACGGCACGCCCCACAGCGGCTTCGCCACCGGATCGAACGGCCCGAGCTCTTCCGCCTGCGCCAGCATGTCAGCTTTGCCGGGCAGATGGATGAAGATACCGGGATCGTCGGCCGCCGCGATGCGCTTATGAACGGCATCGATCATGGCGGCGACAGTGACACCGCTGGCATAGGCCGCGTGCAGACTGCCGATGTCGAAGCGGATCTCGCTCATGTGGCCTCCCCCAGAATGATCACCGGCAGGTCCCATTGGATCAGCACGACGCAGCCGTCCTTCGTCCACACCGAATGCTCTGTTCCGACCGGATTCAGGATGACGCTGCCCGCGGGATAACAGCCATTCTCGTCGCTCTGCGTGCCCTCGAGCACGACGATGGTTTCCAGCCCGACATGGCGGTGACGCGGCACGCCGGCGCCGGGCCGGTAGTCGAGGATCGCCACCGACGGTTCGACCGGTCCGCCCTTGAGCAGCCAATGCACCGTGATGCCCTCGCGAAAAGGCTCGAACGCCAGCTCGCGCCAGCCGCCACCGACGAGGCCGGCAAAACTCAGGTTAGCCATGGGCAAGTCCCTGCAGCACCTGGTCGGTCGTCGCCGTCCAGCCGACGATGGCGCCCTGGGCGCGGATCATGGCGATGGCCGCCGCCTTGAACTCGGGAAAATAACTTTCCGTGGCGTCTTCGGCGAGCAGGCACTCATAGCCGCGATCATTGGCCTCGCGCATCGTCGTCTGCACGCAGACCTCGGTGGTGACGCCGGCGAAAACCAGTTGCTGGGCGCCAAGCCGCTTCAGCTCGTCACCGAAGCTGGTCGCGTAGAAGGCCCCCTTGCCCGGCTTCTCGATGACGATCTCGCCCGGCAGTGGCTTGAGTTCGTCGAGGATCGCCGTTCCCGGCTCGCCGACGATCAGCACGCGGCCCATCGGCCCGACATCGCCGATGCGGATCGACGGATTGCCGCGGTTGCGTTTGGCCGGCGGCAGGTCGGAAAGGTCGGCGCGGTGGCACTCCATGGTGTGGATCACCGGCAGGCCGGCGGCGCGGAACCCCTCGATCAATTTCTTCACCGTCGGCACGATCGCCGTGACGCGACTGACATCGTTGCCCAGGCTGGCGCCGAAGCCGCCCGGCTCGGCAAAGTCACGCTGCATGTCGATGACGACCAGCGCCATCGTCTCGGACTTGAACGCAAAGGCAAACGGCTGCGCGTCGATTTCAGCCATCAGTGATGTCCCGCCATATGCTCGCCGATGGTCTGCACGCTCGCCCCAGCGATCGGCGTCTCGTAGACCAGCGCGCCATCCGACATGACGAAGATGCGGTCCGACAGTTCCAGGAGCTCGTCGAGGTCTTCCGACATCAGCAGCACGGCCGCACCCGCGTTGCGCGCCTTCATGATGCGGGCGCGGATTTCGGCCACCGCCGAGAAATCGAGACCGAAGCAGGGGTTGGAGACGATCAGCAGATCGACCTCGCCGGTCAGCTCGCGCGCCAGCACCGCCCGCTGCACATTGCCGCCCGACAGCGAGGCGATGGGCGACGAAAGCGAGGCGGTCTTGACCTTGAACTGCTCGACCAGCCGGGCGCTGAAGGCCCGGATCGCACTGGTGCTGATCCAGCTCACCGGCCGACCGTTGCCATCCATGTCGAAGGTGCGGAAGGAGATGTTCTCGGCCACCGTCATTTTCGGCGCACAGGCATTCTTCAGCGGTTCCTCGGGAATGAGCCGCACGTTGAGCGCGCGCGCCTCGGCCCGCGTCGCCGCATAGGCGGAGCCGCGCACCAGCACCTCGCCACCGTCACGCGGACGCTGGCCGGCCAGCACTTCCAGGAACTCCTTCTGGCCGTTGCCCGAAATGCCGGCAATGCCGACGATCTCGCCCGAACGCACGCCGAGGTCCTCGATGCGGATCGACTTCAGCCCGGTGCGATCCGGCGCCTTCAGCGATTTGACCTTGAGCACGATCTCGGCATCCGGCTTTGGGGCGGCGCGGCTGTCGAGTGCGGCGATCGGCTGGTCGCCGATCATCATCGCCGCCATCGCCTTGTGGTCGAGATCGGCGACGCGGCCGGTTCCCGTCAGCTTGCCCTTGCGCAGCACGCTGACATCGTCGGCGAAGGCGGTGACCTCATGGAATTTGTGCGAGATCATCAGCACGGTGAGGTCGCCAGCCTTGGTCATGTCGCGCACCAGGCCCAGCACCTCCTGCGCCTCGCCGGGCGTCAGCACCGAGGTCGGCTCGTCCAGCACCAGGAACGAGCTGCCGAGATAGAGCTGCTTGATGATTTCGAGCTTCTGCTTCTCGCCAGCGGCGAGCTCCGCCACCTTGACGTCGAGCGGCAGCTTGAACGGCATGCGCTCCATGAACACGGCGAGATCGCCACGCTCCTTGCGCCAGTCGATGATGCCGGGAACCTTTTCGCGCGAGATGACCAGGTTTTCGGCACCGGTCAGCGAAGGGACGAGGGTAAAGTGCTGGTAGACCATGCCGAGCCCAAGCGCCGAGGCGTCGCGCGGACTGGCGATCGCCACCTCGCGGCCATCGACCAGCATGTCGCCCGATGTCGGGTGATAAAAACCCATCATGCATTTGACCAGCGTCGACTTGCCGGCGCCGTTCTCGCCGAGCAGCGCGTGGAAGGAGCCCGCCGGCACCTTCACCGACACGGCGTCCAGCGCCGTGAAGCCGCCGAAGCGCATGGTCATGCCGATGGTTTCGACGCCGACCGCTTTCCTGTCACTCATCGCGGCCTCCTCACGGCAGCTGCGCGACGAGCGTTTTCGAATTCGACACCGTGCCGAAGACGCCGCCCTGCATCTTGATCATCTTGATCGCCGCCAGATGGTTGCCGAAGTCGGTCGCCCCGCAGCAATCTTCCAGCATCATGCATTCATAGCCGCGGTCATTGGCCTCGCGCATGGTGGTGTGCACGCAGACATCCGTGGTGATGCCGGTCAGCACGATGTTCTCGATGCCGCGCTGGTTGAGGATCAGCTCCAGATCGGTGGCGCAGAACGAGCCCTTGCCCGGCTTGTCGATGATCGGCTCGCCTTCGATCGGATAGAGGTCGGGGATGATGTCCCAGCCCGGCTCGCCGCGCACCAGTATGCGCCCGCACGGGCCGGGGTCGCCGATGCCGGCATTGATGCGGCGTGAGCGCCAGCGCTTGTTGGCCGGCAGGTCGGCAAGATCGGGTCGATGCCCCTCGCGCGTGTGGATGATGGTGTAGCCCTTGGCCCGCATGGCCGCCAGCACCGCCTCGATCGGCTCGATCGGCGCCCGCACCAGCGACAGATCGTAGCCCATATGGTCGACATAGCCGCCCGGCCCGCAGAAATCGGTCTGCATGTCGATGATGATCAGCGCCGTATTGTCGGGTCTGAGGTCACCATTGTAAGGCCACGGATAAGGCTCGGCGTCGATCGTATGCTGGATGAATTCGGCTCTGGCGTTCATAGGCAAAACTCCAGTCATTTGGTGCCAGTCATTTGGTGATCGACAATTCGCCCGGCGCACCCGCAAGCGAGCGTGTCGGCGACGAGGTGGCGATCATGATGATGAGGGTGAGGATGTAGGGCGCGGCGTAGAACAGGTAGTAGCCTTGCGTGACGCCGACCGACTGCAGCGCCGGGCCAAGCGCGCCGGCCCCGCCGAACAGCAGCGCGGCGGCAAAGCAGCCGAGCGGGTTCCAGCGCGCGAAGATGACCAGCGCCACCGCCATCAGGCCCTGGCCCGACGAGATGCGCTCGGTCCAGCTGCCGGGATAGTAGAGCGACAGATAGGCGCCGCCGATCCCCGCCAGCGCACCGCCAACGCCGGTGGCGAGCAGCCGCACCGTGTCGGGGTTGAGGCCCATGGCGCGCGCGGCATCCGAACTGTCGCCGACGACGCGCACGATCAGCCCGGCGCGCGTGTTGCGGAAGGCCCACCACAGGATGACCGACAGCACCGCGCCGATCAGGAAAAGCACGTTGACGTCGAGTGCCGCCTGCACCTGCGGAACATCGGACCAGCCGCCGAAAGGGATGGCCGGCAGATTGGGCGCCTTCGGCTTGATGAACGGCTTGCCGAAGAAGAAGGCGAGCCCCGAGCCGAACAGCATCAGCGCGATGCCGATGGCGATGTCGTTAACCCCACGGAATTTGCAGATCCAGCCGTGGAACAGGCCGAAGCACAGGCCGGCGAAGGCTGCGGCCAGCAGGCCGAGCCAGGGCGAGTTGGTCATCACCGCCACCGCATAGGCGGTCATGGCGCCAAAGACGAGCGTGCCTTCGAGCCCCAGATTGATGCGGCCGGACCGCTCGGTGATCGCCTCGCCCAGCGAGACGAAGATGAACGGCGTCGACACGCGGATGGCACCGCCCAATATGGCCAGCGGCACGCCCCAGAGGCCGATCTCTGTCGCGTCCATCAGGCGGTCCCCCTCGACAGATCGGGCCTTTTCCAGAGATCGGGATTGAAGGCCTTGAAGCGGCCGTAGAAGGTTTCGCTGAACAGGATGACGATGAAGATCATGCCTTGCAGCACCAGCACGGTCGCGTCGGGCAGATCCATGCGGCGCTGGATCAGCCCGCCAGAGGCGTCGATGCCGCCGAGCAGTATGGCGACCGGGATGATCGCCAGCGGGTTGTGGCGGGCCAGGAAGGCGACGAGGATGCCGGTGTAGCCATAGCCGGCGGCGAGCGAGGCATTGGCGCTGCCTTGCACGGCGGCGACCTCCAGCATGCCGGCCAGCCCGGCGAAGCCGCCGGCGAGCGCGGTGAAGCCGACGATCAGCGGTCCGACGGCCAGTCCCTGCACCTGTGCGGCCCGCACATTGCCGCCGGCGATGCGGGCGGCGAAACCCCAGCGGGTCTTTTCGATGAGCACCCAGGAGAGCATGCAGGCGACAACGCCGACCACCAGGCCCCAATGCACGTCCATGCCGGGAATGTTGCCGATGCGGTAGATGTCGGCCAGCGGCTGCGTCGACGGCTTGTTGAGCGAGGCCGGATCGCGCAGCGGCCCTTCCACCAGCTGGTTCATCAGCGCGATGGCGATGTAGGCCATCAGCAGGCTGGAGATGGTTTCGTTGACGGCCCGGTAGTGGCGCAGCGCGCCGACGGCACCGATCCAGATGCCGCCGGCGGCCAGGCCCGCCACGCCCATGGCAAGAATGACGATTGGGGAAGGCGCGCCGCTGAGCGCCACGCCGATGGCAGCGGCACCGACGCCGCCGAGCACGATGGCGCCCTCGCCGCCGATGACGACGAGGCCAAGCCGCGCCGGCAGCGCTACACACAGCGCCGCCAGAAGCAGCGGTGCGGCCCGCGACAGCGAGTTCTGGATGGAGAACCAGGAGCCGAAGCCGCCCCGCCACATGGTCTCGTAGAGCAGGATCGGCGACTTGCCGACGAGCGCAATGAACAGGCTGAACAGCGCCATGCCGACGATCAACGCCGCGAGCGGAATGACGAAAGCCTCCGCCCGCCGCGCGATCCATTCCAGTGCCGCCGGATAGAGCCTGCCACTGAAGAGTGCCGGCGCACTGGCTCCTGTCACCGTATCCGTCATCGCCCCGCTCCCCCTCGGATCACGCGGTCGAGCCGACGACGCCCTCGACCAGATAGTCCATGCTTTCGAGTTCGATGGCGGTTTCCGGGAAGGCCTGGCTTGCTGTCGCGACGACAGCGCCCTTGTTGCTCTTCAGCGGACCCTTGATGACGGCGAAGCCGCCCTTCATCATTTCGGCCAAGGTGGCGTCGAACTGCTTGCGCGCCGGTTCGCCGACGGCGGGGCCGAGCGGGCTCATCTTGACGAAACCGTCGGCCAGGCCGCCGCGCGTGAAGTTCGGCAACGGCGTGCCGGCCACCAGATCGTCGACGAACATCTTGTAGACCTTGGCCCAGTTCCATTCGGCGCCGGTGAGGTATTTTTCCGGCGCCAGCGGGCTCTGGTTGGCGTGGTAGCCGCAGACAAAGGCGCCGCGCCCGGCTGCCGTCTCGACCACCACTTTCGGGCTGTCGACATGGCAAGTGATGACATCGGCGCCCTGGTCGACCAGCGCGTTGGTGGCTTCCGCTTCCTTGACCGCCAGCGACCATTCGCCGGTGAAGATGACCTGGCAAGTGATGGTCGGATCGACCGAGCGCGCGCCGAGCAGGAAGGAGTTGATGTTGAGCAGCACCTGCGGGATCGGCTTGGCGGCGACGAAGCCGAGCTTCTTGGTCTTCGAGGTGTGGCCGGCGACGACGCCGTTGAGATACTGGCCCATGCCGATATAGCCGAAATAGGAGCCGGCATTCATCGGATGCTTGGCCTTGTCCCACATGCCACCGCAATGGCGGAACTGCACGTCGGGGAATTTCGCGCACATGGCCAGCATGTGCGGATCGAAATAGCCGAACGAGGTCGGGAAGATCAGCGAGGCGCCGTCGAGATTGATCATCGATTCCATCGTCTTCTGGACATCGACCGTTTCCGGCACGTTCTCCTCCTCGACGACGGTGATGCCCTCGATGCCCTTCAGCGTCGCCGCCCCTTCGGCATGCGCCTGGTTGTAGCCATAGTCGTCCTTCGGGCCGACATAGATGAAGCCGACGGTCGCGGCGGCGGCAAAGGCCCTGCTGACGGGAAAGGCCGCGGAGGCAAGCACGAAGGCGGCTCCGGCGGCGGAGGTCTTGAGTAACTGGCGGCGGCTAAGCATGAATGTGTCGGTCATGTGAATGCTCCCCTGTAGGACCCTTTCCGGGTCGGTTAACGCCTTCTCAATAAAGTGCATGCAATCACCGTGCCAATTCAGAAGGAGAAATTTCACTAATAAAATCAATGATAGCCGCAATGGGTCATGCACAAGTGAGAGGCAATTGCATACACTTTTTGCCTTGAAAACAGCCAATTTGACAGGCAGATTAAAACATAGGCATAGAGGGTGCGGCCTGAGTCGGGATCATGCCGTTTGGCCGCAGGATTTCATGGCTTGGGACGCCGAAGCATGGGAGGCGATCGAGATTTGTCGGCAAAGCGCAGGTTGATCCGGTCGGGCACGACCGTCGATCAGATGGTGCGGGCGATCGGCGACCGCATCGTCACCGGCGTGCTGCGTCCGGGCGAAAAACTGGATGAGGTCTCGCTTGCCGCCCGCTTCGAGGTTTCACGCACGCCGGTGCGCGAAGCGCTCGGCCAGCTCAGCGCCATGGGCCTCGTCGAAAGGCGCCCCAACAGGGGCGCCATCGTCGCCGTCGTCACCCAGGAGCATCTCACCTCGATGTTCGAAAGCATGGCTGAGCTCGAAGGCATATGCGCGCGCTTCTGCGCCGAGCGCATGACCGGCAGCGAACGCCGCGCGCTCGAGACCGAGCACCAGGCGTCGGCGCGGCTGGTGCGGCTGGGCGCCGAGGAAGATTATGAATACTTCAACACCGAGTTCCACAGCAGGCTCTATCGCGGCGCCCACAGCACGCACATCCAGGAGCTGACCGCGACGACGCGCAGTCGCCTCGCCCCCTTCCGCCGCGCCCAGTTCAGGCTGGCCGGTCGGCTGGCCAAATCCTGGCAGGAGCATGACGCCATCGTCACCGCGATCCTGCGCGGCGATGCCGCTGCCGCAGGCAAGGCGGCCAAGGATCACGTGTCAATCGTCAGCGAAGCGAGCGCGGCGTTTATCGTTGGCGACCAATCGAGAGCCGAGCCGCAACACCCTTAAAGATAAAGAGCCCTCCGGCTTACATTCAGGGCCGGAACCCCGACGAATGGGCTGCCACGACCATTGTACGGCGCGCCGCCGTGCGGGGTGTCCGCGCCGGCCTGTTCGATAGCCTGGCCTTGTCATCATAGCAAACTATATATTAGCTATTTCTTGACAAACTGCCTTGGCTCTGGTTTGCTAACTTCACAGATATTTTACCAAGTTCGTTGCGTTTTTTACGGACGGTGTTCGCATGTCGACTTTGGTTGTCGCGGACCCGCGGGGGGTGTATCTCGCCGGTCTGGAGTGGGTTCTCCGGAAGGCTGGACACGATGTCGTCGCCCAGTGCCGCCGCCCTGTCGACGTTCTCCCCCATGTGGAGCGCCATCGGCCCGATCTCGTCATCGTCGGCATGGATATCGCGGACCCGCAAATGGCCGGTCTTTCCTCCCGGCTGAAGGCCTGCGACAGCGCTCTCGGCGTCATCTTCATCCTGCAGCCAAACAGCAGGCTCGACATCAAGGACATACAGACGCTTGACTGCGACGGTCTGCTGCTCGACGGCATCAGCCACCGCTATCTCGTCGAATGCGTGAATGCGGTGACGGCGGGCAAGAAGTGGATCGACAACAAGATCGTCCAGCAACTGCTGATGCCCCGATCGCAGCCCCAGCCGACGTCCAGGCTTACGGGGCGTGAAATCGAAATCGCCGACCTCGTCTCGCGCGGATTGCGCAACAAGACAATCGCGCAGCGGCTGCATCTATCCGAAGGCACGGTGAAGATGCATCTGCATCACGTCTACGAGAAGCTGCACCTCGGCGGTCGGGCGGAATTGGCCTGGGCAGCGCATGGCAAGGTCGCCGAGCATCCGGGACCGCGCCGCACCGACCTGATCTGACGATCGCCTTCAACTGGCATCTACATGGTACCCGCAACAGGCCGCAAAGCCGCCTGACGGCATCGTCCGTGATATCAGCGCAACGCCCGTGCCAGCCTGATCTATCGAAGGATATATATCGTTCGATCAGGGACGGCCATTCACCATAACACTATCCAACCGGGAATGGACGCGCCCTCTGCGCCAGCGGCACAATCGAGGATTAAAGGCCGCATAGCGCGCGACCGGATGCACTCGGGTAGGGGCATTCCGGCATGACCGGACGTGCGGATCGTTCGAATCAAATCTCGCCAAAGGGGACAACGATCATGACCACCACCATAGACATCAATGGCACGCTGACCCTCGACCAGACTTCCGGAATCCAACCCAATGATACAGCCATCGGCAGCGATCTCACCGGACTTTCGACGGCCTTCAAGGATTTCCTCAACGGGCTAACCGGCGACCTGCAACTGTCGGCAGGCCAGCTCGCCTTCGCCGATAATGTCGAGGCGGCGGTCAGCGGCGCCGGTCTTGTCACTGTCAATCCGGACGGCGCGACGATCAGCAAGCTGTTCTTCTCCGATGGCAGCGGCGCCCCGCTCGACGGCGACCAGGTCATCTACAACGGCAGCCCGCTGCTGACGGTCGATGGCAGCCAACCTATCTATCTGCATTCCTATGCAAACGGAACGATCGTGCTGGCCACCACCAGCGCCGCCGAGGGCGTCGGCGATGTCGTCGCCGCCTTCTATCTGAAGGCGGCCGGCGACAATCTCACCGCGAGCGTCGAGATGGTGACCTTCCAGGCCATTGCGCACCCGGATAGCACCAACCCTGACGACACGATCGACTGGACCAACCTTCTCAACGTCTCGGCGACGGGCTCCACATCTTTCAATTTCGACAATCTCGCCTCGGGCAATAATCTGTTCGTAGCCGTAGGCACATCCGGCGCGGGTCTGGTGGTGAGCGGCATACATCCGGTCATTCATACCGACGGAACGCTCGACAACTCAGGCGACAACATCAAGACCAGCCAGGGCGGCATCGGCGCCACCATCGGCGTCAACAACCAGATGTTCGACCCGGGTGAGACCGCGGTGTTCAGCTTCGTCAAGGGTCAGGCACCGGGCACCTACGGCGACATCGACAACATGAGCTACACGGACTTCATCGATGTCACCGATGCCAAGCTGTTCATCTCCCAGACGGAAGGGAGTCCCGGCACCAACTTCACCGTGAAAATCGGCGCGTTCAGCGCCGGCGGCGCTTCGACTGATCCCGAGGCCGGCCGCAGCTACATCGACAACAATCTCGGCAGCGGCGCCAACCTTGGTAACGACGGCGTCGCACAAAGCGCGCTTAAAGACGACACGGTGGTCGCCATCGTTCGCGTCATCATTAGGGATGGTAACGGTGTGGTGCTCACCACTGCGAATATTGGCGACGTTAACAGCTATGTCACCTTCAACGCGGACGGCACCATAACCGCGCAGCATCTCAACGATTCCTATACGGTGCAGTGGTTCACCGACAACAGCGGCACACAGGCCGTGGAGACCTTCAACCGCTTCCAGGCGACGGCGGTGGTCGGCAAATTCGACGTCGGCCGTGTTGACCTGTCGCAGGGCGTGACGGTCACCGAATCCGTCGGCGACAAGCTGCACACCAACGATGATGGCCCGAGCATCTCCACCACCGGCAATGAGCCGACGCTGACCGTCGACGAGACGGTTCTTACAACGGACGCCCACGCGAGCTTTGCAGGCAACTTTATCTCCAGCTTTGGCACCGATGGGGCCGGCACGTTGACCTACGCGCTAAGCGCCGTGGCAGGCCCTTCGGGTCTGGTCGACACGGCGACCAATCAGACGGTCATCCTCTCGCTCAATGGCGGCGTCGTTGAAGGCCGCACCGCCACCAGCCACGACCTCGTGTTCAC
>NZ_JBFUET010000021.1:0-202911 GCF_056403815.1 Mesorhizobium sp. P2_E9
AGCTTGGCCTCAAACATATCCCCACAAAGCCCTACACGCCTAAGACCAATGGCAAGGCAGAGCGCTTCATTCAGACCGCGCTCAGGGAATGGGCCTACGCCATTGCCTACCCGAACTCCGATCATCGTGCCGGAGAACTTCCCGTCTGGCTGCACCGATACAATTGGCATCGACCTCACGGCAGCCTAAAGTCCAAAACACCAATCAGCCGCCTCGGCCTAACCGAGGACAACCTGTTGAGGCTCCACAACTAGCCGACCGCCATGGCGACCTGTCGTTTGATGACGCCGAACGGCTGGTGCTTGGCTTCGGCCGCGCCGCCTGAGCTGCAATTGACTGCACTTGCCAATGCGTCCTGGTCCTACTTTCGGATGATCTGAAGGATAATCTCGGGTCGACAACACTCGATCCGGTCAGTTCCCTGACCATTTCCTCGGCATGGCGAACCCATATGGCTTCAGGCAACAAGCCTTCGGCGACCAGACTTCTGAATGCGCTGCGAAGGGTATGGAAATCGAGGGCGGAAACCGGGCTGTCGGTGTGGTCGTTCATCGTCTCAACTCCCTCAGGGCGGGAGTACGATGTACACTCTCAAGCGCCAGCGCCCGTTCAGTGGCCAGCGACGACAGCACTGTACGCTTCCGACAATCGTAGAGCGAGGCTTGGTACGAAACCGACAAAATGTAAACCCGCCACCGAGGGGTCAGTGGCGGGCTCAATGAAAAGTTGTTTGACTAACTTTCCGGCGCCTTTTTCGGCCGGGGGGCTTCCGAGGCGCTACCAGGAACGGGCTGTCGGCCAAGAGGTTCCGTCCGCGCACGAAAAGCACGAGCGGCTCAGAGGTTCAGTCCGTCGCCCGGTCTTCAGTACCGGGGCCTTTTATCGGAAACGACGACCAGCCTCCCTCCAACATGCTGGCACCGTTTGCAGACGAGCTTCGACGCCAAACGCCTTTCGGTGTTGAAATCATAGTGGGTGCCGTAGGTCTCGATCAGGCCATCGAGATCCAGCGAGCGCAAATGACCGCAGCGTGCATTGCCGCAATACATGCTGAGGCCCATGCCCTGTTCCCGAAGCTCGCCAAGGTTCTTCGGTTGCGCCATCTGCAGAACAATATCTGCCGGCTCTGCCGGATGTGCGACCGCCACCAGGACAGGCTTTCTTATCTCCGCCCGGTCAATGTTGCCGATCGCGTGGACTGCCTTTCCTTCCGCGACGCCTATGAGGGAATCGATCTCTTCCATGGCCTCGATATGCCCGCGGACAAACAAAGCCCGTCGCAGCACGTGCAGCGCATCTCTCGTTTCGCAAAGTGTCGTGCGCAGGGTGATGGGCATTTCGCGTTCACTCCTTCATATAGCTTTCGGGAAGACAATCGGCTTCGACCGCGGCCGCAATGAAAGCCCGGTGGACCTCCCTTGTGCTGCAGCATCCCACCCGTTCCCCAACCAGGGCGGCAAGTGCCGCCAGAAACATGGGGCCATTGGACGGCCAGGAATCTGCCAAGGCGTCGGCCATTTGCGGAAGTGTACAAAGCACCGAAATGGTGCCGTCACTTCGCTCGATGGGAATTCCCAAAAACATGTTTGGCCGGTTGACGGTCACTGTATAGCTCCCGCTTGGGCGGGAGAATGTTAAGCGCTCTCAAGCACCAGCGCCCGTGCAAAAGCTGATGACATCTTGACTAAGCATTTAAACAAGGTGCCGTCTATTAACCATGACGCATCAGTCTAATAATATTCAATTTTTATGAACTTCGAGGTTTACTTGGTGAAAACCGTACGGTTCCGACATTTCTTTTAGTATTGGTACCAAACCGACAATCTGGGCGGTGCGGGCAATTCGCATCAAATGCGCGAAGCGAGCCGGGTCAGCCCTACGCGCATGCGCTGGCTATCGGCAAAGGACCGGGCGTAGGATTCCACATCAAACGTGCTCAAGTGCACGTTGCCGTTGATGACGACCCGAACACGCCATTCGCCCATGGTCTCGGTGACTTCGACGCCATCCGGAATAGGTTGTTCTGCATCAGCCATGACTTTCCTCCCGAAAGGGCGAAAGCACCTGATTTGGCTCCCAAGCGTCCGTGTGCCGCAGACGGCGGACGACTTGGGAATCGTACGCTTCCGACAATCCTTTAGCCAGTCAATTCAGGCTCCGAACCGATCGCTCCCAAAAGCCTGGCATATTCGGCTTCCGGTACCCCATATCCGCCACCAGCCAGAGAAATCAGCCCAGGCCGGTCGAGGATGACAACCTCACCCCGGCGCGACCGGATCAGAGTGAGTCCTTCCAATTCCTGCAGGGCGATGGTGACGCCTGGCCGTCTTACGCCCAGCATCGTGGCGAGGAATTCATGGGTAATGGAAAACCGCACGCCCACCACGCGGTCGTCGCACATCAGCAGCCATCGGGCCAGGCGATCTGTCAACTTCAGCCGAGCGTTGACAAGTGCAGTATACCCGGTCTGGATCTGCAGGGAATTGACGAAGCGCAACAGGAACAATCGCAATGTAGGGCTGGTCGTCAGAGCCGCGTCAAAGCTGTTTGCGTCGATGCGCATTGCTTCGCCCTCGAGTTGCACGAAGCAGGCTTGCGGCGAGCGGTTGTCGGCCATCACCAGCGAATATCCGGCCATTCCCTCAAAGCCGATGAACCCGATCTCCGCCTCCTGGCCGCCGGACGTGCGCGCGACCACCGACGCAATGCCGTGCTCGATGAAGTAGACGGCTGCAATCGACACGCCGGGCGTCACAAGCGGCATTCTCAGCGGCAGGGCTATCCGCTGCAGACCGGGCTCCAGCAGCGCAAGGTCCTGCTCGCTCATCTTGCGCAACAGTTCATTGCGGAATCTTGGCTGAGCGGAGGTTTCGTCGGCCAGTGCCTGGCCGGTGACAGTCGATTTTGGAATTTCGTAATTCATCGCGTAGCTCCCGCAGGGGCGGGAGTACGATCGACACTCTCAAGCGCCAGCGCCCGTTCAGTGGCTAGCGACAGGAGAACTGTACGCTTTCGACATTCCGATAGCGAGTCATTCCGTTCCTGGACGGTAGCAGAGACAAGGAAACCCGGGCGGAACTGCAACTAGATGCGTTGCTTACTTACAACTCTTCTGTCGAGGGGCGTGGCGACGAATTGGCGGAGGTGTCCACCGCATCAGCCTGAGGGAAGCGCAATGCTCCGCCGCCACCGGAACCAACAGTCTCGGCCGAGGATGGTTCCGCGATTGCAGCGTCGATCGCCCACAAGACAGGCTGTTGTGAAGATGAAGACAGGCGATCGACCTCGCCGAGCCATTCGGCGTAGCTGGCGTTCATGGCAGCATACAATTCCGCGGACTTGTCCATGCCGCCCTGGAACAGCTCCATGACGCGGCGGCCAAGCCGCTCCCGCGCCGCGTGACCGGCTCCAATGCCGGCCTGGCGGCAATACTCGTCGAGCACTTTGGCCAGGATCGAAAGCTGATTTGAGTCCGCCGAACCGTTTGGCATCATCGCGTTTGTCCCATCGGTGGGGCGAAAGCGCGAGCGGCTCTTTCAAGCGCCAGCGCCCATTCAACGGCCGGCGACAGAGCGACTGTACGCTTCCGACAATCCGTTAGCCAGTCCCGCGAACTGTTCGGAAACGTACCAAGCAACCGCCTTCATTGTTCGGCCACCGGCAACTCGCTAGCCTCGCGACGCGGTGGACCTCAGGTGCCGCCTTGGCCGACACGGGACACGGCCACCATCCAAGCCGGCATGGCCATCGGTGAAAATGCCTCGATTGCGGGCCTGTGAATGGAGACGCCGATGCCGAGAGATAGATCTGCCTGATGCCAAGGGACAGATTCGAGTGCCTGAAGGAAGATTCCGGCAGCTGGATGGTGTGGGACCATAAGGGCGGCGCACCCGCAAAACTCGGAGGGGTTGAGCTGCGCGGCCAGGATCGGCATCGGGCCGAGATCGCGCGCGACATTCTCAGGCGGATTTTCCGGACCAGCCCGGACACGACGAGGAGCGATCCTTCGGACGCGTAAGGCGCAGTTCGTCCCATCGATGCGAGACCAGCACGTTCCGGTTTGGCAAATGCCGTCCTGTTGTCGCGCAGGCGGAACCGCACGCTTCCCGAAAGGTTTATTTGCGAAGCGAGGATTGCACCATGGTGGTCAGTATCGAACAGGCGATGGCGGACGCCATCCTGGCAATGCGAATGGTGCGGAAATCCATTGCCGACCATGGTCATCTCGAGGCCATGATCGACTTCGACAGGCTGATGGCAAACGCTGTCGAAGAAGCCGAGAAGCAACTGACCAAGCTGCAGGCCTCCGGCCCATCCTGATTTTCGCCGAGGGTTCAACTATATCGGTTTTGACGGGCTGAAGCAGGATCCGCTGGCGGTGGACCAGCTTCCATCCGCCAAGGGCTTCCTTCGCGCGCTCGAATCCAAGTCACGCGACCTAAGCTGGCTTCGGCCAGAACAGCCAGAGCAAGACAAGCGCCGCCAGTATCCAGACCGCGACCATGAACGCCAGCCCTGCCTTGCTTACCGGCTTGGCGCGGCGTGTCGCTTCGTCTCGGAACTCTTGCATGAGATCGGCCGGCACCAGCTTGACGGCAAGCATGATGCCGAGCGGCACAATGATGAGGTCGTCCAGATAGCCGATGATCGGAATGAAGTCCGGTATCAGGTCGATAGGGCTTAGAGCGTAGGCCGCAACCGCGCCAGCAGTGGCCTTTGCATACCACGGAACACGCGGATCACGCGCCGCAAGCCAGAGTGCCACGACATCGCGCTTGATATTGCGCGCCCATTGCTTCGCAGAATCGAGAGCCGACATAGCACTAATATACGGAAGCCCTGTCGAAAGGGCGACGCCGCCATGCCTGCTTGCTCACGAGCGGGCCGAGCTATGTTCGAGGTCAGCCCAGCTTCACCTTCGGTTCGCGCCCCCAGAAGCGCAGGTCGCCGAGCCTGGTGAGGAAGCCAGCAGCATCCCTGGCGGATGCCAGCGGGATCACCGCCTCATCCTCGGCAACGCCGGCCTTGTCCAGCAGCGGGGTCGCCGCTGCGCTGGTTCCTCAATCTCTGGAATGGCAATGCGTTCCCCGCCGATTTCAGATGCGAAAATGAAGAAGGCCGCCGGTTCGCACGGCGGCCTCCAATCGTCTTTTCAGGAGAACCCTCAGAGGTTCTTGTTGATCGCGGCGGCGGTCTTGTTGGTCGCGTCCTTGACGGCGGACTTCGCGTCGCCCACGGCCTTCTGGACCTTGCCCTTGGCTTCCTGTGCCGCGCCTTCGGCGCGCAGGCGGTCATTGCCGACGGCCTTGCCGACGCCTTCCTTGGCCTTGCCGACGGCCTGATTGGCGAGACCCGATGCCTTGTCGCTGGTGCTTCCCATGGGATTTCCTTTCGTGGATTGTTTGCGGGGACCAACGTCGCTTTGTTTGGAAAGTTCCGCTCATCGCAGGGGAGGGCGCCAAACGAAAAGGCCCGCCACCGACGCGAATCGTGACGGGCCTTCTGGAGTACGCCGGGCGTCCCACCGCCCGGCTGTCTGGAAAACTTCACGGCGCCATGATCGTTCCATCACAACTGGAAGCCGCCTCCTCAGGGGAGCGGCTCGATCGTGTCTTCTTAGCGCGAGGTCGCAAGGCCTAGCCTATGTCTCAAGCCTCAGCTCTTCGACGGGCTCTGCGGTTCAGATGCAAATCGAGGTGCAGCTACCCGCGGTGACCGCCGAGAGTTTCTCGCGCTTCAGAAGTGTCGGCTTGGCGTAGGTTTTCTTCATGGCCTATCGCGGTGTAAAAATCAGCCTGCGCAAGGATTTGAAGGAGTGCAGACAGCGGTTACGGCCGACAGCCTGTCACGCTTCACCAAAACTGGCTTCTGGTAGGTCTTTTTCATGCAATCCCCCGTTCTGATAAAGCGCCCCAACCCCGGGGCGCACTGTGATTTCAAACGTCCGCGCACTGTGAGATTGGACAAAGTTGCGCGGTAACCAGCGACAGTTTCTGGCGCTTCAGAAGTGTCGGCTTTGCGTAGTTTTTCTTCATTTCATTTCCCCTTGCCCCAACGTTATCCAGCATGACGCCGGGGAAAACGCGGGTGTCAAAACGTTTCGGTCTCTGAGACACGAGGCGTTCGTTGGTTTAGGGCTTGCTGATGCCAAAACCCCACAAAATGGCGCGAAATGGCTGGATTTCGCGTGAGAAGAAGCGATGGCCAACAGTTTCTGTCGCCGCAAACAGACGCAAAAAACCCCGCCGGCCGGAGCCTGACGGGGTGTTGATTGGAGGATCAACGGATCGAATGGGAGACGATCCGGATAAAAAACGCAAACACTGCGGAAAAGGTTCCGATCGCCGGGGCCTCGGTCCGTTTGTTTGGCCGCGCGGCGCTGGGCCGAGCGAACATGCATTTGCGGGTGCGGAAACGACTTTCGGTTACCCTCAATTCCTGTCCACGGGCTTCGACCGCATCCTCGACACCGTCTCGCGCTCGGCGCGCTTGGAGCGCAGCGGCGGCAGGCCGCGGTCGATCAGGTCCATGTCCTCCAGCACCATGTCGCCCATGCGCTTGAAGGCGATGTCCAATGCGCCGGCGCGGTGAGCGGAGCGCAGGAAGCCGGGGAGGGCACGCACGGGATGATCCTGCGCCAGCGGTTCTTCCGGGAAGACGTCACTGGCGGCGACGATGTGGCCGCTTTTGACCGCCGCCATCAAAGCGGGAAAATCGACGACGCCGGCGCGGCTGAGCAGGATGAAGGCGGCGCCCCTGCGCATGCTGGCGAAAGCGTCCGCGCCGAGAAAGCCCTGGTTCTCGGAGGTCACCGAGGCGACGACGAAGATGAAGTCGCTCTGCGTCAGCACCTCGTCGAGCGAGGCCGGCTCGACGCTATTGTCGATCAGGATCGACGGCGGCAGCCAGGGATCGAAGACTTTGGTGCGGGTGCGGAAGCCTGTGAGCAGGCGGTTCAGCGCGCGGCCTAGATCGCCGAAGCCAATGATGCCGACATCGGCGCCCGAAAGCAGCCGCGCTGTCAGATTGCCGTCGCCGCCCCACAGTTCCTCGCCGTTGCGGAAGGCAAGGTCGGCATCGACGATATCGCGGGCAAGGTTGAGCGCCATGGCAAGGCCAAGCTCGGCCACCGGCTCGGCGAACACCAGGCCGGTGGTGACGACGTGGATGCCGCGCGCGAACAGCGTCTCGTAGGGCATGTTGTTGATGAGGTTGGTCTCGACATTGAAGACGCAGCGCAGCGCTTTCATCCTGTCCAGCGTCTCGGGCGAGATCGGCGGCTGGCCGACGATGTAGCGGGCCTCTTCAAGCACATCGGCCGGCAGTTTGGCGAGGCCGTCGTCCGTCGTCTCGACGATGCGGTATTTCGCCTTGAAGCGCGCCAGCTGTGGCGGCGTGAAGATCAGCTCGAGCGAGCGCGGTTCCGGCGCGCTGATGACCAGCGGCAAATCCTTGTTCGGCATGACGATTCCTCCCGGCGCGATGCTAGCGCGCGTTTTGCTTTGCACATGTGGGCGTCCCAAAACCGCTGTATAGTTTTTGGGCGACATGTGGCTCGGCGGCTAAAATACCGCCGATGAACCGATTTACAACTGCGAAAAATCGATTTACTCATTTCTCCAGCAGACAAGAAGATGCCTCTTGTCCGCGCCTCGGGAGGAGGAGCAATGGCGCATAGGCAGGACCCGCAGCGGCGTCCGTCCATCCACGACGTGGCAAGCCGTGCCGGCGTGTCCGCCGCCACCGTCTCCAAGGTCATGGCCGGCGTCACCACCGTCAAGCCCGAGAATGCGCAGCGCGTCCTCGATGCCATCGAGCATCTGGGTTACCGCGTCGATCCGCTGGCCTCCGACATGCGCCGGGCCAAGCGCCGCATCATCGGCGCCATCATGCCGGAATTCGAAAGCGAGTTCTTCGGCCAGATGGTCACCCAGCTCGAGAGCCTGGCCGAGCAGCGCGGCTATACGCTGGTGGCGGCGTCGAGCCGCGAATCCGAAGCGCGTGAAACGGAGATCCTGGCCCGCATGCATGACTGGCGCGTCGCCGGCGTGGTGTTGGCGCCGGTGCGCAACGAGCACGGCCCGGCGGCGGCGTTCATGAAGGCCAACGGCATGACCGGCGTGCTGATCGACCGCGTGCTGTCCGACGACGCCTTCGACACCGTGTCGGCCGACAGTGCGGCGGCCAGCGCCGAGGTGGCGGCCCAACTGGTCGGCAAGGGCCACCGTCACATATTGGTGGTCGGCCTTGGCGAGCAGGCGGCGACGGTGCGCGCCCGCCTCGACGGGTTTCGCACCACCGCGCTGCATCTGGCGCCGGATGTGCGCATCGATGTCGTGCTGGCCGAAACCGATGTCGAGCCGCTCAGGGCGCAGTTGCGTGACTATTTTGCGAAAGGCGAGCGCCCGACGGCGGTCTATTCGCTGTTCCTCAAGGGCACGCTGGTGGCGCTGTCGGAATTCCGGCGGCGCGGCTGGCACTGCCCCAACGACATTTCGCTGGTCGGCTTCGACGATGCCGAATGGATGCAGGTGACATGGCCGGCTATCGCCGCCGTGGTGCAGCCGGTGCGCCAGATCGCCGGCCACGCCATGGAAGCGCTGTTTGCCAGGATTGAAGGCGAGGAGGGGCCGCCGAGAGCGCGGCTCGAGCCTTGCCGGGTTTTGATGCGGGAATCCGTTGGCTCGCCAGGCAGCGGCCCGCATTCCGGGGGAGGACACCGACAATAGCCCCCATTGTCGACAACCAAAGCTGCGCCTGGCCTCGGCTCGCGGCATCAGACATCAACCGGAGGAGAAACAAATGACCTCGTTCATCCCGAAGATAAATCGATTTACTCTGGCTTTTGGCGTCGCCATGGCGCTTTGCGCCGCGACGTCGGCGAAGGCCGACGATGCCGAATACGGCGTGCTGATGAAGACGCTGGCCAATCCGTTCTGGGGTGCGATGAGCCAGGGCGTCGAAGCCGGCGCCAAGGGCGCCGGTGTGAAGATCTTCGAGCAGGCGGCCGAGAGCGACCAGGCGGCCGAGCCGCAGCTGAACCTCTGCAACACCATGCTGGAGCGCAAGCCGGCGGCGATGATCACCGCGGCCATCAACTCCACCAACCTTCTGCCATGCCTGAAGGTGGCGCAGGAGGCCGGCGTCAAGATCGTCGACCTCGACAACAATCTCGACCAGGCGGTGCTCGACAAGGAAGGCATCAAGGTCACCTTCCACATCGGCTCCGACAACAACGCCGCCGGCGCGCAAGGGGCCGAGTATCTCGTCTCCAAGCTCGGCAAGGACGCCAAGGGTCCGGTGCTGGTGATCGAAGGCCTGTCGGGCAACATCACCGGCGAGAAGCGCGCCAAGGGCTTTGCCGACAAGTTGAAGGAACTGGCGCCCGGGCTGGAGATCGTCGCCTCGCTGCCGGGCGACTGGGATCGCGGCAAGGCGGCTTCGATCGCCACCGACACGCTGACGGCGCATCCCGACCTCGTCGCCATCTTCTGCGCCAATGACGGCATGGCGCTGGGTGCCGTGGAATCCGTCTACGCCGCCGGCAAGGGTCCCCAGGTTACGATCATCGGTGTCGATGGGAATTCCGACGCCGTGAAGTCGATCAAGGAAGGCCGCCTCAACGCCTCGGTGGCGCAGCTGCCCTATCTCGTCGGCAAGCAGGCGGTCGAAAACGTCAAGAAGGCGCTGGCCGGAGAGAAGGTCGAAGACAGCATCGCCGTGCCGACCCTGGTGCTGACCAAAGAGGTCATCGACGCCGGCAAGGAGCCGATGCTGGAATACGTGAAGTAGGAAGGGAACAGGGGAATAGGCAGTAGGCAGTAGGCAGTAAGGGAACCAGGTGTTCTGCCCCTTATTCACCTTCTACCCTACTGCCTAATCCCCACTGCCTACTGCCGTACTTCTGCCCTCATAAAAGGTGCAACAAATGTCATTCTGGTCCCGGCTACAGCGCACAGCCGTCGAACGGCTTCATATCAGGCTGGAATCGCTGCTGGTGCTGGTGGCGCTCAGCGCCGTCATGGCGGTGCTGTCGCCGTACTTCCTGTCGCTGAGCAATTTCCTCAACATCCTGCTCGCGACATCGACGATCGGCGTGCTGGCGATCGCCGCCACCTTCGTCATCGGCTCGGGCGGGCTCGACCTGTCGCTCGGCTCGGTGATGGGACTGTCGGGTGTCGCCGGCGCCTTCGTCGCCGTCAATCTCGGCTGGTGGTCGCCGCTGGCGGTTCTCGCCTGCATCATCGCCGGCGGCATTGCCGGCTACATCAACGGGCAGCTCGTCACCCGCGCCTTCGTGCCGGCCTTCATCGTCACGCTCGGCATGCTGGGCCTGGCGCGCGGGCTGGCGCTGGTCATCTCACAGGGCAGGGCGATCTACGGCCTGCCGCCCGAGATCGTCTATATCGGTCAGGGCCGCCCGTTCGGCGTGCCGATGCCGGTCATCCTGCTGGTGCTGACAGCGATCGTTGCGCACTGCCTGCTTGCCTACACACGCTTTGGCCGCCACACGCTGGCGCTGGGCGACAGCGAGGGTGCGGCGCGTGCCGCCGGCATCCGCGTCGAGCATCACCGCCGCATCATCTACACGCTGTCAGGCGCGCTTGCCGGCCTCGCCGGCCTGCTGTTCACCGCCCGCGTCAATGCCGGCGACCCGACCGCCGGCATCAATTACGAGCTCACCGCCATCACGGCGGCGATCATCGGCGGCACCAATCTGTTCGGCGGCCGCGCCTCGATCCTCGGCACCATGATCGGCGCGCTGATCATGGGCGTGCTGCAGAACGGGCTGACGCTGCTCGCCGTGCAATCCTACTACCAGCAGATGGCGATCGGCGCCGTGCTGATCCTGGCCGTGTTCATCGACCAGTACCAGGTGCGCAAGGAGTCACGCGTATGACCCTTCTTACCCTGCAAGGCATCCGCAAGAGCTTTGGCGCGGTCGACGTGCTGCATGGCGTCGACCTCTCGGTCGAGGCCGGCGAAGTGATCGGCCTGGTCGGCGACAATGGCGCCGGCAAGTCGACGCTGATGAAGACCATCACCGGCATTTATCGCGCCGATTCCGGTTCCATCCAGCTCGACGGCAGGGATATCCTGCCGCTCGATCCCGGCCAACGGCGCCAGCTCGGCATCGAGATGATCTACCAGGACCTGTCGCTGGCCAAGCAGCAGGACGTGGCGGCCAACATCTTCCTCGGCCGCGAGCCGGTGAAGAAGCTGTTCGGTCTCATCCCGGGCTTTGTCGACAAGGCCGAGATGGACCGCCAGGCGGCCAAAATGATCGAGCGGCTGGGCGCGCATCTGCCGTCGATCAACCGCTCGGTCGGCTCGTTCTCGGGCGGCCAGCAACAGACGGTGGCGATCGCTCGGGCGCTGACCTTCAACCCCAAGCTGGTCATCATGGACGAGCCGACGGCGGCACTTGCCGTGCGCGAGGTGCAGAGCGTGCTCGACCTGATCCGCCGGCTGAAATCGGAAGGCATCGCCGTCATCCTGATCTCGCACCGGCTGAACGACGTGCTGGCGGTCACCGACCGCATCGTCGTGCTGCGCCATGGCCGCGCCGAGGCCAATCTGGTGACCGCGAAAACCAATATGAACGAAGTCGTCGGCCGCATCGTCGGCGGCGGCGACACCAGCGCCGCGGCGGCGCACGAACAGAGAGGCTGAGATGAACACTTTTGGACTGCACACTTTCGCCATCGCCCCGGTCTGGGATTTGAACCTGATCGAGCCACAGATGGAGCGGCTGAAGGGCCTCGGCATCGGCCTGCTCGAAATCCCGCTGTTGCGCCCGGAAGAGATCGACACTCTGCGCACGCGCGCTTTTGCCGAACGCTGGAATGTCGAGCTTACTCCGTCGCTTGGCCTGCCGGCTTCACTCGATGTCGTGGCGCGGCCGGACGAGGCGCTGGCCTTCCTCGAGCCGGCCTTCGGCGTCTGCGAAGCGGTGGGCAGTAAAGCGCTGGGCGGGGTCACTTATGGCACGATCGGCAAGACGTCCGGCCGCGCGCCGACCGAAGAGGAAATCGACGGCATGTGCCGCTTCCTGGTGGGCGCGGCCAAGGCCGCCAAGGCGCATGGGTTGAAGCTCGGCATCGAGCCCTGCAACCGCTACGAGACGCATCTGATCAATCGCGGCATCGACGCCACGCGGATCATCGAGCGCGTCGGCGCCGACAACATCTTCATCCATCTCGACACCTACCACATGCATATCGAGGAAGAGAGTTTCGACGCCGGCTTCAAGGCGGCGGCTCCCTATCTCGGCTATGTCCACGTCTCGGAAGCCAATCGCGGCGTGCCCGGGCGCGGCATGCTCAACTGGGCGGCCTGCATGAAGGCAATCGCCGCCATCGGCTACACCGGCGCCATTACGCTCGAAAGCATGAACCATGTCGATGTCGACATCGCTGGCGGTCTGGCGGTGTGGCGGCCGGTGGCGGAGAATCCCGACGATGTGATCGGCGTCGGCCTGCCGTTCCTGCGCGAGGAGGCGAGGAAGGCAGGCTTGCAGCTGGGGTGAGGGGGAAGACCCTCACGCCATGCCGGGCTGCCGCCGCGGTGCCAGATGACGCATCTTGCGGCCGAGGATCATCAGCTGCCGTGCCGTGTTGTTGCGCAGGCGCCGCACGCGCCATTCCAGGCTGGTTTCGGTGGTGATCCGCTTGGCGTAGTAGCTCACACGCATGCCTTCCTCATCGGAGGTCACCTTGACCGGGTCGTCGTAGAAGGCGTTGATCTTGTCAGCCGCCATGCCTGGCGTTTCCAGCCAGCGCGGAATGTGAACCGAATGGAGCTGATCGACATCGATCATGACCCGCCCGATGCCGACGCCAGGCGTCGGGCATGTCGTCACGAATGCATCGCCAATGAAGACGACCCCGTCGCGACGATGGCCTTGCGTCGTGGTCAGATTGACCTGCCTGACCTCGACGGGGCTCGCCACTTCGAAGTTGCCGCACTGCGCCGATATTTCGGGCATCAGTTCGCAAAGCATCTTTTGCGGATCGGCGCGGAAATCCCGCGTCCACTGCTCGGCGACGGTGCGATAGACGAACATGTTCGCCCGCATCCTGTCGCCGATGGGAAAGACGGTGAGATAGGCGACGCGGTCCGAGGCCCGCTTGCCGTAGCAAGTGACGGCCTGATAGGCGCAATCACGCGGCAAAATGGCCAGGTCGAATCCCATCGACAGCGAATGCGCCTTCGACAGTTCGATGCGCTCGACGCCGATGGCGCGTCGCACCAATTCGCTGTAGCCGGTGGCCACCACCAGCAGGCGGGCGTTGATGACGGTGCCGTCGGCCAGCACAAGCCGCTGCCGGTCCGGTCCGGTCGAGACCTCGGTTACCTTGCCGACCGTCAGCGGCACCTGCGACGGCAAGGCATCGCGCAGGCCATTGATCAGCGCGCCATAGGAAAATGCGTATTCCCACTTCTTTTCACGGCCGAAGAATTGACCGAGGCGGAAGACATCGATGTCGCTAAACGGGGTGACGAGAGGCATGACCATCTTGTCGAGACCGAGCTTCTCGAACAGCTGCATCTGGTTCGCGCCGATCTTCTCGGCCCGGAACTCGTCGTGATGGACTCGGTGCGGGTCGATCAGCGCCACCTTGCGGCCGGCGTTTCCCAACACCGTTGCCAGGGTGGTGCCGGCCATTCCGGCGCCAATGATCGCCACGTCGACTTCAGCCGCGGCGGGCTCGGCGGGGGGCATGTCACCGCCCTTCATGCTAGTCATCTTCCGTCTCCACAATCTGTGGTGGAAATATCCCGTGGACCCATATCAACCTCAAGCAACCAGCGCGCGTGGCTGGTAGAAACGAATGTTTAGGTTAACGACGGTCGCCCTTCTGTTTCCAGCGCGGCGCGATCGCCGAGCCATCGATGAATTCCAGGCCGCCCGCCTCGTTGAGCGTGTGCAGCTTGCGCCCATCCCATAGCGCGCCAGGAGTTAAGATGGTCTCGACGACCTGCTCCATGCCGTTCAAATCAAGGTGAGCGACGCGTGCGATGCCAAGGGCGGCGCCATAACTCCTGCGGCAATCCTGCACCGGACGCAGCAGGTCGTTGCCGCGCTTGACCATGCGGCCGGCCGGACGCGCCGAGGCGATGTCGACCAAAACGGGGTTTTTGGGATGCGGCGTCCAGGGGCCGCGAAAGTCCGGCGCCGACCACAGATGCAGCGCGTCGGAGAAGGCGCCGCCGCCGTCGCGGACGGTGGCGAACAGCCACCAGCGCTCGCCATGCTCGACCAAAGTTGCGTCGCTGGCGACGATGTCGGACAGCAGCGTCGCTTCCTTGACCCAGCCGCCGGGGAAGGCGGTGGCGCGGTAGAGGTCGACCGTGCGGTTGGCGCAGCTTTCCGGCACCATCCAGACCTCGCCGTCGCGCTCGAAGACGAAGGGGTAGGAGAGGTGATAGGGCAGGTCGAGCACCGGCTCGGGACGTCCGATCGGCCCTGATGGGCCGAAGGGCACTGCGGAGATGATGGCCCGGCCCAGACGGTGAATATAATCCTCGACGAACAGGGTCACTTGTCCCTGATACAGGATCGGAAACGGGTCGGCGTAGAAGCGGCTGCCGTCGTCGGGCAACACCTGCCAGCCGGATGCCGGATGGGCGCGCAGGTCGTAGAGGTCGCGGCCATTGGTCTGGCGCCAGCCGACCTTCCAGTGCGGGGCGTTGTAGCAGAGGTGGTAGATCTTCTGGACGATGCGCCGCGCCAGCGCCTTGCCCGCCCTGACGCCAAGCTTGGCGGTGGAGGGTATCTGCGGCGAGGCTCCGGCCTGTGCTGGTTCGGGCAGCACGGGCAGGGCCTGCGCCGTCCCGGTCATTGCCGCCAGGATCAGGCTTGCTGTGCGCGCCAGCATGTCCTGGAAGGAGGCCAGCGCGATGCCGCCATATTCGGTGCCCAGGCGTCCTTCGGCGACGGTGGTGCCGTTTTCCTCGATGCGGGCAATCGGCGTGCGGCCGTCGAGGATCAGCGCCAGCAGAGCCGCTTCGCCGGCGGCGCCGTCATAGGTGACGCGCCAGACCCGCGTTCCTTCCAGGCTCACGTCGCCGCAGAGGTCGATCACCAGATCGGGAGAGGCGGGCGGTTGCGTCCGGTAGGGCGCCAGCGCCGACAGCGGCAGGCGCTTGGCCAGCCCGTCCCCCGGCAGGCCATGGAGGACCGTTTCAAGCTGGAACAAGGCCGCGGCGCTGCCTGGAATGCCGCCCCCGGCCGGGCGGGCGTCGACGGAAACCTCGACCTGCGGCAATGCCGCCAGGCGTTGCATCAGCGTCAGGTGAAAAGCGCGGACGCATTCGCCGTCCAGGCGCAGGCTCACTTGCATGTCGCACCCCTGGCGTTGTGATGTCTTGTGTCTGGCCGGTGTTCGATATCAGGGCAGGGGAGATGGCGGCACGGCGGGGCTGGACTTAAGTGCTGCCCCATTTCCATTCGTCTCCTGCTCGCCCGCGCCCGTATCAGCGCCTGTGCCTAATATTACGCAAACTCCGTGCCAAAAATGCGTAAACGCGGGGCCAAAAATCAGAAGAGTTCCCAACATAATTAACAGTGTTTTAACAGTTGGAGGAATAGCTAGGCTGAAGCCGCAATTTAATCTTTTGGGGCACATGGAGTGGTGTCGGAGCGACCGTTGCAATCATCCCTGCTCTCGTTGCCGCAACAACAAGCTCCGGAGGCGATGCAATATGCCCCGGAGCCGGTGCCGATGGCGACCTATTCATCCTCGACCGTCGAGCTGGGTGACCTGAAGCGCATTTTGATGCGCCGCCGGTTCCTGATCCTTGCCACCGCCGCGCTGCTGACCCTGGTGACGCTGGCCTATGGATTGCTCACGCCGGCGCTTTACAGCTCGGTGTCGGAAATCCTCATCGATCCGCAAGACCTGCAGGTGGTCACCAACGACGTCAATCCGAGCCGCGTTCCGCCCGATGGCGGCATCACCATGGTGGAAAGCCAGGTCAGTGTCGTCCAGTCGACGGGCGTGCTGCTCAAGGCCATCCAGGCAACCAACCTGACCGACGATCCGGAATTCAACGGGCAGGGCGGGTTGTTGAGCCGTTTGCTCGGCGGCGTGCTGGGCTCGGGCTCGGCCGAAACCGACAGGACGGGCAAGACGCTCGACGCGCTGCGCCGGCGGCTGGCGGTGAAGCGGGCCGACAAGGTGCTGGTCCTCGACGTGATCGTCACCGCCAAGAGCGCCGACAAGGCTGCGAAGCTCGCCAATGCCATCGCGCAGGCCTATCTGGCCGACCAGGCGAGCGCGCGCGCCAAGATGGCCACGGACGCTTCCGACTCCATCACCGCGCGGCTGGATGAGCAGCGCAAGCGCGTGCAGAAGGCCGAGAACGCTGTCGAGGCCTACAAGTCCGCCAACAACATGGTGATGGCGGCGGGCAATCTGGTCAGCGACCAGGAACTGACCGCGATCAACACGCAGCTTTCGGCCGCGCAGAGCCGCACCGCGACGCTGAAGGCACAGGTCGACCAATTGCGCCGCTCCGGCGGCGCGCCGGACGCCACCTCGGAAGCGATGCGCTCGTCGGTGATCTCCAGCCTGCGGGCGCAGGAGGCGACGCTTGTCGACCAGGTCTCGCAGCTCGGCACCGAACTCGGGCCGCGCCACCCCTCGATGATCGCCGCCCAGCAGCAGCTGCGCGACACGCGCGCGCTCATCGCACGTGAACTCGGCCGCATCGGCGCCGCCGCCGAAACCGACTATGAGCGGGCGCTGGCCAACCAGCAGGCGCTGGAGGCCAAGGTCGCCGGCATGAAGAGCAAGTCGCTCGACACCGACCAGGCTTCGGTCAAGCTGCGCGAATTGCAGCGCGATCTCGAGGCGGTGCGCTCCGTCTACGCCACTTATCTGCAGCGGGCGCAGGAAACGCGCGAGCAGATCAATGTCGACAGCACCAATGTACGCATCATCTCCAACGCCATGCCAGCGCTGAAGAAGAGCTGGCCGCCTTTGCCGCTGCTGCTCTTCGGCGCCCTCTTCGGCGGGCTGGGACTGGGCACCGCGCTGGCGCTGATCGCGGAATATTCCTCACCGACCGTGCTTTCCAGTGCGCAGATGCAATCGGCCATCGACGCGCCGGTGTTTGGCGTGCTGCCGGCAAAATCATCCCGTCGCCGCTGGTGGCCGTTCGGCGCCGCCACGGCTGCAGGGCAGAAGACGGATGCGGTCGCGGGCCTGGCGCTGAGGCGCCTGTTCGCCTCCAGCCGGCGTCCGCCGAACTGGCCGCTGGTGCCGTCCATACTGCTGACGTCGCCGCCCGAGGACGCCGCGCATCGGGGCCGGGTGGCACGCCTGCTCGCCAATGCCGCGGCCGCCAGGGGCAGCCGCGTCCTGTTCATCGACACCAACAATGCCAGCGGCAACAAGAAGGAGCCGCAGCCCGGTCTCCTCGACGTGCTGCGCGGCGAATACGCCTTCGAGGCGGTGAGCCAGCGCACGGCCGGCAGCAATGTCGCGGTGCTGGGCAGGGGCCGGCAAACGGCCGTCTTCTCCGAGGCGCAGGGCGTCTATTTCACGCAGCACATGCTGGCCCAGGCGGGCCGCAACTTCGACCTCGTCGTCGTCGACGGCGGCGCGCTGGCCGACAATCTCAACGCCTCGCCGCTGGTCGCCATGGTCGACGAGATCGTCATGGTCGCGACGCTCAACTCGACGCCGATGGCCGACGTCACGGCGGCCTCGCAGGCCATTTCCGTCATGGGGCGGTTGCCGACCGGCGCCTTGCTGGTCGACGAGGCGGCCTGACATGGCCACCAGTTGGCCCGGCACCGGGTCCGCCACCCGGGGGGCCGCCAACCCGGCAGCCGGCTGGGCCGGTTCGGGTCAAGCCACTGGGCGCGCGGGCAGCTCCGTCGACTGGCTGACCAGCTTCGGCCTGGTCGCAACGGTGGCGTTGCTGTTCGCCATCTCCGGCGGCATGTTGTGGCTGGTCGGCTATAATTACGACGGCCTGACCGGCAATCCGGCGACCAAGATCCATCCTTCGACCTATCTGCTCGTGCTGGTGTTTGCCTGGCGCGCCTGCACTTTCGGCAATCCGATCGGCTACATGGTCGCCGTCGCCGACCGGCGGCCGGCCAGCACGCTGATGGCGGTCATCTCGATCGTGCTGCTGGTCGTCGTCATCGCCAGGCAGCGTCCCGGCATGGCCGGCATGATCGACACTTTCGTGGCGCCGGCGCTGCTGGTGATGATGCTGGGCGAGGACGACGAGAAGACATTCGCCCGGATGCAGACCGTCGTTCACGCCATCATGACCGCGAACGCATTGCTCGCTTTGTTCGAGTTCGCCACCAAGACGCTGATCTTTCCCTATCGCCTCGACGGTGAGGTGTTCATGGCCGACCTGCGCTCGACGGCACTTCAGGGCCATCCGCTGTCCAATGCCACGGTCACCTCGGTCTATGTGCTGGCGCTGCTCTCCGGTTCGAGATCGCTATCCATGCCGCTGCGGCTCGGCCTGATCGGCCTGCAATGCGCGGCTCTCGTTGCCTTCGGCGGCCGCTCGGCGATGGTGACGACGATCGTGCTCGGCGGTTGCTACCTGCTCATCCAGGGCCTGGGCAGCCTGCGCACGGGGCGCGTCAACCTGCTTGGCGCGGCACTCGGCCTCATCCTTGCCGCGCTGGTGCCGGTCGTCATCGCGCTCGCGGCGTCATACGGCTTCTTCGACGCGCTGCTGGAGCGCTTCGTGTCGGACTCAGGCAGCGCCAATGCCCGCGTCGAAATGTTCGAGCTCTTCAAACATTTCGAACTGCGTGACCTGATCGTGGGGCCCGATATCGATCTCATCGAAAGCCTGCGCCGCATCAACGGCCTCGAACAGGGCATCGAGAACCCGATCATCCGCCTGGTCCTCTACCAGGGCGCCTTCTTCACCTTGCTGTTGTTTGTCGGCTTCACCCTGTTCATGCACGAAGTGGCGCGCCGCTGCCATTCCGGCCTCTGGCTGACGATGCTGGGCTGGCTGATCCTGCTCAACACCTCCGAAAGCCTGGCCTCCAAGACCACGCTCATGACCAAATTCGTGGTGATCGCGCTGGTGCTGTACAGGCCGACGCGGGCTGTGGTGGGGCACAGGGTGCAAGCAGGGCGCGGACCTGGGGATGACCAGCGACAGAGCGCGCCCCTCCGCCGCTAGCGCCGACGCCTATTCCGGCATCTTCAACCCAAGCGCCTCGACCATCGCCGGGTCCAGCGCGCGGGTGGTGCCTTCCATCATGCCCATGCCGTCGAAGAGGTCCCAGAAGGCCCAGGGGAGGCCGAACGACTCCGCGCTCTGCCGGACATCTGATATGTAGCGGGCGCGGTCGGGGTTGGGGGCGGCGACATAGTGGGCGTCGGTGCGCAGCGCGCCGAATTCGCCCATGATGACACGTTCTGGCGCGATGCCGTGGGCGTCGGCCCAGTCGCGCGCCTGGCTGAGATATTTGTCGATGAACCAGCGGTCCGGCCGGGCGTCGAAATAGACTTTCAGCACGCGCTCGGTTTCGGCGTAGGCGGCCTTCTTGTCCGCCTCGGAGGTCTCGGTATCCCCGGCCATGCGCGCCCTGACGGAGGCCAGTGTCTGTTCGAGCGAGCCGGCGGAGGCCGGCCAGGGCACATTGTTCAGGGAACGGTAGACGGGTTCGCGCATCCAGGGCGCGCCTTGATGGCTGAACAGATAGGGCTCGTAGAAGTGGAAGGTGAACAGGATCGGTTCGAAGGCCGCCAGCGGCGCCGGATCGAGTGCCGCCAGTCCGCTCACCATCGAGCCGCAGCCGCCGGTGACGACCAGCGGCAAGGTCTGGGATGACGCCCTGGCCGCCGTCAGCAGGGCTGCCTGGACGTTTGACCAAACGTTGGAGTCGCAGGACTGAGGCGGTTCGTTGACCGGCTCCAACGCGACCATGCCCGGCGTGAACCGCTCCAGCCTGCCGGCAAGCTCGCCGACGAGTGCGCGATAGGCTGCGAATTCGGGTGCGGCGGTGCTCGAGACCATGCGGTCGGGGTTCCAGTAATGCGTGGCGCCGTTGGCCTGGACGTTGACGATGATACCGAGACCGGCGTCGAGCGTCGCGGTGACAGCGGCGTCCACCATGTCCAGCAACTTGCCGCGGGTGGCGGCGTCGGCCGCCAGAAACGGGCCGGGATCGACGGGCAGGCGGATGAAATCGAGCCCTGTCGCACGCAGCCGAGCAAGGTCGTCTGGGGTTGGCACCGGCCGCTGCGACTGGAAGGGCGGCCAGTCATAGTCGGTGCGGGGTGCCGGAACCTCGCGCGTCAGCGCAAACCAGGGCCAGGCGTTGACACCGCGGCGGAACCGCCATTCGCCGCTGGCGGCAAGGGCGGGCGGTGCGGAGGAACGCGGCGCCAGCACTGCGGCAGCGGGCACCAGGGCCGTCGACAGCGCGGTGCTGAGAACCCGCCGTCGCGACCAGCCCGTCATACGGCGCCGGGCGAGGGGCGGTCGATCGCGGCCGTTCTTGGGGCGCTCACGCCGAGAAGCCGGTAGGCTTCGTTTTCATAGGCAAGCAGGACGTCGTCCCAGCGGAAGGCTTCGCGGGCACGCGTCCTGGCGGCTTCGCCGCAGGCCTTGACCAGCGCGTCATCCTCCATCGCCTGCTGCATCCGCTCGGCGCAGCTCTGCGTGTCGGTGAAGTGGATGGCGGCAGCTCCAGCGACCCACCTGTTGTAGGGATTGTCGTGGGCGATCACCATGTTGCCGGCGGCCAGCGCCTCGACCAGCGACGGGTTGGTGCCGCCGACCGTGTGGCCATGCATATAGGCGCGCGCGTGATAGCGCAGCGCCTTGACCGCCGCCTGGTCGTAGATGGCGCCCGGCAGGACCACTGAGCTGTTTGCCGCCTTGCGGACGGCGACGTGATAGGGAATCTGGTCGGACAGCGTGCCCAGCACCACCAGCTTCATGTCACGCTTTCGGCTGCAGAAGGCTTCGACGATCGGCAGGATGTTGTTATCGGGCTCGATGCGCGCGATCGAGATCAGGTATTTTCCGGGCTCGAGGCCCAGCGCGCGCACTGGCGCCTCGGGTGCCGAAGTCACCGGGTCGGCGCCGTAGGCGATGGTGGTGATGGCGCTGCGCGGCCGGCGCGTCGCCAGGTGATTGGCGATAACAGGATGGTCGGCGACCAGGCGATGCGAGGCCCAGGCGCCGATCCACTCATTGAGCCAGAACCATGTGCGCGCCGCGCGCCCCCATTTGGGCCGGCGCCATTCGATGCCGTCCATATTGGTGATGATCTTGCGCCGCATCAGCCTGAGCCAGGTCAGGAAGACCGCGCCATTGTAGCCGAGCACGAGGCAGACGCCGGGCCGGCGGGCGGCGTCGAGCACGCATTGCCAGTCGAATTCCAACGTCGCGCGCGGGCCTTTCGAGGCGACCTGGATGTGGATGAGGTCGATGCCGTTCCAGGTGTCGGTGCGCACCCTCTGGTCGACCCGCTCGACCTCTTCCTGACAGTAGACGCCGACCTTCCAGCCGCGCCCGACCAGGAAAAGCGCCAGCTTCTCGGCGAAGGTTTCAAAGCCGCCATGGGCGGCAGGAATGCCGCGCGTTCCCAGGATCAGGATGGCAGGCTGTTCCGATTTCATGACTGCTGGCACTTTCAGGTCCGCCCGATCCGCGATGCGAGGCTGTCTCATCTCAAAACCGCGGCCTTGCAAGATGCCTGCCAGGCCCGTTTCCAGCCATCATCGCACCCGGGTTGTAAAATATTTCTTCCAAACGCCCGAGTTGTTTCATTATCGGTCAACCTTCCCGACGTAAGTGTATTGAAACGAGGCAATGCCACGGCTTGTTGGCCGGCGAATGGATATATTAGCACGGCATAATGCTTGCGTAAGGACTTCTGTGCGCCAGAATCGGCGGAGGGCGCGCAGTATTGGTGTGGTGATCCGGGTTCAACATCCGTTTCAGGGCCACACTGACAACGAGGAAAGTCCAAAGGGGTGTTGGCTTGAAGTTTCCGGCCGCCGATAGCGTCAGGCGGCGGACTCGTCTCACCACCCTGACAGAAAGATGCATGTGAAGATGCGGATTGCTTGCATCCATCAGGGTTACGAACTCTACGGTTCCGACCGCAGCTTCGCGGAGAGCGTCGCCGCGTTGCGCGCCGCGTTTCCGTCGGCCGACATCGAGGTGGTTTTGCCGCGCAGCGGACCGATCGTCGAAATCCTGGAGCCTCATGCCAGCCGCATCGTCTTCGAGCCGCTTTGGGTGCTCAGGCGCCCGGCGATGCTGAGGCTGGCGACCGTCGAGATGGCGCGGCTGCCGGTGGCGCTGTGGCGGGCCTGGCGGCGCCTGCGCGATTGTGACCTCGTCTACGTCAACACCTCGATCGTCGCCGACTATGCGCTGGCCTCGCGCCTGCTGCCCAGCAAGGCATTGCTGCACATCCATGAAATTCCCGAAGGCGTGCTGCGCCGGATCCTTGTCGGGCTGATGCACTGGAGCCATGCCGACCTCATCTTCAATTCGAAAGCGACGCGCGCCACCTTCGGCGAGCCCAGATCCGCACGCTCCTACGTCGTCTATAATGGCGTTGCCGGTCCGGCGGCGGCGCAAGCGATGACCTATGACGGCAAGCGCCCGCTGCGGGTGCTGCTGCTTGGCCGCATCAACCGGATCAAGGGCCAGGAAGTGCTTTTGCAGGCGATTGCCTTGCTGCCGGCGGAGCTCAAGTCGCGGATCGAGGTGCGGCTGGTCGGCGGCGCCTTTGAAAGCGTCGAACGTGAGCGTGCGCTCGCCGAACTGGTCGAAACCATGGGGCTCACCGGACAGGTCAGCGCCTTGCCCTTCATCCCGGACCCTTCGGAGCACTATCGCTGGGCCGACATCGTCACCGTGCCGTCGCGACGTCCGGAATCGCTCGGCCGTGTCGCCATCGAGGCAATGGCCTATGGCCGTCCGCCACTGGTGTCGGCGATCGGCGGGTTGGTCGAAGTGGTCGCAGACGGCGAGACCGGCTGGCACGTTCCGCCGGGCGATGCGGCGGCGTTGGCCGCGAAATTGCAGCAGATCATCCTCGCCCCCGAGTCCTGGCGCGGTTTTGTCGCCGCCGGGCGCAAGCGCTACGAGACGATGTTCAGCGAGCCGGTCGCGGCGGCGGCGATCGCCGCGATCGCGACTGAGAAGCTGAAGGCGGCCATCGCAAGGCCGGGCAGGGCGGCAAGCACGCGCCAGGCGGAGACACGGTCGTGAAGTTCCCAATCCATCTGGTGCGGCGCCTCGTGCTGATGATCGGCGGCGAGGCGATGCAGAGCGGCTTCCACTTTGCCCTCAACATCATGCTGCTGCACATGCTGTCGGCGCAAGGCTACGGCCTGTTCGCCATAGGCATGGTGATGGGCGGCGTCGGCCTGTCCTACATCAGGTCGCTGACCGCCGTCCCCGCCTCGATATGGATGAGCAAGAGCACCAACACCGCCGGGGTCGATGCGTATGACGTGGCCTTCGGAACGGCGGCTCTGATGGTGGCGCTGCTGATGGCGGTCGGCACGGCTGTCCTGATGCATCTCCTGGGCGACCCGAGCGGCATTGCCGCCGGCTGCTTCGTCGGCGCATGGTCACTGCGCAGCCATATGCGCACGGCCTTCTTCGCGCGCCGCCAGCAGGTGGTCGTCTCCATCAGCGATGCCGCTTTCACCATTGCCGGCACCGTGCTCGCCGGGCTGGCAATCTGGTTCGCCGGGGACGCGTTGCAGGCGGTGTTCTATGCGCTTGCCGCGGCGAATGTGTTCGGCATCTTCGTCCTGGTCCGGCTGGCGCGCCGTACAATTCGCATCTCTTTCCGCATGCCGACGCGGCGGCGCTATGCCAGGCTGTGGCGTCAGCTGTGCTGGTCGGCCTTCAGCGCGACCACCACCAACATCCAGGGGCAATGCCTGGCGCTGCTGGTCGCCGGCATTGCCGGGCCCGCGGCTTACGCGCCGCTGGCGGCGGTGATCGTGCTGTTCGCCCCGCTGCGCATCATCAGCCTTGCCTTCGTCAACATGACGCAGCCGGAACTCGCCAAGCTGATGCGGCTGGGCGAAACGCGCCGCGTCTGGTCGCAGGCGAAGATCTGGTCGGTGGTCATGGGGCTGGGCGGCCTGGCCTATGGATGCGCCATTCTGTTCGTCTTGCCGATGATCAAATCCCAGGCTCTCCAGGATGCCTCGGTCGGGTTCATCGGGCTTTTCGTGACAGCGAATTTTATCCCGATCATGCTCTACATCATGCCCCGCATCGTCCTTGAGATATTCGGTGACTTCCGCATCGTTGCCTTCACCACGATGGGCGGCGCGATCGTCGGGCTGGCGCTGATCGCGGTCGTGCTTTCAGTCGCGTCTCCGCCGTGGGCGCTGCTGGGCTCGGCGGTCTCCGAGGTCTTCGTGCTCGCGGCATCATGGTATTTCGCGCATCACCGCATGTGGAACATCGAGCATCCGGACCAGCAGCGCCACAGCCGCCTGGGCTCCTGGCGGCGGGCCATCACATTCGCCCCGGCGAAACGATAGGAGGGCGATGTGACGGGCCAGGCAGTGGAAATAGTTGCGGCGGCCGGCTTGGCCGAAGGGCAGGTCTCGCACCCAGTCACCGTCGCAGCGAACGACGCCTACACGGCGCGATTGCACACCAGTCTCGAAATGGTGCGGCCGCTCTGGCTGCGCCTGCAGGCGGATGGTCTATGCACCGCCCATCAGCATTACGCCTGGACCGAGGGCATCGTCGCGCAGCTGATGCCGCAAGGTGCCGAACCGCTCATCGTCGAGGTGAACGACGCCGCAACGGGCGAACCCAGGATGCTGGTGCCGCTGATGCGCCGGCCGGCGTTGGGCCATCGGGTGATCGAATGGCTGAGCTGTGGCGTCAGTGACTATTCGGCACCGCTGCTGGCCGATGCGAGGCCGTGGACCACACAATCCGCACAGGCCGCATGGGCCGCGGTGCGCTCCGTGCTGCCGCCGGCGGACCGGTTCCACATTACGGGGATTCCACAACAGATCAGCGGCGTCGCCAATCCGCTTGCCTTGCTCGCAGAGACGCGCGATTCCCTCCAGACCACTTTCGGCCTCGCCATCGACGGCGATCCGGACACGGTCCTCAAGCGCTTGTGCAAGCCCTCCTTCGTCAAGGAATTCGGCAAGGACTGGCGCCGGCTCGAACGGCTCGGCGAAGTGGAACTGGTCGAGGCCGGCACGCCGGCCGAGGTAGAGCGTATCTTCGGCGAACTGGTCCGGATGCGGCTCAGCCGCTTTCGCGAGCTTGGCCGCTTCGACCTGCTGACGCAGGAGAAAGTCGTCGATTTCTACCGCAACGCCGCTGTTCGCGGCTTGTCGGACGGAGCGGTGCGGCTGTTCGGGCTGCGCGTGGCCGAGGCTCTGATCGCGGTCCAATATCTTTTGGTTCATCAAGACACTGTTCATGCTCTCCTGATAGCAATCGACCAGAGCGCGGTGCCCAATGTGTCACCAGGACTTGCAATCATGGGCAGGTTGATGAGTTGGGCGCGCAAGCAAGGCTTTGGTTATTTCGACCTATCGGTCGGCAACCAGAGCTACAAGGCAAATATGGGCGCTACGGGTTCGGTCCTGGTCGAACTCTGCCACGGGTTCACGATGCGGGGCAATGCCGCGAGCACTGCCATCAAGTTCCGCGACTGGACCGAGGTTTTCGTGCGCTCAAAGCCACGGCTGCTGAAAGCGGCTCAGGGAACGATGCGGGGCTTGCGGCGCTTGCGTGGAGGGCGCTGAGGGCGGGCCAGAACGAACAGGAGAAGCGTTTGGCAAGCCAGGCAATGCGACAGGCTGCGGCGACCGAGGGTGCCGTCAGGCTTTCGCCGATCACCGTCGGCTTCGGCATGGCCGTGCGCTATACGGCGCGGCTGCACACCAGCTTCGATACCGTAAAGCCCCTTTGGTTGCGCCTTGAGGAGACCGGCCTGTGCACCGGCCACCAGGGCTTTGCCTGGGTGGAAGGGATCGCCAAACGGCTGATGCCAAAAAGCGCGGAGTTGCTCGTCGTCGAGGTCAATGACGCCGCCACGGGGGCGCCGGTCATGCTGCTGCCGCTGATGCGCCGCCGCGCTCGGGGCCATTACGTGATCGAATGGCTGAGCGGCGGCGTGTGCGACTACGCTGCGCCACTGCTGGCCGATGCGAGACCCTGGACCAGGCAGAGCGCCGACGACGCCTGGGCGGCGGTGTGCGCCGTGCTGCCGCCGACGGACCGCTTCCACATTGCGGGAATCCCGCAACAGATCCACGGCGTCGACAATCCGCTGGCGCTGCTTTCGGCGGCACGCGACTCCATCCAGATCGCCTCGGGCCTGGCCCTGGATGGCAATCCGGAGACGCTGATCAAGCGCATCTGCAAATCGTCCTTCGCCAAGAATTTCCACAAGCACTGCCGCCGCTTCGAACAGATGGGCAAGCTCGATCTGATCGAGGCCGAGACGCCTGAATTGGTGGAGGAGCAGTTCGCCAAGCTTCTGGAGCTCAGGCTCAACCGCTTCCGCGAGCTCGGGCGCTTCGACCTCCTGACGCAGGCGCCGGTCGTCGAGTTCTACCGCAACGCCGCCCTGCAAGGCCTGTCCGACGGCTCGGTGCGGCTGTTCGGGCTGCGTGCCGGTGAAGCCTGTCTCGCCGTCATCTACGTGCTGGTCATGAAGGGCACCTTGCACGCGCTTCTGCTCGGGATCGACCAGGACGCGGTTCCCAACGTCTCGCCGGGCCTGACGACGATCGGCAAGCTGATGATCTGGGCGCGCGAGCAGGGGCTCGGTTATTTCGACCTGTCGGTCGGCAGCCAGGGCTACAAGCAGCATATCGGCGCTTCGAGCGCGGTGCTGGCCGAGGTGTGCGAGGCGGTGACGCTCAAGGGCAGGGGTTCGACCGCCTATATCAAGCTGCGCGGCAAGACCGAGCTTTTCGTGCGCTCCAAACCCGGGCTGTACAAGGCAGTGCAGGGTGTGATGCGGCGGTTGCGGCGATTGAAGAACTGAGGCTGCCGTCCAGGCTCCTTTGCCTTAGCAGGGAAGGGCGGATTGACAAGCTCCCGGCAAAGTCATCACGCTCCTGCAGCGCAATGATTTCGGGAGGCAATGATGGCAAGCTTGGTGGTCATGTACGGCACGCCTGCGGATCCGGCGGCGTTCGATGCCTATTATCGTGAAAAGCATATCCCGCTGGCCAAGACCATTCCGGGATTGCGGCGCTACGAAATCAACCGCGGCCCTGTCATGACGCCGGCGGGACCAGCGAAGGTCCATCTGATCGCCACCTTGCAGTTCGACGACCTGGCCGCCATCCAGAATGCATTCGCCAGTGCCGAAGGTCAGGCGACTGCCGCCGATCTCCAGGTTTTCGCGACGGGTGGCGCCGATATGCTGATCTTCGACAGCGAGGATGTGTGAGACGAGGGCCACTCGGCGATGGCCTTCTCGCCGAGGTATTTCAGCCGCGGCTTGATGGCGCCAGCGCTCCCGTCCGCGCACTGACACGCAAACGGCCTTTCGACGTGACCATCAAACCCGCCGCCGCAAGACAGCGGGTTTTTCTGCCCCTGAGGCCTGCCCGCGAATTAACGATTCACATCGCCTCGGAATCGAAAAGCAGCATCGTTACACGGTCGTCAGGCGCGTATTTGCGACGGTCGACGGCGCAGGCCTTGCCGATCTCGGTGGCAAAGGCCGCACGCATGGCGTCCAGGCTGTCGAAATAGAGGGTCGCCACGATGTAGGGCGTCTCGCCTTGCAACATGTTCACGATCGGTTGTTTGCTGACATCGTAGCGCCGCAGCCCCGGAAGCTGTTTTGCGAGCGGCAGATGGATGTCGAAATAGTGCCGCTCGAAGGCCGCCGGATCGGCGGGGGTTTTGTAGATGACAAGCATCTTGGCCATGATGGTGCTCCCTGTCGTTTGACGTGATCGCGCCTCGCCGGCGCCGCACCAATGTCGTTCGCCGGGAGCGGATTTCGACAGGGGGGTCGCGAACCCAGTAAAATGGCCCCGGCGCATGAAGATATTTCGCGCCTGACAATGGCAAAACCGGTGGCGCATTTGGCACTTGATCCATGTCAAAGCGGATCGGTGTCGATGCGCCTATCTGGTCTCCTGTCTTGGGAAGGACACAAGGCGGGCGGGCGGTTCCAGACCGGCAAGCTGAAAACAGCTTCGGCCTGGACCGCCTGCAGCCAAGCCGTGTCCGCTGGGCGGATGCTTCATGTTTTGATTCAGCTCCGCGCGCAAGCACCTTCAAAAGTCTGGCAAAATCTGACCGAACCGCAACTCGCAGTGTCTATAGAGTTGTGCGAGGGATCAGAAACCAGAGGCTTGAAATGCAAGCAATCGTTTCCCGTTTCATGCGGGATGAAACCGGCGCGACCGCCATCGAATATGGCCTGATCGCCGCCCTCATCGCGCTTGCCATCATCACCGGCGCCGGCGCGCTCGGCAATGCGGTCAACACCAAGTTCAAGACGATCGGCAACACGGTCAACAGCAGCGGGTCGTAGCGCCAGGCACAATGGTCGCCCGCCAAATTGACAGGACAGCGCGTCTCCGTCATCCTTGAGACCAGTCGCCAGGCCGTGGAAGCGGCCATGTTGCGTGTCAGGGCGACCGAGGGCAGCGTCATGTTCAGTCCCGTCACAGGCCAGAATGCCAAGCGCGCCGCGGTGCGCAAGGCGCTCGACAGCCACAAGGTCTACATTACCGCGCAAAGCTTTTCGGACGGCGCCTACCAGGCACGCGTGCTGGTCGACGGCGAGGCCTACTGGGTGGATGAGTTCCGGCTGAGCCAGCTGCAGCAGGGTCTGTCGCCGGCCGAGCTCGAGCTGACGCCGGCTGCCGACGATTGAGAGCGTGACGGGTTTGCTTCCTGCTGCCGTGCGCTTCGGTCCTTGACATGGCAGCGCCGCCAAAACTCAAAACCTATCGCGCCAAGCGCGAATTCACCAAAACGCCGGAGCCGGCGGGCGGGCTCATCTCCGCCGACGGCAACCGCTTCGTCGTCCACAAGCACCACGCCACCGCGGATCACTACGATCTGCGCCTGCAGGTTGGCGACGTGCTGAAGAGCTGGGCGGTGCCACGCGGGCCTTCGCTCAATCCGGCCGACAAGAGGCTGGCGGTCGAGACCGAGGACCATCCGCTCGAATATATCGACTTCGAGGGCGTCATTCCCGAGGGCGAGTATGGCGGCGGGCCGATGATCGTCTGGGACACCGGCACCTGGGCGCCGATGGACGATGCCGAGAAGAGCCTGCGCACCGGCGCCTTCAAGTTTCGCCTCGCCGGCGAAAAACTCAATGGCGGCTGGATGCTGACCCGCCTGAAGCCGAAGCCCGGCGAGGATGCGGAGAAAAAGAACTGGCTGCTGTTCAAGGAGCGCGATCTCGCCGCCGACACGGCGCTGAACATTCTGGAAGCGCGGCCGGAAAGCGTGAAATCCGGCCTGCGCATCGAGGAGCTGGTGGCGCCGCCGAAGCCGGCCGCGAAGTCCGCGCCAAAGCCGGGGACCTTGAAACCCGGCACGCTGCCGGGCGCGGTGAAGGCGCCGGCGCTGAGCCGCATCGAGCCGCAGCTGGCGACGCAGGTGCCAAAACCGCCGGGTGGCGAAGGCCCTGCCGAAAACACCAACGAGCTCTGGCTGCACGAGATCAAATTCGACGGCTACCGCACCATGGCGCATCTGTCCGACGGCCAGGTGCGGCTGATCACCCGAGGCGGCATCGACTGGACGAAGCGCTATGGCGACCTGCCGCATGCGTTTGCAAAACTGCCGTGCCGCGAGGCGATCATCGACGGCGAGATCGTCGTGCTCGACGGTCGGGGTATCAGCCGCTTCGCATTGCTGCAGGACGCGCTGGCCGAGGGCGCCGGCAGCAAGCTGCATTTTTATGCCTTCGACTTGCTGCATCTCGATGGCTGGGACCTGATGAAGGTGCCGCTCATCCGGCGCAAGGCGCTGCTGGCCGAGTTGCTTGGCGGCCTCGGCGCCAATTCCGCCATCCAGTTCTCCGACCATGTCGAAGGCTCGGGGCAGGGGCTTTACGACCAGGCGACGGAGCTCGGGCTCGAAGGCGTCGTCTCCAAGCGTGCGACCGCGATCTACCAGAGCGGCCGCACCAAGAGCTGGACCAAGTGCAAGGCGCTGCAGAAGGACGATTTCGTCATCGCCGGCTACACGATCTCGCAAGCGGCGGAAGGGCTGGCCGCGCTTGGCATGGCCGAGTGGGAGGACGGCGAGCTGCATTATCGTGGCAAGGTCGGTACCGGCTTCGACGCCGAGACATCAGCCGACCTGCTCGCCCGGCTGGAGCCGCTGACATCGGGCGCGACCCCACCCGAAGGCGTGCCGCGCGAAATCATGCGCGAGATGCATTGGGTGAAGCCGCTGTTTTCGGCGCGCATCCATTATGCCAACCGCACGGCGGACAATGCGTTGCGCCATGGCGTGTTTCGCGGTCTCAGGGATGTCGGCCTGTCGACGCCGGTCTCGGCCAAGCGCAAGCGGCTGATCTCGGAGGCGGATCTCGCCACCATCTGGGTGACCAATCCGGAGCGGCGGCTGTTCGGCAAGACCGGTCCAACCAAGCTCGACATTGCCGTCTACTACGCGCTGGTCGGCGACTTCATGCTGCCGCACATTCTTGGCCGCCCGGTGTCGCTGGTGCGCTGCCCGACCGGCCTGCCAAAAGACTGTTTCTTCCAGCGCCACGCCTTCACCGGCATGCCGCCCTCGGTGGTGACCTTCGAGACGATGAATTCCGAGGGCGAGACCAAGTCGTTCCTGTCGGTCGAAGGCGCCAAGGGTTTTCTGGCGCTGGCGCAGTTCGGCGTCGTCGAGTTCCACACCTGGGGCACGCACCGCTTGAGCCTCGACAAGCCCGACCAGATCGTCTTCGACCTCGACCCGGGCGAGGGGATTTCCTGGCGCGAAGTGGTGGAAGCCGCCGTCCACATCAAGGGCGAGCTCGAGGGGCTGGGGCTGGTACCCTTCGCCAAGACCTCCGGCGGCAACGGCATCCACATCACCGTGCCGGTGACGAAGAAGCAGAACTGGAAGAAGCTGCACCAGGCGACCAGCGCCATCTCCACCCATCTGGCCGCCACCGCGCCAGACACCTTCACCACCACCATGGGCAAGGACAACCGCAAGAAGCGCATCTTCATCGACTATCACCGCAATGCGCGGGGCCACACCTCGGCGGCGCCCTATTCGCTGCGCGCCCGTACCAATCTGCCGGCCTCGACGCCGGTGAGCTGGGGTGATCTGGAGACGATCGATGCGCCGCAGGATCTGAACTATTCGTCACTGCCGGGGCTGCTGGAGACGTCGGGGGATCCGTGGGCGGAGATTGAGGAGTTTGCCAGGGATTTGCCTACCTTGAAGACCTAGGGTTCCTCGCCCCCAACTCGCGTCTACGCTATGCACACATCTTCTGTGATTGGCGTGACTGATCAGCCTGAGGCTTGATTGCCACGTGGTTCCCCCAATCCGTCGCTGCTTCGCAGCGCCACCTTTCCCCCCTCCGGAGGGAAAGGAAGCGAGCGTTGCTGGACGAGCGTTGACGGCAAAAAGCTTGGCGTCTTTCCTCTACCCCGTCGATCGGGGGGTCCGAAGGACGGGCGAGACCCGTGGCTCGCCCCGGCAGGTGGCGAGCGAAGCTCGACGGAGTGGGGGTCGACCAGCGCAGCATAGGACAATACATGCGCCAAGCTGCCATGCACGCTATCGCCAAAGACCAGCTGCTTGGAAATGTGTGCATGCCGTAGCGCCTTCGCGGGGGCGAGGAACCCATGTCCATCGACGCTTCATACAATTTGAATTATCCTCCACCCACGACCCTCAGGCGCCCTAAAACATTTCGTCAGGGATTTGCCGGTATTGTGCCGGGTCGGTGTAGGATTTGCGCGGCCTTGATCGTCCTTCGGACGAAAAGCGCTGCAGTCAATGTCAGTGCATGGCCGCGTAGGAGTGTATCATGGCGCCCAGGGCAAGTTGGAAGGGTTATCTCAAGCTCAGCCTCGTCAGCTGTCCGGTGCGGCTATACCCCGCAACGACCACCAGCGAGCGCATCTCGTTCAATCAGCTGCACAAGAAGACCCACAACCGCATCAACATGAAGCCGGTCGATCCGGAACTCGGGCTCGTCGAGCGCTCGGACCTGGTCAAGGGTTACGAGTACGAGGACAAGCAGTACATCATCATCGATGATGCCGACCTCGACGCGGTGCGCATCGAATCCAACCACACGATGAACATCGAGGCCTTCGTCGACGAAGGCGAGGTCGATGTCATCTATCAGGACGCGCCCTATTACATGGCGCCGGATGGGGCGATGGCCGAAGAGACCTTCGCCGTGCTGCGCGAAGCCATGCGCAAATCCGGCAAGCTGGCGATCGCCCGGCTGGTGCTATCCAGCCGCGAGCGCATCGTGACGATCGGCGCGCGCGAGAATGGCATGTTCGTGTGCACGTTGAGGAACCCGAACGAAGTGCGCGGCACGGCTGAATATTTCGGCAACATTCCGGCCGGCAAGCCGGACCAGGAAATGCTTGAACTGGCCGAAGCGCTGATCAAGCAGAAGGAAACCACCTTCGACCCGAAGGACTACGAGGACCGCTACGAGATCGCGCTGATGGCGATGATCCGCGAGAAGCTGAAAGGCCACAAGCCGATCATCGCGGCAGCGCCGGAGCGCGGCAATGTCATCAACCTCATGGATGCGCTGAAGGCCAGCCTGTCGCAGTCGAAGCCGCCGGCCAAGTCGAAGAGCAAGGCCGACGAGGTGGAGGCAAAACCCGCCGCCAAGAAGGCGGCAGCGGGCGGTGCCGCTGAAAATCCGCTGAAGGCCAGTCTGTTGAAGGCGGTCGGCAAGAGCAAGAAATGACGGCACCGGCGGGCGCCGTCTTTGGCACCATCGGCGCGCTGGCGGCGTTTCCGCTTAGGTTGGCGGCTCGCGAGGTCGAGCGCCAGCATGGCCAGCTCCGACGCGGCATCACTCGGCGCACCACGCATGTCGTGTTCGGCCGGGTGCTGCTTGCCAAGGCTGGATTGTCGAAACCCGGTGATGCCGGGATCGAGCGCCGCATCGCCGCCGAGCGCGCCGCCGGGCGCATGCTGCTCAGCGAGAACGGTTTCCTGCGTCTGCTCGGGCTGATGAAGACACCGGAGGCGTCCTCGCTGTCGCGGCAATCGCTGATCGAGCAATCGCGGCTGTCTGGCGCCGACCTTGACCTGCTTTCACTGTTCGATGCCTTCGAACATGATGCAGAACCCTATTCCTTCCGCGACCTGATCCTGGCGCGCAAATATGCCGGGCTGGTGGCCGGCGGTGCGACCTGGGGGGCGATCGCGCGCTCCGTACACCGCTCCGGCCCGGTCGCCTCGCTCACCGCCAAATCGCTCAATGTCGGCTCGCAGCACGGCCGCCCTGACGCGATCTATCTCGAAGGCGGCCAGAGCGAACTCGACGGGCAGTTGCTGTTCGATCTGGGTAGCGCGGCACAAGGCGACGACACGCTGGAAGAGTTGTTCGCCGAGGCCGAAGCGGCGGAGGAGGGCGGCGACCATGAAGGTGCTGCCGCGCTCTACCAGCGCTGCCTCGCCATCGACCCGAGCGACGCCATCGCCGCCTTCAACCGCGCCAACTGCCTGCGCGCCGGCGGCCACGCGGCGGACGCCGCGCATGACTATGCCAGGGCGATAAAACTCGACCCGGCCTTCGTCGAAGCCTGGTTCAACCTCGCCGGCCTGATGAGCGAGCAAGGCCGCGACGCCTCGGCGCGAAGGCATTTGCAGAAAGCGATCGCGCTCGACAAGACTTATGCCGATCCGGTGTTCAACCTCGCCAGGCTGGAATTCGATGCCGGGAATTTACCGGAGGCGCGGCGGCTGTGGGTGCGATATCTGGAGCTCGACGCAGAGTCGGAATGGGCCGGTGTGGCGGCCAGGGGCGTGCGGTTCGTGGATATGCAGCTGGCACGGACGGCGGGGTGAGGGATTGATGCCGGTGCTTGTGAAGGAACGCGACCTCTCGGAAAAGGTTGCCCCATGACCACCTTCCTCTTCGACGGCGACGACACCGCCCCCGTCACCATCCTGCTCGCGCATGGCGCCGGCGCGTCGATGGATTCACCCTCGATGACCGCCACCGCGAAGGCTTTTGCCGCCGCCGGCTTCCAGGTCGCGCGCTTCGAATTCCACTATATGGCCGCCCGCCGCTACGGCCAGCGCAAGCCGCCGCCGCGCGCCGAGACGGTGAACCCGGAATATGTGAAGGCGATCGCCGATCTGAGGGCCAGGGGCGTGAGCGGCAAGCTGATCATCGGCGGCAAGTCGATGGGCGGCCGTGTCGCGTCGATGGTCGCGGACGAGATGTTCGCCAAGGGCGAGATCGCTGGGCTGGTCTGCCTCGGCTATCCCTTCCATCCGCCGGGAAAGCCGGAGCAGTTGCGGACCAAGCATCTCGCCGGGCTGAAGACGCCGACGCTGATCTTCCAGGGCACGCGCGACGAGTTCGGCACGAAAGACGAGGTGGCCGGTTATGGGCTCTCCGACAGCATCGAGGTGGTGTGGCTGGAGGATGGCGACCACGACCTCAAGCCGCGCAAGAGCATTTCAGGATTTTCGACGGCCGATCATCTGAAGATGCTGGCGGAGACGGTGAAGGGTTGGGCAGGCAGGCTCGCCTCCTGATCCACCAATGAAAATCGCCACCTTCAACATCAACAACATCAACAGCCGGCTGGAAAACCTGCTGGCGTGGCTGGCCGTGGCCAAACCCGATGTCGTCTGCTTGCAGGAATTGAAGGCGCGCGACATGCAGTTTCCGCGCACTGCGCTCGCCGATGCCGGCTATGGCGCGGTGTGGAAGGGCGAGCCGACCTGGAACGGCGTCGCCATACTCGCGCGAGGGTCCGAACCCGTCCTGACCCGCGATGCGCTGCCGGGCGACGATGCCGACAAGCAAAGCCGCTATATCGAGGCGGCGGTGAACGGCATCGTCATCGCTTGCCTCTATGCGCCGAACGGCAACCCGCGGCCGGGGCCGAAATTCCAGTACAAGCTCGCCTGGCATGCGCGGCTGGAGGCGCATGCCGAACAACTCCTCGACACCGGCCTGCCGGTCGTGCTGGCCGGCGACTACAACATCGTGCCCGAGCCGCGCGACATCTATGCCACCCGCTCTTATGACGACAACGCGCTGGTGCAGCCGGAAAGCCGGGCTGCCTTCGCCGCCCTCATCGAGCAGGGCTGGCTTGACGCTCTGCGCAGGGTCTATCCGACGGAGACGCTCTATACGTTCTGGGATTATCGTCGCAACCGCTGGCCGCGCGATGCGGGTTTAAGGCTCGACCACATATTGCTGTCGAAGACACTCGCCCGCCGGCTGAAAGGGGCTGATATCGACCGTGACGTGCGCGGTGAGGACGGCGCCAGCGACCACGCGCCGGTTTGGGTGGAGTTGAGGTGAGGGGATGGAACACCTGTCTGTCTCGGCATCCAATCGAAGAAAATCAACCGGTAGAACGGGTTTGAATAAAAGGCTGTCTGTCGGTTTTTTGATCGTCCGAAGCAGGTTTTGAGAACCTTACCGGAGAGGGCGTCTAGTCCAATGCCCAGCAGCAACTCTGTGAAAATTCAATGATTCCCTAGAGTTGTAAAATGCAATAGATTTGTTGGCATCAATTATCAGGTTTATTGATCAGTATCTTGACTGGCGTCATATTTTATTGTGATATTAGCATAGACTGAAAAGCATAGGCCGATCCCAGAGTTAAAATGCGGAACGATTGGCCATTCCGTTGATCTTGATCATGAAATGGTGCCGAGGGCCGCTGCATATGCGTGGCTCTGCACTTATGCGCGCGTATTTCCTATCAGCGAAATGATTTGCGGAGGCAGCCATGGAATCCAGTGCAGCCAAAAGTTCGTTCAGCCCACATGGTGGCGGCATCAGAGGCGCCGATGTCTCGCGCCGGTCATCCTTGTTCGAAGGCCGCTTCGGCCGGATGTTCAGGGAGCTCGCTCCAGCGGTTCATTCCCAGAGCGCGCTTCTGGCGCTGGGGAACGCGATGACGGCCGAGCCCGAGAAAACCGCGGACAACCGGCCTATGGCCGCGGCGGAGACAGACAAGCATATTCAGGATGACGAGGAAAATACCGGCATCGCGGCTGGATATACCTATCTCGGCCAGTTCATCGACCACGACATCACTTTCGACCCTGCATCCTTGCTGATGCAGATGAATGATCCGGACAGCCTGGTGGATTTCAGGACGCCGCGCCTCGACCTGGACAGCGTCTACGGCCGTGGGCCGGCAGACCAGCCCTATTTGTATATCGACGGCAAGTTTCGGCTGGGAAAACAGCTGCTCGAGTTGAGCAAGCCTTCACCGTCGCGGGATCTCCCGCGCTAGCGCGATCCGGAAAATCCCGGTTCTGCGGCGCGCGCACTCATCGGGGACAAACGCAACGACGAGAACGTCATCGTCTCCCAGTTGCACGGCATATTCATGCGGTTGCACAACCGGCTGATGGACGAGCCAAAATTGAAAGGAGCCACCTTCGATGAAGTCCAGCGCATGGTGCGTTGGCACTATCAATATGTGGTTCTCAACGACTTCCTGCCGCGTATCTGCGGTGCTGGGTTGATCGACGAAATACTCCCCCACCGCCGGTCAGTTGCCAGCGCTGCCGAAAAGAAGCCCAAGCTTCAGTTCTTCCACTGGCGCAACGCGCCTTATATGCCCTTGGAATTTTCGGTCGCCGGCTACCGGTTTGGCCATTCGATGGTGAGGCCGATCTATCGGCTGAACACCGAGTTGAATGGGGGCGACAATCCGTTGTCGGCAACGCCTGACGAGAAGGCTCGCGGACTTGCCGGCCGCTTCTTCATATTCGCCGGCGTCGCCAACAGAGGCCTGAACGGCTTCGACGAATTTCCAACCCAATGGGCCATAGACTGGAGCTTGTTCTTCGACATCGACGGGTCAGGCAAAAAGGGCGGCAAGCATCGGGCTCAGCCGGCGTATAAGATCGACACGTCGCTGGTGAATCCGCTTGGGTTCCTTCCGGAGTTTTCAAAGACGGTGCCGGCTTCACCACCGCTCACACTCGAGCAACTGCAAGCCAAGCCGAACGATCCGAAGAACGACCCGGCCAACCTCGCGGCGCGGAATCTGCTTCGCGGCCTCGCCTTGCGCATGCCAAGCGGCCAGAACGTAGCGCGGGCGATGGGTGTGCCAGTTATTCCCGATGCCGATCTGAAGATAGGAAAAGCCGTCCTCGACGAGATGAAAGATGCCAAGGGCATAGTCGATATCGATGGGGAATTCGCCGGCAATGCGCCGCTTTGGTACTACGTGCTGGCGGAAGCGCAGCATGACTGGTTCAAGCGCGCTTCGAAAAAGGGCAGCAAGGGCGACGAGGAGCCGGTCCATCTGGGCCCGGTGGGAGGTCGTATCGTTGCGGAAACGCTGATTGGCCTGGCCTATGGAGACGGTCACTCGTATCTGATCCAGGATCCGAACTGGGAACCGCCTGTCGGAGGCAGGTCCCTGACGGTGGGCCATCTGATAAAATATGCGCTTGGTGGCTGACCCGGTCCGGTCGGACATGTGATGAGGCTGGCGATGGCCTTGATGGCCATGTCGCCAATCGCCAGCGCCCATCTGTGCATCGGCGGTATCGCAAGCTAGGCTGCGACAAAGCAATCGCGCAGCCAGATTATCCATGAACGCCGTTTCCAATAGCGACCGTCGATCACGATCGAAGCTCATCTGCCATGCATGATTTCGGCCTTGTCGAAATCCTGCTCGCGGCCGCTGCCATCATTGCGGTCGCGCTTTGCGTCGTCTGGCTGTTGCGCAAGGCGCGTCTCCGGCGCCGTGCCCGGCGACGTGCGGATCCGGCCAACGACTATGCCGTGCGCGGCGACTGGGAGCGCAGCACGGGCACCGTCAACTACTCGTCCTTCGTCTATTTCGATGTCGATCGCGACGGGACATACGGCGTGGGCGACCGGCCGATGGCCGGCATCATGGTGCGGCTGTTCGACGGGCAGGGCGGCTTCGTCGCTTCAACCCGTACAAACAATGGCGGCTTTGCCAACTTCGCCATGTCGACGTCTTTGGCCAATGCCATGATCCGCTCGCCGGGCGCCTACCGGTTTGCGGTTTCGGTGCCGCCGGGCTGGCGCTCGCCAAGCGCCAACGAGACGCAATCGAAGGATTTTCGGCTGGCGCCCGGCTCGCCCGCCGGGCTGGTGTCGCAGAACCTGCCCCAGCCGGTCGGGCTGGCGCCGGCGCGCAGCCTAACCGGCAGGATGGCGGCGGGCGGCAGCGTGACCCTGTCGGTGATGGCAAACGGGCAGGTGCTGGAGAGCCTGGTGCTGGCGCCGGGCTCTCCCTTCCGGCTCGACCTCGCCGGCAGGGCCGACACGGTGGCGATCGTCGGCGGCGGTCTTGACCGGCAGCTTGCGCTTTCGCCCTATCCAACCAATTTCGGGCTGCTGTCGCCGCAAACACTGCCGAGTGGAGCAGCGCTGCGGACGATCGGCTTCGACGACGTCACCGGGCGCGGCTTTCGGAAGATTCCGTGCGGCCATGCCGGGCTGCAATGGCGCAACATCAACGCCATGGCGCAGGATCACACCAAGGGCAGCGAAGGCTATGTCAACGGCAATGTTTCGGGCGACCACGTCGCCTATACCAGCAGCGGCTACCCGGCCGAGTTCAGCCGCGAGACCCCGTTTGGTTTCCACTCGGTGCTTTTGAGCGCCGCCTGGCTGAAGTCGGAAGGGGAGGTGGCGCGGATCGAGTGTTGGCTGGGCGAGCAACTGGTCGCCAGCGACGAACTGGCGCTGTCGGCGCTGACGCCGCTGCACTACGCCCCAATGCTCAAGGCAGTGACCCGTGTCCGTCTGTCGACGAAACACTATTGGCAAATGGTGCTGGACGACCTGATGCTGACGGTCTGACTTATTGCGGTATCGGATTTGAGGTTACGACCGGGCCGTTGGTTGCGGCGGTGATCGATTTCAAATTGCCCTTCTTGATCAAAGCAGGCCGTTCATAAATCTTCTTCATGATGCAGTCTCTCCACTATATCCCGTCGCGAATGTGACACATCCCGATGTTCTGTCAATGTTGCGTTGGGGACAGTCCAGACTATCTCGACCAGACCATCGGAGAATCTGGCGCGGGGATGCCGATTGCTTCGGCCCGATCGGGCATAAATCGACGCTCCAAAGCGCATCCCGCCAAAGCGCGGCCCGACATGCTTAAGCCGTTGTTTCCATGCATATCCCCGGCCCAGCCTGGGATATATCAGGTGATATACATGAAGGCAGGAAGCGAGGGCTGCGCTTTGCGGTATACAGCGGCGCTGATAATCTTCGCCAAATCCGCGGGCGGAGAGCGCAATGAACAGATTGGCTGACAGGGTGCTGGCGCTCGCCTTGGCTGGGGTCGCCATCGGGTGCCTGGCGCGGATTTATCCGCTCGTCGTTACTGGTGCCGTTGGCTGGCAAGACTTTTTCGCACTGCCCTCGGATGCGTCCTCCTGGCGGTTGAGCGGGCTCGCTCTGGCGGCACTTGCCTGCCTGACCGGCGCCTTGTTGTTCTGGGCCGGCCTGTTGCCGGGGCGGCCGGCGCATGCTGCCGGGATGCCGCTGTTTGGCCGCGCGGCGGACGTGCAGGAGACCGGCAGGCCCGGACTGCGCAAGGTCTTTCTTGCCTTGCCGTTGATTGTGCTTGCGGGTCTGGCCGCCGACCGGTTCGGCCCCTCGCATGGGGGCGGCGGCGAGATTGCGAGCCAGCCCAAGGCGGCCGAGCCGAAGCCTGGTGAAACCAAGCCCGATGAACCCAAACCCGCTGAGCCGAAGGGCCAGGATGTCGCCAGCGCGCCGCCGGCGCCAGAACCGGCACCTGCGCCAGCCCCGCCCGTGGCGCCACCCGCTCCGCCACCGATAGCCGCCAACCCGCCGCCGGCACCCGCAGCGCCGCCCGTGGCCGTGCCTGCGCCAACGCCCGTCGCGCCGCCGGAGGTCGCGGTCATTCCGCCGCCCACGGTGGCGCCGTTGCCGCCACCGCTGCCGGCGGCTCCAACGCAGCCCGACGGCCATCGCGACGCGGTGGTCTGGCTTTCGGTGGCGCCCGACGGGCGCTCGATCCTCAGCGCCAGCACCGATCATGTGATCAAGCTGTGGGACATTGGCGGCAAGCACCTGATCCGCAATCTCGGCGTCCACAAGGACATGGCGCGCACGGCGCTCTATATGCCCGACGGCGTCAGCGCGCTGACGGCCGGCGACGATGGCGAGATCGTGCTGCGCAAATTGGCCGATGGTGCCGTGCTGCATGTCTTCCAGCCCGGCCAGAATGGCGGCGTCAGGCAATTGGCGATCAGCCCGGACGGCAAGCGCGCCGTCAGCGGGCACGACACCGGCAATGTCATCGTCTGGGACCTCGTCGACAATTCCGTGCTGCATGTGCTGACCGGGCATGACTGGTCGATCAGCGCGGTCGCCGTCTCGCCTGATGGCGAGCAGGCGCTGAGCGGCAGCATCGACGGCACGTTGAAACTCTGGGACATCGAAAGCGGCAAGCAGTTGCGCAGCTGGCACGGCCACGAGCAGGGCACCTATGGCGCCGTGTTCACCGCCGACGGGCACCATGTGATCACCGGCAGCGGCGACCTGACGATCAAGGTCTGGGATCTCGACAGCGGCCGCGAGGTGAAGCGTTTCGAAGGCCACGAAGGCACGGTCTACACGCTGGCGCTATCCGCCGACGGCAAGCGCCTGCTGTCGGGCTCGCTCGACGGCACGGCACGGCTTTGGGACATGGAAACCGGCAACCAGATCGCCCTATTCGACAGCCAGACCGGCCCGATCTACGCCGTGGCCTTCGCCCCCGACGGCACGGTGCTGACCGGCGGCTACGACCGCACCATCAGGGATTGGCCGGCGACCGGTGGCGATGGCGTGGTGCTGTTTGCCGGCGCGCCGGGGTGAGGGCTGGAGAGGCCGAGAGCAAGACAAGCCATGTTTGGCTCGCGCCTTGGTAAACATATAAGTTGACGTTATGTGTGATTTGGTATATATATATATTTACAATTTATGAGAATCGGTCAATATATGAGTTTACAATGAGCGTTAGGCAGGCGGTCCGTCAGCAATACCAGGCTGTGGTGAATCTCGCCCGAGGCGGCAACATCCAGGTTCCAGCGGAAGGCTGGATAAGGACCGTGCGGAAGGCGCTCGGCATGTCCGGCGCCCAGCTTGCGGGGCGGATGGGCGTAACCCGCGCCCGCATTGCCCAGGTGGAACAGGCCGAACTGGAAGGCGGCGTCACACTGAAGTCGATGCAGGCCACGGCCGAAGCGATGGGGTGCCGGTTCGTCTATGCGTTCGTGCCGCCCGACACCATCGAGACTCTCATTATCGCACAGGCACGGAAAAAGGCGCAGGCGATTGTCGCGACCGCGGGTAAACATATGGCGCTGGAAGACCAGACCGTGACCGACAGCCGGACCCGGCAAGAAGTGACCCGGCTGACGAACGAACTGATGTATGAAATGCCGTCCGATTTCTGGCAGGACAAGTGATTGCACCCGACTATCCCGAGGGCGCGACGCCGCTTGATCCCAATGAACTCGGCGGACTGAAGTACAGGCACATCACGACCCAGGCCGAGCTCGATGAACTGGAGCAGGCCAACATCACGTCCGGCCTGTTGTGGCTCTCCCGGACACGAAGGAAGGACATCCTCACCGACGGTTTCGCCATCGAACTTCACCGGCGGCTGTTCGGCGAGGTGTGGAACTGGGCTGGAACCTTCAGAACCACCGGCAAGAACATCGGCGTCGATCCCATGCAAATCGGGGTGCAGTTGCGCGCAGCGCTGGATGATGCACTCTACTGGATGGATCGGGGCACATATGCGCCTGTGGAAGCAGCCGTGCGGCTTCACCACAGGGTCGTGTTCATCCATCCGTTTGCGAATGGCAATGGGCGCCATGCTCGTGTCCTGGCGGACGCCATGCTTGAGAAGCTGTACGGTGTCGATCCGATCGATTGGACCGCCGGGGCGGATCTGCTGGAAATGAATGAAAGGCGAGCGGCTTATATCTCGGCATTGAAGGCAGCCGACCGGCACGACATCGGTCCGTTGCTGGCTTTTGTCGGACTGGCAGGGCAGCTGCAGTTGTGACCGGCGCGGTCATCACGCCACCCCAACCTTGATCGGCTGGCCGACCATGCTATGTAAAAATCATGTCAGCCCCCAGCCTCACTGCCAAAGCGCCACTCATCGTCATCGATCTTCAGACCGGCATGTTCGACGGCGTGCATGAGCCGCCGATCCATGATGCGCCTGCCATTGCCGAGCGCGCCCGCGCGGTGATCGACTGGGCAAGGCGCGGTGGGCGCAAGGTCGCTTTCGTCAGGCATGACGGACCCGAGGGTGACCCGCTGGCGCCGGGTGAGCCGGGCTGGCCGGTGTGGCCAGCCCTTGGCCAGGGCGACGATGAGCCGACCTTCGCCAAATCCGTGCGCGATGCTTTCAGCAATCCTGCCTTTGGCGACTGGGTTGCCGGGCAGGGCGCGGGTGCCGTGTTGATCCTCGGGGCGCAGAGCGATTTTTGCGTGGCGGCAACCGTCAAGGGCGCGATCGCCAGAGGGCTCGGCGTGACCGTGGTTTCGGATGCCCACAGCACGCTGGACAGCGCCAGCGAGAGCGCCGAGCAGATCATCGCCCGGCACAATGGCGAATTCACCGCGGCCGGCGCGACCGTGGTGACCACGAAGGCGCTGGTCGGCGGCTGACGTTGCAGAAGAATGACGCTGCGGGCGGATCGTCGCTTCGCGCGGCGGCTGCGTCGTCTGGGACGCTTGCCGTGGTCGACGCGGACGGGGGGGCGCATTGTTGGGATGGCTGGGCGCCCGCGTCAACCAGGGCGGCTCGTACCGCCGCAGCAACACCATGACACGTCGCCGGGCGTTCGAAACTTCCGTGATAGCGGAATAGGCAGGAGCAGCAGCGCGGATTCGCGGTTTGCTTCGCCGAAGCCTTCGCTGGGATATTTGCCGAGAAACAGTTTCTCTTGCCTGCCGCATTGACCCGCGGCGGGCGGGCGGCGAGGAGTGGCGCTTTCAGCAGGGATGATGCCCATGAGCGAGCAGACGATTTTCCGCAACGCGAAACTGGCCGATGGCTCGCTGGCGGATCTTTCCGTCACCGGCGGCCGCTTCAGCGCCATCGCGCCGGCCGGCAAGGCGCCGCCGGCTGATTCCGCCGGCCCTGCCATCATCGATCTCGGCGGCCAGCTTGTCGTGCCGGCCTTCGTCGAGGGGCATATCCATCTCGATACGTCGTTCTATGGCGACGCCTGGCGGCCGCATATTCCCTGCAGCAACGGCTTCGACGTGCGCGAGCGCGTGGCCTTCCAGGCGCAGAACCTTGCCGCCGCCGCGCCGATGGCCGAGCGGGCGAAAAACCAGCTCGACCTCTGCGTCGGCAATGGCAGCCTGGCCATGCGCAGCCATGTCATGGTCGACGGCTCGGTCGGGCTCAGCCATGTCGAAACGATTCTTGCCGTGCGCGAAAAATACCGCGACCTCATCGACATCCAGCTCGTCGCCTTCCCGCAAAGCGGTATTCTTTCGTCCCCCGGCACGGCGGAGTTTTTGGACGAGGCCTTAAAACTCGGCTGCGAGCTGATCGGCGGGCTCGACCCGGCCAGCTTCGACCGCGATGTGAAGGGCCATCTCGACGTGGTGTTCGCCCTGGCGCAAAAGCATGGCGCCGGCGTCGACATCCACCTGCATGATGGCGGCACCCTCGGCCTGTTCCAGGTCGAGGAGATCGCCGCGCGGACAAAGGCGCTCGGCATGCAGGGCCATGTCGCCGTCAGCCACGCCTATGGGCTTGGCGACATTCCGGCCGATGCGCTTAACAAGGCTGGCGCGATGCTGGCGGCGGCCGGCGTGGCGATCATGACCAACGCGCCCGGCAACGATGCCTTCCCGCCGGTGGCGGCTCTGCGGCAGGCAGGCGTCACCGTGTTCAGCGGCTCCGACAACATCCGCGATTCCTGGTGGCCCTATGGCGATGGCGACATGCTGAACCGGGCCAGCATGATCGGCTACCGCTCCGGCTTCTATGAGGACCACGAGCTGGCCGCCGCCTTCGATGTGGTGACCCACGCCGGCGCCAAGGCGTTGGCGCTGGAGGGCTACGGCATCGTGGTTGGCGCCAGCGCCGATTTCGTCGTCATGCGGGCGCTGCACGTGCCCGAAGCGGTGGTGGCCGTGCCGAAAGACCGGATGGTCTATCGCCGGGGCAAGGCGGTGGCGAACAGTGGGGCAATGCTGGCGCGTTGACGCCATGGGTTGACGTCGGAAGGGGCCTGGCGGGCAGGTGCAAAGGGAGACACGCCAGGCCCCGCCGGCTTCTGGCGGGAGCCGGTGCCTTTTACATTAGTAATATCTAATGTAATTGCAAGATGAAGGCGAGGCATCCCTTGGGGATAGACGCTGCCGGATTTCAAAACCCGGCCGCGCCCGCCACCATCAGCACCAGAACCACCGCTGCCACGCTCCAGACAGCCGCCACTGCCAAGGTTTGCCCGTTCGGACGGAACCTTCGGCGGGGATTTGGCAATTGCATCCTCGGCATGGCTCAGAAGCGATCGAAATCGCAGACCCGTACCTTTTCGATGACCCAGTGGTGGTGGCGCCAATGCTTCCTGACCTTCACGAAGCAATGCCGGCTGTGATGTTTGCGCCAGCGATGATCGCGCCAGTGATGGCGGCCCATGCCGCCATTGTCGGTGGTGATGACGAGGCTGGCGGCCTGCGTCGGGGCAACGTTGATAGGGGACAGGACGGAGACAAAGAGAAGTGCGCAGAGAAGAGTGGTTTTCACTTTGAGTCCTCCATTGTGAATAAGGTTTTGTGCAAAGAAAGTGGCGCTCCGGCTCGTCACTCCGCCGCCCTCTGGTCGGTCGCCTGGGCCGATCGGGCAGGCACGGAAGACAGAGCGTGTTCATTGGACTGCTGCTGGCCGAAATAGAGCAAGCCGCCCAGGACGAGGAACACAATCCCGACCGCCACAAGTCCGACCATCAACACGGCGATCGCCGTGCCCGGGCCGTGGCCTGTTCTGGTGATGATGGACCGATGGTGCATTGCTCTTCCTCCGAAATCCAGTCCGGTCCGAAGACCTTGCGGCAAACGACGCCAAAGGCGGGATGTTCCCGATGAGGAGCCGCATCGGCCTTTTGCGTTTCCTTGTAGGACCAAGGTCTTAGGTGGCTGAAGCAAAGGTCCGAGAGGCCTCGTTCGGTTCCGGCAATGTCCATGGGACGTTCCACTATTTTAGCCAAATGAGATATAATACCTGTCCCCCTTCGACGGGCGAATTCGGACACTGCGAAGGGCAAAATGACGGCCGGCCGCCATCCGGCAGTGATGTGCTGACCTCCACATTTCGTCGGGTGATGACCCTTCCGCAGGCAGGCCAAGTGGAACCTCGTTCAGCCTGGGCGGTGAGGCAAACAGGCGCTTGCCGAACTCCAGGAATTCGAACTTGTAGACCTCACGGCGGCTGTGCGGTGCTGCCATGTCGCGGCTCCGTACCGGCATGGCGAAGCCGAATTCGCCGCCTTCGCAACCGCCGCGATCGATCCAGTACCGGTTCATGTCGGCGCGCTTGCAGGCGCGTTTTTCGGGCGAGCGGTAGTTGATGGTGTGCCTGGCATCGCAGACGCCGAGGACATGATCGGCGCCGCCGCCGATGGCGATGCCTTCCATGACCAGCAGTGCCGCATCCTTGGGCCTGAGTCCGCACAGGTCGCGCGTGGCCTCGATGACGGCGCGCTTGGCCTCCGGCTCCTTGCTGCCCTGGAGCCCGCCAATGGCGATGGTGTAGCGGCCGGCGCCCAGGGGGCTGGCGCCCAAGGGGCTGGCGCCCAAGGGGCTGGCGCCCAAGGGGCTGGCGCCCAAGGGATAGAGGATGAAGCTCAACCTGACCAGGTCGAGCCGGTCGCTCTGCCGCGTCAGCCTTATCGAGAAGGCGCCTTCGTGGCTGGTGCCGGAATGAACGGACAGACGCATGGTGAGCGCATAGGCATCGCGTCGCCCGGTCACCTGGCCGATGCCCATCGCCCGCCCGCGCCAGGCCGCCTCAAGCATTTCCGGTGGCAGGCCCGCCGCCGCCAGATTGAAATGGTCGACCAGAAGGTCGAAGCCGCGATGGCCGGGCAGCCCAAGGGCGAAGAATTTGTAGGGCTTCTTGCGCATGAGATCGTCATGCGGGCAGCCGAGCCCGTGCCGCCGCCGGAAGCGCGCGAGAAAGCGGAACCATTTGAAGGAGCTCACCGGCTTGCAGACGAAGCGGGTGAGGAAAATCCTGGATTGCCGCACCCCCAACCGCCCGCAAAGGCCAAGGATCTGACTGAAGACGCCAGCGGTTTCCCGCAACCCGGCGCGCCCGCTCGTTTCGAAAATCAAGATCAAATCCCACACGGCTGTTGTGGGAGCGGGGTTAGCCCGAAGGGATTACGCCGACATTGCGGGGGCGAAGTACGTTATGTCCCCTTCTACCCCAGCCACCACCACAGCGCGGCAAGCACCGCCGCCACGGCGGCGACCGCAAGCCCCAGCATGATGTACGACCCCTTGATGATGTCGCGGATGATCTTCTTGATCGTCTCGCGGTCGTTGAGGTTGGGGAAGGGATCGTTGGGCAGCGCCACGCCGAGGAACTCGCAGAGCGGCGCCCAGCCCTCGGTCACCTTGTAGACCAGCAGTCTTTCAGGCGGCACGGCCGCCTTCACCTCCTCGATATAGCTGAGGTAGCGCGCCACTGCCTTGGCCCGGTCGTCCATCACGCCGTTTAGCGTGCGGCCCCATATCAGCTTGCGCGACATGTCGCCGAATTTTCGCCCGAAGGGGGTCAGCCATTCCAGGATCTTGAACTGCCAGACATTCTCGGTGAAATAGATCGTGTCGATCGTGCTTTCATACCAGGCCTCGGCGCCGCGCGGGTGCAAGGTCAAAAGCACCTTGGCGTCGGGATAGGTGGCCAGCAATTCCTTCCACACGCAGCAGCCGGGATTATCGACGGTGGCCGTATAGTTGGCGAAAACGCGGTTCCAGTCGTGCTGGCTGCCGGGCGGGCTGTTGGCCACCTTGCGCCAGAAGTCGAGATGGCCCTTGTTGGCCTTGTTCATGATCACTTCCTGCATGTGATAGCAGGGCAGGCCGAGCCTGTTCAGCGCGGCAAAAGTCGACCACGTGCCGGTGCGGCCGAAACCGGCCCCAATCAATTTGAGCGTCATTCCCCCATCCCCGCGGACTTGTTTTCTACGTTATCTCAGTCCGTGAGCATCAAATTGCGCCGGACCACGCCAACGCGCAATAGCCGATGCTAAGCCGGTCGATCACATACTTGCGAAGTTGCTAAAATAATGGAACTTTGTGTGCGGGCAATGGGAGTTCGGGAAGGGAGTCGTTCGAAACCGGGGCGGTTTCGGCGGCCTTGGTCATCGATGTATTTTGGACAATTTCTCGTTGGGATGTCGGCCACTACAGTCATTGTCGCGGGCTGGACCTATATGGCCACCGGTTCTTTCTGGGAGGCGCTAGCCTGGACAATCGCTGTGCTGGTTGTCCTGCAGGTGGGCTATTTCGTGCTCGTCGTGCGGCTGATCTTCAACCGCGCGCACGAGGCGACAAGCCGGGATGAGGTCGACGCTGTTCCGCCGTTGCATCGCGACGGCGTCTGGTTTTGAGGCTGGGCACTCGGGATCGATCGGTGCTTCGCGTTACCAGCCCATCCATTCGCGCGTGCGCCAGGCAAGACCGGCAAACGGCGCCAGCAGTGCGATGACGACAAACCTCAGCGTGAAGGGATGCCTGGTCACGGAGGGTCGGGGAGCCATGTCGCGATCGTCCTTGCTGGAAGATTCCATTTGGGAAATGTCGGGCACAACGTCATCACCGCGACATGGGTTGCATCTGACGCAAGCCGTGCCGGCTCGGCGGCGGGAACCAGACGATGGCGCCGGCGTTTTTCTGTTGTGACCGGTGAGGCTGCCACCTCCGCCGGCGCCGTTTGAGGCTCGCTCTGCTCCCGGCAGGGCGGGCCTTTTTCGTGCGTCGGGCGAAGCATTCGGGGAACGACGCCGCGCGTTCAACGTTAGCCGTTGCCAAGCAATGACGGAACCGACTTCTCCTTCGGAAAGAGGCATTCCGATGCGCCTTTCCGAAGCAAGTGGGCTCTGCGGCCGCATTCTCATGTAATATTGGAATCGCACGCAATCGATTATGGAATTTCAAAGCATATTAAGCTGTGATAGCTCACATTTAAAAACAATCGAAATCAGCGTTTAACGAACAATATGCGTATTTATTTCAGAATTTGGGATGGAACCTAGCTGCTGGCGCCGAGTTTCCCTGCAGGGTGCAACCCAGATAGCTAACATGGAGACTTGTTATGAAACATTATCTTTCGAGTGCAGCAGCCGCGATCGTCCTGATGGGCGGCATTGGTGCGGCTTTGGCGGACACCATCGTCGTTCAGCCGGAGCAGGAGACCGTGGTTCGCGAATACGTCAAGAAACAGCCTTTGGCATCCGTGAATTTGCTGGGCCTCGAGCTTAAGCTCGGCTCGCCGGTGCCGGACAAGGTCGAACTGCGTGAGGTGCCGAACGTCAAGTATCGCGTCGCCGTGATCAACGACCAGACCGTTCTCGTCGACCCCGAGACCCGTCAGATCGTCGAGGTTCTGCACTAACCGGCGCAGCAACTGGCATTCAAAAACCCGCCACCAATTTCGTGGCGGGTTTTTGTTGTCGGCTTAAAGCGCGTCGCGATGAAACTGATTCATGCGACGCGCTTTAAGCCGTTGTTTTATGCATGTCGTCCTCCCAAAACCGAGGTCACTTTTGGGCGACATGCATTAGCCGCTGTCTACTCAGCCGCCAGCTTGTCCTGCGTATTCGTCTCGAAATCGCTGGCATCGTGGCGCTCGTGCAGCTGCATGGCCGGTTCGCCGAAGGCACGGTTGACCATGCGGCCGCGCTTGACCGCCGGCCGCTCGTCGATCGCTTTTGCCCAGCGCTGAACATGGCTGTACTCCTGCACCGACAGGAAGTCGGCGGAATCATTGTACATGCGGCCGAGCGCCAGCCCGCCATACCAGGGCCACACCGCCATGTCGGCGATCGAGTAATCCTTGCCGCCGAGATATTCGCTTTCGGCCAGCCGGCGGTCGAGCACGTCCATCTGGCGCTTGGTTTCCATGGCGAAGCGGTCGATGGCGTATTCGAATTTCTGCGGTGCATAGGCGTAGAAATGGCCGAAGCCGCCGCCAAGATAGGGCGCCGAGCCCATCTGCCAGAACAGCCATGACAGCACTTCCGCGCGGGCCGGCTGTTCGGTGGGCAGGAATTCGCCGAATTTCTCGGCGAGATAGACCAGGATCGAGCCGGATTCGAAGATGCGCACCGGTGTCTTGCCGCTGCGATCCATCAAAGCCGGGATCTTGGAGTTGGGGTTGACCTCGACGAAGCCGCTGCCGAACTGGTCGCCATCGTTGATGCGGATGAGCCAGGCGTCGTATTCGGCGCCCTTGTGGCCGCGCGCCAGAAGCTCTTCCAGCATCACCGTCACCTTGACGCCGTTCGGCGTTGCCAGCGAATAGAGCTGCAGCGGATGCTTGCCGATGGGCAATTCCTTGTCATGCGTCGGCCCGGCGATCGGCCGGTTGATGCTGGCAAAGGTGCCGCCATTTGCCTTGTTCCAGGTCCATACTTTCGGCGGGGTGTAGTCTGTCATGTCGGGCCTCGTGGGAAGGGAAGGGCGGGATTGAACGGAACCATCTACAGCTAGGGCTGCGGAGGCGGAAGTTCAACTTGCGTTGAACTATTGTTTTATGGGTGCTGCGGCTTCCTCCCTTCTCCCACAAGGGGATAAGGAAGAACCAGCGATACGCACCTTGCACCAAGCTCCCCAAGGCATACCTATAGGAGAAGCCGCCAAGCATTTGCATCGCAGGACAAAATCATGGCCATCAATCCCAATCCGCGCTCCGTCGTTGCCGTGCGGGCAACCGTCCCGGAGGATGCTTTTACCGCCGGCGCGCTGGGCACGCTCAGGGAGGGCAGCGGCGTCGTCATCCGTGACGACGGGCTGGTGCTGACGATCGGCTATCTCATCACCGAGGCCGAGGAGGTCTGGCTGACCGCGCATGACGGCCGCGTCATCCCGGCGCATGCTCTGGCCTATGACCAGGAATCGGGCTTCGGCCTTGTCCAGGCGCTGGCGCCGACCGGGCTGCCGGCCGTGGCGCTCGGCGATGCCGGCAAGGCTCGTATCGGCGACGCTGTGGTGCTTGCCGACGGCATCGGCCGGGCGGTCGAGGCCAAGATCGTCACCAAGCAGGAATTCGCCGGCTATTGGGAGTATCTGCTCGACGAGGCGATCTTCATCGCGCCCGCTCACCCGTCCTGGGGCGGGGCGCCGCTGTTTGGCGCCGATGGCGCGCTGCTCGGCATCGGATCGCTGCGCCTGCAGATGAGCCGCGCCGGCGAGGTCGCCGATATCAACATGGTGGTGCCGATCGATCTGTTGCCGCCGATCCTCGACGATCTGCTGACGCGCGGCCAGGTGGCCAGGCCGCCGCGTCCGTGGCTCGGCGCGCTGTCGGCCGAAAGTGATGGCAAGGTGGTGGTGATGAGCGTGACCGAAGGCGGCCCGGCCGCCAAGGCCGGCCTGCGCCAGGGCGATGTCATTTCCGAGGTTCGCGACGGCGCGGTCGACGGGCTCGCCGATTTCTATCGCAAGCTCTGGGACAGCGGCTCAGCCGGCGCCGAGATTCCGATGCGGGTGGTGCGCGACGGTCGCGAGACCTGGCTGCGCGTCAAATCCGCCGACCGCGGCAGTTTCTTGAAGAAGCCGCAGCTGCAGTAGCCGCGTTGGGTCGGTAATGCATCCAAGGCTGCTCAGGACCTTCCTCGCGGTGGCGCGTAGCCGCAACATCACCCGCGCCGCCGAGGCGGTGAACCTCGCCCAATCGAGTGTCAGCGACCAGATCCAGACCCTCGAGGCCGAGCTGGGTGCTGCCTTGTTCACGCGCTCCAAGTCCGGCCTCGAGCTGACGCCGGCGGGGCTGGCGCTGCAGCCGATCGCCGAAGAGTTGCTGCGGCTCGACGGCGAGGGACGTGCGGCCGTGCTGGCGGCGGCGGGACAGACAAGCGGAACGCTGACCATCGGCGCGCTGGAAACGATCGCCTCGGCCCGGCTGGCGCCCTGGCTGCCGGGGTTCCAGGCCAGCCATCCCGATATCGCCGTGCGGATGAAGGTGACCGACAGCGGCACACTGCGGCACCTGCTGGAGGACGGCGACATCGATGTCGCATTCCGCTTCGAGCGTCGCGACGGTGCGAAGGGCGCCGATGAACGCCTGGCCAGCCGCACCATAGGCGCCGAACCGCTGGTGCTGGTCGCGGGTCCGGGACAGGGCATTGCGCCACGCGACCTGGCCGGCCTTGCCGCGCTGCGTTTCGTGGCGACCGAGCCTGGATGCATCTACCGGCATATGTTCGACACCGCCTTTGCCGAGGCTGATATGGCGGTGCCAAAACTTGCCGCCGAAGTCGGCAGCGTCAGTGCCATTGCCCGGCTGGTGGCGGCCGGCGCGGGGCTAGGGTTGGTTCCGCGTCTCGCGGTCAGCGACGCGCTTGAGCGTGGCGATCTTGTCGAACTGCCGTGGCCCGGCCCAGCACAGGCGGCACCGCTGACGATGATCTGGCGCCGCCGGCGCGTCCAGCCGCCGGCGCTGCGGCACTTGCTCGCCGCGGCACGCGACATGCTGGAACCCTCTCGAACCAGTTCAGAACCTGAATCGACAAGCCGCCTCAAGGTCTTGCTTTGAAAGCAGTTCCCGATGCCGGTCCATTTCAGACGAGCCGGTGTCCGCCTTCGACATGCAGCGTCGTTCCGGTGGTAAAACCATTGCCGATGAGGAAGAAAATGGCGTCGGCGATGTCTGCGGGCTGGCCGATCCGGCCGACCGGAAGCCGCTCGGCCATCGCGGCAAGCATTTCGGCCTTGCGGTCGCCGGCGACCTGCGCCCAGATCGTGGTGTCGACCCAGCCGGGCGAGACGGCGTTGACGCGGACCGGCGCGAGTTCGACGGCAAGCGCCCGCACCAGCCCTTCAAGTGCTGCATTGACGGCGGCGACGACCGAGCCGCGCGCGGCCGGCCGGTAGGCGGCAATGCCGGAGACGAAGGTCATCGAGCCGCCGACGCCAAGCCGTGGCGCACCGTGCTTGGCGAGCAGCAGCGGGCCGAAGAGCTTGCTGTCGACCGCGCGCTGCGCCGCCTTGAGGTCAAGCTCCGGCAGCAGCCTGTAGGCGCCTTCGATGTCGGCTGCCGTGCTGACGATGTGGTCGAGAGCGCCGATGCGCGCGAACAGGTCCGCGACCTGGTCTTCCCGGGCGATGTCGACCACGGTCATCTCCAGGCCGGGGGGATTGCCGAGTTCCTCGCGTGCCTGCTGCAGCCGGTCCTCGCCGCGCCCGGCAATGACAACCTTGGCGCCGGCCTCGACGCAGCGCCTGGCCAATGCCAGCCCCATGCCGGAGCCACCGCCGACGATCAGGATTTTCTGGTTTGAAATGGTCATGTCGCTCTGCCTTTGCTGGATTGGACAAGGGCAGGGATTGGCAGGTCAGGGCGCTATGGGAAAACGGAAGAAACCGATGGTGCTATCGGAGAGGCCGATAGTGCCAGCAGAGCACGTCCCGCTCAGCGCACCAGCGGGCTGTCCCAGACGACGAACAGCAGCGCTTTCAGTTGGGCAAAGCGCTCCGGCCCGAGCTCGCTGCGCCACTCCTCCTCGATGTCGCGCAAGATGTCGACCATTTTCCAGAAGGCGGCATGGCCGCGTTCGGTGGAGCGCACCACGCGCGCGCTGCCTTCGCCGTCGGAGCGGACGATGTAGCCGTAGCCTTCGAGGCTGCTGAGCAACTGGTTGATGGCCTGTTTGCTCATGCCGGCACGCTCCGCAATGGTGCCAGGGCGCGCGCCGTCTGGCCCTGGAAACTGCAGCACGGCCATGTGCGGCAAGCGCAATTCGTCGAAACCGGCGGCGTTGAGTTCCTTGATCAGCCGGCGCTGGATCGCCTGCGCCGGCACGCGCAAGAGGGCGCCGATCAGCAGGTTCTCGGTCTTGGTCTGGAGAACTTCGGCGGAGGTGGCCATTGACGATCCGGTAAATTGAGTTTACTGATAGCTAGTAAATGTAATTTACCGGAGGGGTTTGCGCAATGTCCGTGATGAATCTTCAGGTCAATCCAGCCAACGAGATCATCGGCACCAAGGGGCTGTCGGTCCGCTTCCTGGTATCGGGTGAAAGTTCGAATGGCAGTGTCGCCGCTTTCGAGCTGATGGTGCCGGGAGCACAGCGCTTGCCCGCGCCGGCGCACAGCCACGATCACTACGAGGAAACGATCTACGGCATTGACGGCGTTCTGACCTGGACCGTGAACGGCAAGCCGATCGAGGTTGGGCCGGGGGAAGCGCTGTGCATTCCACGCGGCGCCGTTCACCGCTTCGACAACAACGGCACCCGAGACGCGAAGGCGCTGTGCGTCATCACGCCGGCGGCGATCGGCCCGGACTATTTCCGCGAAGCCTTCGGCTTGCTCAACGACGCCGCCGGCGGGCCGCCGGACAAGGCCAAGATGATGGAGATCATGCGCCGCCATGGGCTGACTCCGGCAGCACCGCCGCCGGTCTGACGCCGGTCGGAGGGGCAGGGCGCCGCTTATTCCTGGCAAGCGGTGAAGGCGTCGCCTGAGTTCCAGTCCCGGAATGCGATGGTCCGGCCTTCAGCCGACACGGTCTTGTGCTTGGTGCTGCCGTCCGGCTGCTGCTTCGAGCTGGTGCCCTTGCCGGTCAGCACATTGTAGTCACAGGCGCTGGCGGCATTCTCCTGCAGATAATCATCGGAATCGTAGGCGAAGCCGGCAACGATGAAGGCGCCATTGCGGTAGGCGATGGTCAGCGTCTGGTTGGTGCGCTCGCTGCCGATCTCCGGCGCCGGCAGATAGAATTTGATCGAGCCGTTGGGCAGCATCGTCAGCTCCGGCTCGGTGTCGGAGTTTTCATAGCCCGGCCGGTCGTAACCGTTCCACGCACCACCGATCTGTTCGCGCACAATTTCGACGGGCTTGAGGTAATTGTGCTCGATATCCTTAAGGAAGAAATGGATGTCCATCGGGTCGTTCGGCCCGGTCTCGACCACCATGGCAAGGTCGGGAGCACCGTCGCCATTGAAGTCGCCGGTCACAGCGGTGATGATTTTTTGGGTTTCGATAGGCTCGGCGACGGCGACGGTCGGTAGCAACAAGGCAATGGCGAAGAGCAGAGATTTCATCGTGACGTATCCCCCGCGTGACAATTTGTGGTCCTATAGCACGGTGGGGAAGTGTCGCGCTCGTCGGTCTGGTCGGTTGCACTCTTGCCGCAACGGCGATGGATGGTGCGTTCCGTTGCTTCGCGGCAGCCGTTTTTCTGCTGACGGAAAATGGCAGAGATCGATGCCATGATACCGGGAATCGCAAGATGACGGAGGCAAGGTGACTACGACGCCAGCGACAACAATTCTGAACCGGCTGGCCCGCTGATGGCGCCGGTCAAGGTCGATCCGGACAAGGTCCGGGAATTCCCCGATGCGGCGAGTTTCCACGCCTGGCTCGGCCAACACCACGCCACGGAAACCGAAGTATGGATCAAGGTGCACAAGGTAGGGTCGGGGCTGAAGTCGATCACACCGAAAGAAGCCATCGACGTCGTGCTGTGCTTCGGCTGGATAGACGCGGTGCGCAAGGGGCTGGACGACAACAGTTTCCTGCAGCGCTACACGCCGCGCGGCAAGAAGAGCATCTGGAGCAAGATCAACATCGACAATGTCGCGCGGCTCATCGAGGAGGGCCGCATGACCGGGCATGGGCTGAAACAGGTCGAAGCCGCCAAGGCCGACGGACGCTGGGCGCGCGCCTATGGCAGCGGCAAGGAGATGAAAATCCCTGACGATTTGCAGGCGGCGATCGATGCCGAGCCGGCGGCCAAGGCGATGCTGGAGAAACTCAGCGCGCAGAACCGCTTCTCGCTCGCCTTCCGCACCCACAACATGAAGACCGAGGCGGGACGCAAGAAGAAGATCGAGACCTTCGTCGCGATGCTGAAGCGTGGCGAGACGATCTATCCGCAGGGCAAGAAGTAGGGCGCGTCCGGCGCCGGAGCGCGGGGCGACGCCACAGGGATGGTCGGCGAGGGCGCCGCCGACGACATCAGGATGTCGTCGCGCACGGCCTGGATAAGAAAGTCGAGGACCGTTGTCACCCGCAGCGGTATATTCCGGCGGGATGGGTAGACGACATTGATCGGCAGGCGTGTCGGCGGAAAATCCGGCATCAGCTTGACCAGCCTGCCTGCTTCGATGTCCGGCTCGGCCAGAATATGCGAGAGCACCGCAAGCCCGGCTCCTGCCAATGCCGCGCGATGGACGGCCATTGAATTGTTGGCGACAAGGCGGGGCTCGATCCGCAGAACAATTTCATCCGCTCCGCTGGAGAACGACCATGACCGGCCGTCGCCGCCACGGCTGTAACAGATGCAGGCGTGATCCCTTATGTCTTGCGGCGTTCGCGGTGCGTCGCGTCCCTTGAGATAGGCTGGCGAGGCCACGAGAAAGGCTGTTGTCCAGCCGATCCGGCGGCACATCAGGCTGCTGTCACCGACCGGCCCGAGCCGTACCTCGAGATCGATTGCGTTCGCGATGAGGTCCGACGGCTCGTCGCGAAGCAGCAGTTCGACTTGAAGTGCCGGATGGCGCCCCAGCAGCGTTGCCAGGCGGTCGCTGATGAAGAAGCCGAGCGGCGTCGGCAGGCTGAGCCTCACCTTTCCGGATACGGCTGCCGCCTCGGCGCTGCTGGCCTGGCCGAGCGCTTCGACCGCTTCGATGACGCGCAGCGCCATCGGCAACATCTGTTCGCCCTCCGCCGTCAAGGCGAGCGCGCTCGTCGTGCGGTGCAGAAGGCGCGTCTTCAGATGCGATTCCAGCGCCGAAACCTGCCGGGATACAGCCGGCTGCGTCAGATTGAGGTCGATGGCGGCCGCCGAGAAGGATTTTGTCTGCGCCACGCGCAGGAACGTTCGCAACGCCGATACGACATCCATCCTCGCCTCATACTTTTCGACATAAGCCTTATGTCCGCATCCTAGGCGAGTGGCGCTTTACTGTCCAGATATTATGGATATTAAATATCCTTAAGGACATGAAATATCCTCAAGTAAGGGAAAGCCATGACACAGCGCCTCAACGCCGCGCAGCAATCGCCTGAATTGTTCAAAAAGCTCATCGATCTCAGCATGGCCGAGACACACAGCGCCATCGAAGAAAAGATCCGCGATCTGGTCCACATCCGGGCATCGCAGATCAATGGCTGCGCCTTCTGCCTCGACATGCATGTCAAGGAAGCCAAGATCCACGGCGAGAGCGAGCTGCGGCTCTATCATGTCGCCGTCTGGCGGGAATCGACCCTTTTCATTCCCCGTGAACGTGCCGCCCTTGCCTGGACCGAGGCCGTCACCAAACTCTCCGAAAGCGGTATCCCGGACGAGCTCTACGAGCGTGTGCGCGGGCAGCTTTCGGAAAAGGAAATCTCCGACCTCACCTTCTCGGTCATGGCCATCAATGCCTGGAACCGCGTCAACGTCGCCTTCAAGACCGTGCCCGGCTCCGCGGACAAGCTTTACGGCCTCGACAAGGCCGGCCTGAACTAACCCATCCCTGAACAGACCTATCAATCGCTGCGGCGAAACAGTGCGGCCGCAAATGGAGACTGTTATGAAAATCGTCATCATCGGGGGCACCGGCCTCATCGGTTCCAAGACCACCGAACGCCTTCGCAAGCAGGGTCACGAGGTGATTGCCGCCGCGCCGAATACCGGCGTCAACACCATCACCGGCGAAGGCCTGCCGGAGGCGCTCCAAGGCGCGGAGGTCGTCATCGACCTCGCCAACTCCCCTTCCTTCGAGGACAAGGCGTCGATGGACTTCTTCACGACATCAGGCCGCAACCTGCTCGCGGCGGACAAGGTCGCCGGGGTCAGGCACCATATCGCGCTCTCGGTTGTCGGCACCGAACGCCTGCAGGACTGCGGCTATTTCCGCGCTAAACTCGTCCAGGAAGAGCTGATCAAGGCTTCCGGCATCCCCTACACCATCGTTCATTCCACGCAGTTCATGGAGTTCCTGGCCGGCATCGCCAAGTCGGGCACTGTCGGCGAGGCCGTGCATCTGTCGCCGGCCTATGTGCAGCCCATCGCATCCGACGACGTCGCCGACGTCATGGCCGGTGTCGCGCTCGCCGCGCCGATCAACGGCATGATCGAGATTTCGGGTCCAGAGCGCGTGCGCATGAGCGAGCTCGTCGCCCGCTACCTCAAGGCTGTCAGCGATCCTCGTGAGGTGGTGGCCGATCCGGAGGCGCTCTACTTCGGCGCGCGGCTGAACGACACTTCGCTCGTCTCCGACAACAATCCTCGCCTTGGCCGCATCACCTTCGAGCAGTGGTTTCCCACCTCGGCGCGGAAATGACCGCCAGGATGCGCCGTGGCTCAGGCGCGGCGATCGCCCAACACAAGAAGGAGTTTTTCAAATGATCAAGTCAATCGCCGCCGCCCTCGTCATAACGGCAGCCCTGGCCGGCCCGGCCGGAGCCACGGAGGCCCATCCCGCCGGCGAGAAGGCGGCCAAGGTGACCCTCGTCTATGAGCATGAACTGCCGAATGTTCCGGGCAAAAGCATCAAGGGTATTCTGGTCGAATATGGCCCAGGCGGCACTTCGGAGGCGCATACGCATCCAAGCTCCGCCTTCATCTATGCGACGGTTCTGGAAGGCTCCATCCGCAGCCAGGTCAATGACGGCCCGGTCAAGGTCTACAAGGCCGGCGAGAGCTTCTCGGAGATGCCGGGCGATCGCCACAGCGTGAGCGAGAACGGCAGCAAGACGAAGCCCGCGAAGCTGCTGGCGGTGTTCGTGGTCGATACCGCGCAGAAGGAACTGACCTATCCGGTCAAGAAGTAGACCGAGCAGAGCGGACGCCTTCCAGGCGTCCGGCCGTGCCTGAGAACCCGGATGACGCCGGGTTCTCTCGGCGACGAGAGGCCCGTCGCCCGTCGCGACCGGTCATCCGGCTCGCTCCAGCACCCATTCGAAGCTGCTTTTCCAAAGGTCCGCCGGAATGTCGAGGGCCAGCGCTTCGGTGAGGTCGGAAAGCCTGACGGCGCGCAATTTTTCACGCCAGGCCTCGTCGGCTTCCCACATGATGCGCGCCACCGGGCAGGGCCCGCTTTCGCAATAGCCTTGGGGACGACACGGATTGTTCTCGCGGATGTTGTTGCACACAAACGTCCGCGCCTTGCCCTCCACCGCTTCCACGATGTCCAGGAAGGTCAGCTCGGCCGGTGCCCGCGCCAACCGGTATCCACCTGATGGGCCCAGGGTCGTAGCGACCAGCCCCGCCTGCGACAGGCTTTGCAGCGCCTTGGAAAGATATTCCTTGGGAAGGCCGTGGAATTCTGCGAGCGCTTTCGTGGAGAGATAGCGCCCCTCGGGCAGGCCGGCGAGAATGGCGCAACAGTGCAGTGCCCATTCGACTTGGCTTTTCAGGATCATCCACGGATTCCGGCCGACCGAACTCTATTAAGGATATGAAATATCCCTATTCTGCCATGGTGTAAACAGACAGGTTCTGGCGGGTGGGATTGAGCCGGCTTTCACGCACCCGAGTGCGGATCGATGCTGTAGGGATGGACCGGATAGCCCTGGCCGATGGCATCGCGCACGCGGTTGGTCCAGGCGAGGAATGCCGGATAGTCCGCAAGAGAAAAACCGCAATCCTCGGCGCGGTGGCTGTAGGCATAGATGGCGATGTCGGCGATGGTAAGATTGCTTCCGGTGAGGAACGGCGTCTCGCCAAGGCTGCGGTTTAGCGCAGCGAGCGTGCGGGCGCCGGCCTCGCGCTTGCCGGCGACCATGGCCTGGTTGCGCTCGAGCCGCCCGGTCAAGGTCCAGAAGCGCAGCGAGCCGATGACGGGCTCGACATTGTATTGTTCGAAGAACAGCCATTGCATGATCTTGGCGCGTCGGAAACGGTCCGCCGGCAGCAGCAGCGTGCCTTCGGCGAGGTAGGTGAGGATCGCATTGGATTCGGCGATGGCACTGCCGTTTTCGAGCTGAAGCACTGGAACGGCACCGGCCGGGTTCAGTTTGTGGAACGCATCGGTGTGGCTCTCGCCCTCGAAAATCGAGACAATGCGGGTCTCGTAAGGAATCTTCAGCAGGCCGAGCAGAACCCGGACTTTCCAGCCATTTTGCGATGGCAGATAATCGTGAAGCGTGAGCATGGCGGGTCCTCGTGAGGGGGGAACGATCGCATGGCGAGATGCCTGGCGACACCCGATTCCTGCACGATTAATTCATGCATTCCATCGCGCAATGACTGCGATCTCCACCACCTAATAAATCAATTCCGCCCGTGCCATTTTTCCCTGAGACGACATACAGAGGCATCCCCACATGACCACCCATCCAAGCAAAGTCGCCCTCGTCACCGGCGCCAATCGCGGCATCGGGCTGGAGACCGGCCGGCAACTGGCGAAACTCGGCTTCACCGTGCTGCTCGGCGTGCGCGACCTCGCCAAGGGCGAGGCGGTGGCGAAAGGGCTCGATGGCCATGTCGAGGCGATTGCGCTCGATGTCGCAGCACCCGACGCCGCAGCCCAGGCGGCCGCTGAGGTCGAGCGCCGGTTCGGCCGGCTCGACGCGCTGATCAACAATGCCGCCATCCACTACGACAGCGGTTCGCGCGCCTTGCGGCCGGACTGGACCGTGATCCGCGAGGCGTTCGAGACCAATGTCTTCGGCGCCTGGCGCGCGGCGGCGGCTTTCGCGCCGCTGTTGAAGGCAGGCGGCCATGGCAGGCTGGTCAATGTGTCGTCGGAAGGCGGATCGCTGGCCTCGATGGGGGCAGGGGCGCCAGCCTATTCGACCTCGAAGGCGGCGCTCAATGCGCTGACCTGCGTGCTGGCGGCCGAACTGCGCGGCTTCGGCGTGCTGGTCAACGCCATCTGTCCGGGCTGGGTCGCCACCGATATGGGCGGGCCGGGCGGACGCCCGGTGGCGCAAGGGGCGGCCGGCATCGTCTGGGCCGCAACCTTGCCGGATGACGGCCCCAACGGTGGCTTCTTTCGCGATGGCAAAAGACTGCCGTGGTAATGGCGGTTGAACAGGAGGTGACGATGAGAATAGGCATTCTGGGCGCCGGCATGATCGGCGGCACGGTCGGGCGGCTGTGGGTGCAGGCCGGACATGAGGTGAGCTTTGGTGTGCGGCATCCCGAGCGGTTGCGCTCTATGCTTTCCGGCCTTGGCGGCAAGGCCACTGCGGGCTCTGTCCTCGACGCCGTTGCCGGCGCGGATGTCGTGCTGGCGGCCATCCCGTTTCGCGCATGGCCCGATGTCGCGGCCGAGATCGCGGCAGCACTCGGCGACACGGTGCTGCTCGACGCTACGGTGCCCGACCCGCCGCGCGACGGCGCCTTTGGCGACGCAGCGCTTGCCCGCAAGGATGGCGTGGCTTTCGCCGTCGCGCCGCTGTTGCCGCGTGCAAGGCTGGTTCGTGCCTTCAGCACGGTGATGTGGACGACGCTGCAATCGCAGGCGCATCGCGCCGGCGACGGGATCGGCATTCCCCTTGCCGGCGATGACGAATACGCTGTTGCCCTGGCGGTGCGGCTGGCGAGCGACGCCGGCTTCGATCCGGTGGTTGTCGGACCGCTGTCACAGGCCCGCCGCTTCGATCCAGGCACCGCCGTCTTCGACAGCGGCATGAGCGGACGGCAGGTTCGGGCCGCGCTCGGGGTGGCTTGAGGCGCTTCACGATCTGAATCGCGGAATTGCTGTAAGCGCTTGTTTTGGCGTACTTTCAGCGATTGGCTTGCGTGAAAGGGCACAAGAAAAAGCCGCCCTCGCTTTCTGCGAGTGGCGGCCTTTTCCCGGGAGGTAGTCAGAGAGAGGTCAGAGCAGCTTAAGCTGCCTTGGCGTGCTTGTGGCCGTGCTTCTTGTGGGTACGCGTGTGATGATGCTTCCTGGCGACGTGCCGGTGAGCGTGCTTGCGCACATGCCTGTGGTGCTTCTTGTGGTGCCGGTGACGCTTGTGCGCGGCCGCCTTGACCGGCGTCTTCGCCGCGTCCACGGCAGCGGGAGCCGCCGGAGCGGTCGCCGGGGCGGTCGTCGTCGCCGGAGCGGTCGTCGTCGTGGTTGTGGACGCCGCATTGGCGGTGCCGACAACCGGCATTGCCAGACCGAGAGCGATGGCCAGGCCGAGGGCGGAGAGGAGGGGCTTGTTCATGAGAGGCTTCCTTCAGAGTTTGATGGTTGCTGTCACCGGTCGAGGTCGACCGGTGTCACGCCAAGAAGTTTCAGGGCGTTGGCGTAGGTCCGGATGCCTTGCGCCTGCTTGCGCTCGGAACAGAACCGGTTCGCCTTGTCCTGGAGTGCCGTTGCCTGCGCGATCTGGCTCGCACTGGCACCGGGTTCGGCTTTGGTCCGGATGGCTCCGTCGAGTTGAAGACCGAGCCGGCTGCAATATTCGCTCCGGGTAACCGCCGCTTCCGCACCCGATTGCGCGACCGCAAGCATGGCGAGCGAAATGCCCGCGAGGGCACCCATCCATCCGGTCGAACGTCGTTGCATTGTCGGGACCATCCCTTTGCGTTGATGTGGCGACCGCTGTTCGGTTGCTACGAGGATGGTTATCGCAGACGATCTTTTCGCCAGTTTTTCCCGGATGTTGAATCTTGTTTCTGGAGTGTGTCTGGGCGGGTTTCCTTCTCCCCCTGTGGGAGAAGGTGGATCGGCGCGCTAGCGCCGAGACGGTTGAGGGGTGGGTGACAGAGTGCCGTCATTGCCAAGCTGGAGCACCCCTCATCCGACCTCGCTTCGCGAGGCCACCTTCTCCCGCAAGGGGAGAAGGAAGAGCGTCGCACCCGCTGCGGCGCTTGTGCCTCTTCCTTTGGCGCCTTCCTTCGCGTATGGCGCCGGGCAAATCCTTTCAGCGCAGGCATAGTCCGGAAACCGCATGATCAGACTTGAAAGCATCAGCAAGCAGAACGGCCGTCAGCTTGTCTTCATCGAGGCGTCGGCTTCCCTGCAGAAGGGCGAGAAGGTTGGGCTTGTCGGACCCAATGGCGCCGGCAAGACGACGCTGTTTCGCATGATCACCAGTCAGGAGCAGCCCGACGAGGGCCAGGTGCAGGTCGATCGCGGCGTTACCATTGGTTATTTCAGCCAGGATGTCGGCGACATGGCGGGCCATAGTGCGGTCGCCGAAGTGATGAACGGTGCCGGGCCGGTGAGTGATGTTGCGGCCGAGATGGCGGAACTCGAGGCGGCGATGGCCGACCCGGACCAGGCCGACCGGATGGACGAGATCATCGAGAAATATGGCGAGGCACAGCATCGCTTCGAAGAGCTCGACGGCTATGCGCTCGACGGCCGGGCGCGTGAGGTTCTGGATGGTCTAGGCTTCAGCCAGGAGATGATGGACGGCGATGTCGGCAAGCTGTCGGGCGGCTGGAAGATGCGCGTGGCGCTGGCCCGTATCCTGTTGATGCGGCCTGACGTGATGTTGCTCGACGAACCATCCAACCATCTCGATCTGGAAAGCCTGATCTGGCTGGAGCAGTTCCTCAAGGGCTATGACGGCGCGCTCTTGATGACCTCGCACGACCGCGAGTTCATGAACCGCATCGTCAACAAGATCGTCGAGATCGATGCCGGTTCGCTCACCGCTTACTCCGGCAACTATGAATTCTACCAGCAGCAGCGGGCGATCGCCGACAAGCAGCAGCAGGCGCAGTTCGAGCGCCAGCAGGCGATGCTGGCCAAGGAGATCGCCTTCATCGAGCGCTTCAAGGCGCGCGCTTCGCATGCCGCCCAGGTGCAGAGCCGGGTCAAGAAGCTCGACAAGATCGACCGCGTCGAGCCGCCCAAGCGCCGCCAGATCGTGAATTTCGAGTTCCAGCCGGCACCGCGTTGCGGCGAGGACGTCGTCACCTTGAAGAATGTGCACAAGGCCTATGGCAGCCGCACCATCTATGAGGGGCTCGACTTCCAGGTCCGCCGCCGCGAGCGCTGGTGCATCATGGGCGTCAACGGCGCCGGCAAGTCGACGCTGCTGAAGCTGGTGGCGGGCGCCTCCGATCCTGATACCGGCACGGTGGCGCGGGGGCCGAGCGTGAAGATGGGCTATTTCGCCCAGCACGCCATGGAGCTGCTCGAAGGCGAGCGCACCGTGTTCCAGACGCTGGAAGACAATTTCCCGCAGGCCGGCCAGGCGCCGCTTCGGGCGCTTGCCGGCTGCTTCGGTTTTTCCGGCGACGAGATCGAGAAGAAATGCCGCGTCCTGTCAGGCGGCGAGAAGGCGCGGCTGGTGATGGCGCTGATGCTGTTCGACCCGCCCAATTTGCTGGTGCTGGACGAGCCCACCAACCACCTCGACATCGCCACCAAGCAGATGCTGATCGAGGCGCTGTCGCAATATGAAGGCACCATGCTGTTCGTCTCGCACGACCGGCACTTCCTGGCAGCACTTTCGAACCGCGTGCTGGAACTGACGCCGGAAGGCATCCACACCTATGGCGGCGGCTATACGGAGTATGTCGAGCGCACCGGGCAGGAAGCGCCGGGACTGCGGAGCTGATCCAACGACGGAGAGGCGTTTCCTGACATCGTCGTCGTGTCGCGCTCAGCCGAGCTCCTGGGCAAGTCCGATGGGAACGCCGCCGGGCCCGCGGATGTAGCAGAGCCGATACACGTCCTTGTACCGGACGACTTCGCCTTCGAGCCGCGCGCCGCGATCGCGGAGCCTTTCCAGCGTGTCGTCGACGTCGTCGACAGTGAACATGACGCGAAGGTAGCCCAGAGCGTTGACCGGGGCGTTGCGGTGATCCGCCACGACAGGCGGCGCGAGGAAGCGGGATAGCTCGAGCCGGCTGTGGCCGTCCGGCGTGCGCATCATGGCAATCTCGACGCGCTGATCGCCCAGTCCGGTGACACGTCCGGCCCATTCTCCTTCGACCGTCGCCCGTCCTTCGAGCTCAAGGCCGAGCTCGCGAAAGAAATCAATCGTCTCATCGAGGTCGTCAACGACGATTCCTATGTTGTCCATGCGTTTCAGCGCCATGTGTCCAACCTACAAAGTGTCGTTTGGGCCGTAAACGCGTAAAACTGCTTGCCGGCGCCGACAATTTCCTCGCCGCCATCAAGTTTTCCTCGCCGCCATCAAGTTCTCACTGGATCAAAAGCCTATGGGTGGAAAAAAGGCGGTCGTCGAGCTGACGCCGCCCTCTTTGGTGTCCAGCGTGCCCCCGGAAGGGACGAGGCCATTACTTCAGCGAGATGGCAAAGCCGCTGAGATCGGCGTTGACCTGCAGGCCAACCTGCTTGCCGGTGAGTTCGAGCTGGGCACCCTTGTCGTTTGTCATGACGATTACCTGGGCGCCCTTGCCGATCGTGCCGCCGCCACCCGCCGCGCCATAGACACCCGTCACATCGCGGGCGCGCCTGATATGGCGCACGGTGCCGTGGAAATAGGTCTTGGAAACGCCGAAGGCGAGGCCGCCCGAAACGGCGCCGATGGAGATTGGATACGACTTACCGTGGAAGGTGAACGTACCTTCGCCGCCGGAGCCGCCGACGAAGAAGGCCGCCTTGTAGACGGCAAAGCGGATCGTGCCGCTGTCGGCATGCGCGGCGCTGGCAAAGCCAATGCCCGCTGTGGCGATGGCGGCAACCGCGATTGAACGAAAACTGGACGAAATCTTCATGTGAGAACTCCTCAAGGTCGCCGCTTGCCCAACCGGCTGGGCGTGTCAGCGCTGTGTCAAAGTTACAACTGAACAGTCTCGCCGGTCATTTGGTTCCAGGCACGCAGCCCGAATCTGACCGCGGGAAGATCGACATGAAGCGAGGCCTATGGCAAGCGCAAGGGCAAGACATCGCGTATACGTGATTGGCGCGGCCGGCACGTCGGCCGGGCCCGCAGAGAGAGGGACGGCATCAGCGGGGAAGCGTATGCGCGTGCGGACTCTAAGATGATGCGGTTCACGAGAAGGGCTTGGGAATGAGACTTGCGACGCGAATAGCGATGTCCGCATTGGCCGCGACGGTGGCGGGATGCGCGACCTCTCCGGTCGACTATGGGACGTCGCTTTCGCCGCAGGACCCGAAATGGACGTCGCCCGAATGCCAGCAGGCCCGGGCGGCGGCTGCGGACTACGCGGTTCGCGAGAAACAACATCCGGGTTGGGAACTCGCGGCACTTGGCCCGTATGGGCTGGGCATCATAGCGGCCACCAAGGAGGCCGAGCAGAAGCATCGGAAGCTTTACGCCCGCAACGTGCACCTGCAATGCTCGAGCCTTCCCCTGCCGAAGGAGTTGCAGGGCGACCCTGCGGTCGCAAAGGCGCAATATCCGTAGCCGTCCGGCCTGGGTGGGGAAGCGGATGTTGATGGCGCTGGTCCTGTCCCCCTGTTGCGGACATACGGCCAAGCTGCGATCCTATCGTCATGGAAAAACCTGCCGCGCCATGGCCTTTGCTGCAACTCGCGATCGAGGCGAAGTCGAAAGCCGATGAGGGGAAGCTGCGTATCGTCCTGTCGAGGCTGGCGGACGAGGATCCTTGGTTCTACGTCAAATGGGACGAGGAATCGGGTCAGACGATCATCGCCGCCATGGGCGAAGTTGAACTCGACAGGATCATCGACCGCGTGCGCCGCGAGTTCAATCTTGCAGTGAATGTCGGCGCCCCGCAAATTGCCTATCGCGAGACGATCATCCGCAGCTATCAGCAGGACTACACCCACAAGAAGCTGTTGGCCGGCACGGGTCAGTTCGCCCGCGTCAAGATCATGTTCGAGCCGAACGCGCACAATCCGGACTTGGTGTTCGCGTCGAGGATCGCCGGCGGTGCGATCCCGAACGAGTATATGGCGGGGGTCGAAAAGGGGCTGCGCAGCATCCAGTCGCAGGGGCCGTTTGCGGGCTTTCCGATGATCGGCGTCAAGGCGATACTGGTGGACGGCGCCTGGCACGAGACCGACTCCTCGGCCTTGGCTTTCGAGGTTGCGGGCCGCGCCTGCTTTCGCGAAGCCGCGCCGCATCTCGGCGTGCAACTGCTCGAGCCGATCATGAGGGTCGAGGTGGTGACGCCGGCGGACTATGCCGGCAGCATCATCAGCGAACTGAAGAGCCGCCGCAGCCAGATCCAGGACCAGGAAAGCCGCGATGTTGCCGTCGTCATCCACGCCACGATGCCGCTCGTAAACATGTTCAAACTGGAGGAGACACTCTGGTCGCGTTCGAACGGGCAGGCGCGCCTGGGCGTCAGCTACGCCGCATATGCTCCCGTTCCGCTCCCTGACGATCGTGACCCGCCGCCCGCTGCGGCGGTGTTCGCCTGACGTCCGCTCACCGCCGAAGGGTTCAGGCTGCTGTCGGATCGGCTTATGATCGGCCGTTGACCGCAAATTGCGCGGCGAAAGCCCTTGCATAAGCGGGCCGCGCTTCGCCGCGCGCCACATAGGCGGCCAGGTTTTGATATTCGTCCAGAATGCCTGACATTCTCAGGCGCAGCAGCACCGATACCATCAGCAGATCGCCGGCGCTGAATGCACCATCGAGCCATTCTGCGGCGCCCAGATAGGCCGAGAGCTTGTCCAGCGTCGCGCGAATACGGTCCTTCACCAGCGGCAGACGCTCCTTTGCCCAGGGCCTGTCGGCTTCGAATATCCTGGCCGTCGTCAAATCGAGGACCGGCGGCTCGACGGTGTTGAGCGCGGCAAACATCCAGGTGATCGCGCGGGCGCGGGCATCGCGCTCCCGGGGCAGCAGCCCCGCATGCTGCTCGGCAAGATGAAAGACGATCGAGCCGGTCTCGAACAGGCACAGAGATCCTTCCTCATAGGTGGGGATCTGGCCGAAGGGATGGATGGCAAGATGGCCAGGCGCCTTCATCGCGGCGAAGGAAACAAGCCGAACCTCATAGGGTTGCCCCACTTCTTCGAGCGCCCAGCGAACGCGCGTATCGCGCGCCAGTCCCTTGCCGCCATCGGGCGAGCGTTCAAAGGCTGTGATGGTGGGGATCATTGGCAGGCTCCGAAGGGTTGGTGTCTAGGTCTTGCGCTTGCACACAGAGGACGAACGACCGGGGCTGTTCCCGACAAGCTGCCTCGTTTTTTAGCGCAGCAGGCCTTCCGCCTCGAACGTATCCCAGCCTTCCAATTTTGGCTGCGCCGCGCCTTCCCTTCCCGAAGTCCCGGCACTGCGAGCCTTGCGATCCCGCTTTCCCGCGCGCGTCAGAGCGGCCTTACCAGCACCGCGCCGTCTGTTTTCGGACGCTTCCTGCGCATCTTCCTCCCGCCAGGCGCTCGCCAGGTCACGATCGAGAATATCCTCGATGTGGCGTGGGTCGAAGACATGGAAGGTGACGGCCTTGGACCGCCCGCGCATCTTGACGGTGCGCGTGCCGATGCTCTTCAGGCGGCCATCCCTGAGCCATTTGTGACGCTCGCGGGCCGAGATGGTGAGAATGTCTTCTGCCTCGCGCGGAAGCACGGCCAGGGATTCGATCCCCTCCAGTGTCCTGGAGATGGTTGCCGAGGCCGCATGGAATGCATCCGCGTCGGTCTTCAACATGCGCAATACGATGCGGCCCGTCTCAGCCTTGGCGAATTTCCTCACCACCCATGGCAGGCGAGCTCGAACTTCACGTTCGATCCCTTTCAGGCGCATGGAGGAGCCAAGCGTTGCCGATGGCGGCAGCGGCCATTCGGCGACCACAGTGGTGCCCTTGCCGCGCTCGGATGCGCGGTCAGGGCCGGTGGCAATTGCCGCGACGATGCCGCTCACGACCTTTCGCAGGGAACCACGCTTCGTGTCTGTCATGTTTCATGTTCGCTCATCAGCTGCCTTCGTGGAAAGGCAGTTCGCACAGCAGACAACCGAAATCAGGCTCAAACAGTTCCTTTGGCACGCGCATGCGCACCTATTCGGGTTCGCCAAACCACCGCGCCGCCACCTGGGCCGCGCCCTCGAGGTCAGGCTCGCCATCAGCAGCCCAGGCGACAAAGCCATCCGGGCGCACGAGCACGGCGCTGAGGCCGAGCCGCTCCTGGGCGTTGCCGGCGGCATAGCTGATCCGCCCATTCCAGCGGCTGGCAAGCGCCTGAAGGGCAGGGCTGATGTCGAAGTCCAGCAGCAGGCCTTGCCCGTTTCTCAAGCGTTCGCCGAGCCTCGTCCCGTCGGCCAGCTCGAAATCGGGGGCGCTGCGGCCCACCAGCTTGTGGCTGCCGCCAAGATCGTAGCGCAGCGAAACGCCCCAGACGCGCTCGGCGAAATAGGTCGCGCCGTCGCGCGTGTCGATGAGATCGCGGATGATGGCTTCGAGCGCACGTGAACTGCGGCTTGGCCGCATCAGCGCGACCTGGGCGCGCGACCAGTCGAGAATCTGCGCGCCGACCGGGTGCCGTTCCTCGAAATAGCTGTCGAGCAGGCCGGCCGGCGCGTCGCCGCGGATGGTGGCGGCAAGCTTCCAGCCGAGGTTCATCGCGTCGCCGAGTCCGAGATTGAGTCCCTGGCCGCCGAGCGGCGAATGGATGTGCGCGGCGTCGCCGGCAAGCAGCACCCGCTCGTTGCGGTAGGCGGTCGCCTGATAGGCGCGATCGGTCCAGGTCGTGGCGAGGCGCAGCGCGGTCAAGGTGACGTCCGTGCCGGACACGCGGCGCAACACCGCCTGCACATGCTCAAGCGTGATCGGCTCTGTCCGGTGGAAAGCGGCGCCGTCGAACTCCACCATCGCGATCGTGCCTGGCCGTGAGTAGGTGTACATGCCCGTCGGCGTGTAGTGGCGGCCGAGGCTGATTGAGTCCGGATCGGCCATTTCGACTTCGACGGAATAGCCGGTGAATTCGGCATCGGTGCCGGTGAAGGCAAAGCCGCCGAGCTTGCGAACCGTGCTGCGGCCGCCATCGCAACCGACGAGCCAGCATGCGTGAAAAGTCTCGCCACCGGCGCGGATGGTCACGCCTTCGTCCGCCTGGGTGAAGCCGTCGACGGCGAGGCCGCGCCTGATCTCGACGCCCATCGCGGTCGCGCGGACGGCAAGCGCGGTCTCGAGATGCTCCATCTCGACCGCCATGCCGGGGCTCGCCGGGCCTGGCAGACGATAGGGCCATCTCGAGCTATCGACGGCGTCGAGATGGAACTGGATACCGGCGAAATGGCCGCCGGGGCGGCGCGGCTGTTGCATCCAGTGGGCGGCGGCCAATTTGCCGCCCGGGCCATCCTTCGCGGGCGGCGCAATGTCGTCCAGCAGGCCGCGACGGTGGAAGGCTTCGATGGTGGGCACGTTAAGGCCGCGCATGCCGAAGGGCAGCCGCTTCAGCGGCGAGCTGGGGCTCGGGGCCTGCTCCAGCACCAGCACGCAGAGGCCTGCCAGGCGCAGCTCGCAGGCGAGAAACAGGCCGACAGGACCGGCGCCGGCGATGACGACATCATAGGGAATCGGGTTGGGCATGAACTACTCCTTGGTCGATGTGTTCGACCGGAGCGTTCCTCGAGTTTGAGAGCCACACGGACGAACGATTGGGCGCTAAACAGCGTCCGATGTTCGTCGTGGGGATCTCGTGCACGAAGCCAAAGACCAGAGCTCTCGTTACCGAGAGGAGTTGGGCTTACCAAACCAACTCTGCCTTTTCCGACAGCGGCTATATAGCGATGTAGCGATTGGTCTGCAACAGGGTGAGGCGGCGGCTAGGTAACGCCAGGAGTAGGGCCACTATCCCGCGGCCAGCCATTTGCGCGACTGGGCGAATGCCTTGAAGGCCTTGGCCTCCATTGGGCGGCCAAACAGGTAGCCCTGCAGGATATCGCAGCCAAGTTCCTTGAGGATACGCGCGTGCTCCATCGTCTCGACGCCCTCGGCAACCACTTCGATGCCGAGCGATTTGCCGATATCGATGATCGACGCCACCAGCTGCCGTTGCGCCATTGAGCCGGTGATGGGTGTGATCAGTTGGCGGTCGATCTTGAGGCGACGCGGCCGCAGCTTAAGCAGCGAGACGATCGAGGCATGGCCGGTGCCGAAATCATCGATCTCGATGTCTATGCCGAGCTCCTTGATGTGGTCGATGTTCCAAGTGACCAGATCGTCGTTTTCATCGAGGAAAATCGACTCCACCAGCTCGAACGACACGGTTCCCGGCTTGATGGCGAGCTTGCGCAGGCCCTCGATCAGATCCTTGTCCTCCAGCCGCCTGGCCGAGACGTTGACCGACACGTGCGGGATGTTGAGATGGCTTTGCGACCAACGCTCGAAATTCTCCAGCGCGTGTTTGAGGACGATGCGGTCGATCAGCGCCACGACGTTGAGTTCCTCGGCCACCTTGAGATAGGCGTCGGGGGCCAGGATGCCGCGTCGCGGATGCTTCCAGCGCGACAACGCCTCGACACCGACGATCTCGAGCGTGCTGGCGTCGAACTGTGGCTGATAGTAGGCGATGAATTCGTGCCGCTCCAGCCCGCCGAGAATCTCGTCGGCGATCTGCTTGGTCCGCACGATCTCGCTCTGCAATTCTTCGTTGAAGAATTCGTAGCGGTTGCGGCCACGGCTCTTTGCCCGATAGAGCGCGAGATCGGCGTTGATCAGCAACTGCTTCACGTCGACGCCGCTGTTGGCGGCAATGCCGATGCTGACCCCGAAACGGCAGGGATGGCCACGATAATCGACAGGCTGGCGCATCTCCTCGATGATCCGGTCGGCAAGCGCCGAAAGCTCGTCGTCGTCAAGCCCACGGCTCACCAGGACGAACTCGTCGCCGCCGATGCGCGCAACGAAATCAGCGGCGCCAGCATTGGCCTTGATCACCTTCGAGGCATGCATCAGCATGGTATCTCCGGCTGCGTGGCCGAGCGTGTCGTTGATCTGCTTGAAGCGGTCGAGGTCCAGATGCAGCAGTGCCGTGCGCCGGCCCGGTTCGCCGCTTTCGGCCAGCAGCTCATCGAGATAGCGGCGGTTGGGAAGGCCGGTCAGCGAATCGTGCAGCGCCGCATACTCAATATGTGCCTTGGCGAGATTGAGCTCGGCGTTCTTCGATTCCGTCAACTGGCGCTCGCGAATGAGGTTTTCGTTGAGCAGCACGTCGCTGGTCACGTCCCATTCCGCACCGATCAACTTGGGCGTGCCGCCGATGTCCTGGAAGTAGGTTGCGCGGGTGCGCACATGGCGGACGGTGCCGTCGGGGCGCTGGAGCCGGTATTGTGAGGAGTAGGGGCCCTTTCTGGCCGCGGCCGAATCAAAGTCCTGTCTTGCCCGCCCGAGATCTTCAGGATGGATCGTCTGCGCCCAGTCATCATAGCCGCGCGGCTTGCCGTCGGCAGACTTGCCGTAGATTTCGTTGAGGCGGTCATCCCACACCATTTCGTTGGTGGTGAGGTCGTGTTCCCAAACGCCGATACCAGAGGCTTCAAGCGCCAGCTCCAGGCGTCCGGACAAGCGCCTCAGCTCGGCATAGTTTTTCTGCCTCTCGCCGAACAGCCGGCCGGCCACCATGATCGGCAGCACCACCAGTGCGCCGGCCAGCAACATAAGCGACCGCAAGGTCCACTCGTTCTTCGGAGCCGCCGGCCAGCCGCCCTTGGGGATGGCCGAAATCTGCCAGGAGCCTGAAGGCAGCTGAACATCGGCCGATACGGGATTTCCGGCGATGACCTGGTCGCGACCGAAGAAGCGTTCGCCGCCGCCGCCCAGGGCATCCTTGCCTGTGAGCGCGACATCGATGCTGAGATCCGGGTCGGTCAGCCCGCTCGCCGCGTAGAGGCGGTCGACATCGACCACCGCCGAGACGATGCCCCAGAAGCGGTCGCCGCCGCCCGCGGTCGGCACAAAGACCGGAATGCGGCCGATGAAGCCGCGCCCGCCCTGGGCAAGGTCCACCGGGCCGGCAAACACCAGCGCCCGCTGGTCGCGCGCCCGCAGCGCTGCCGCTCGCTGCGCTTCGTTCTTGCGGTAATCGAGCCCGATCGCCTTCTCGTTGCCCTGCATCGGATACATCAGCGAGATGACGAGGTCGGGCGCCCCGGCAATGTTGCGCAATTGCGATTTTTGCTCGAACAGATTGCTGGCAAGCGAGGCAAATCTCTGCTGGCCCATATGGGGTTCGGTATCGATGGCCGAAACCAACCCCTGCACAAGCTGAAGATTGCCGTTTATATTGCCTTCGAGCTTGGCGCGAATGATGTTGACCTTGGCCAGCACGTCGGCGCGGGCCAGTTGATCGGAGACCCTTCTGTTCTGCTGGTCGGCAACGACGGCGCAGATCAACAGCACGACAAAAGCGATCGCCGCCGGCAAGTTGGCGGTAGAAAAAATGGCCCGGCTCGCGCGGCCAAGACTGGATCTTGTTGTGGTCAATTCGACCCGGATAGCTGTCCTGAACAATAGCTCATCGGTCCAGCCTAGTAGCAAACGCTTAAATTTGCCCTTCCAGGCTGGCAGGAAGTTTCAGCATTAGCCTATGCGGGGCATTTCAACTTGCCGGGCGGAGCAGTGCCCAAACGCCTGGCGTGGCCGGCGCTTCTGGACGTGTCGAGGGACGGCTTTGTCGAGTCGGGATAAACCACTTCGCATTCTCCCGATATCGGCTCACGCTCGAAGCGATCATGCCGGCAATCCCGCCATCAGCATGGCGTCGGTCACCTCGCCGACAATCTCCGGCGCCAGCCCGACTGCCGCCGCCCACCTGCCTATGGAAAAATGCGGGTCGAGTGCCATGAGCCGCGAACCTGCCGCCTTTGCCTCCCCGATCCGTCCAAGCCGGGCCAGCGGCGCCGCCAGCCATCCGTGCAGGATGCTGAAGCCGGGGTTCATCTCCACCGCCCGCCGGCCGGCTTCTATGGCCTGCTCGTGCCGGCCGGCGAGAAAATTGCCGAAGCCGATCATGCCTTGCGGCACGCAGTTCATGGCGTCCAGCGGGTTCAGCCGCAACGCCTGCTCGCCCCAGTCGATGGAGCGTGTGGCGTCGCCGCCATAGGCCACCGGCACGCAGCCGAAAGCATAGACGAAGGCACAGGAGGCGCTGAGCGAAAGCGCCTGCGAAAACGCCTCGTCGGCGAGCTTGCGGTCATGCTCGACCAGGCCAATGGTGAAGCCGGCCAGAGCCAGCGCCATGGCATCGCCTGAGCCGTGCTCGATCGCCGCATGGGCATGGCGGGATGCCTTCTCGCCGTGCTCCGCCAGCATGCCGCCGCGGATGAAAAGGGTTTGATGCGCCCAGGCGGCAAAGCCGTGGACGAGCGCATAGCTAGGCTCGATGGCCAGCGCCTGGTCGAGCAGCGGCAGGCCCCTGGCGGCACCCTGCGGCATGAAGGTGTAGACGTCGGGCAGGGCGCGCAGAAAGAGATCGTAGGCGTCGAGACTGTCGGGCCGCTTGCGCTTGACGCGCTCGATCTCGGCCCGGCGCAGATTGGGTTCTATGGCCGCGACCACGCTGATGGTGATCTCGTCCTGGAGCGCGAACACGTCGGTCAGCTCGCGGTCGTAGCGCTCGGCCCAAAGATGGCTGCCATCCTCGGCGTCGATGAGCTGGCCGGTGATGCGCACGCGGCTGCCCACCTTGCGCACGCTGCCCTCCAGCACGTAGCGCACGCCGAGTTCGCGCCCGATTTGCTTCATATCCACCGCGCGGCCCTTGTAGGTGAAGCTTGAATTGCGCGCGATGACGAACAGCCAGCGGATGCGCGACAGGCCGGTGATGATGTCCTCGACCATGCCGTCGGCAAAATAATCCTGATCGGCATCGCCGCTCAGGTTGACGAAAGGCAGCACGGCGATGGAGGGGCGGGCGGGAATGCCAAGGCCAGGCTTCGCCTGTTCCACCGGTGCGTCGGCGCCGGCCTCCTCGCGCACGGTGCCGACGAAGCGAAAGCCCCGGCGCGGGAAGGTGCGGACGAGACGCTGCTGCTCGCCATTGTCCTGCAGGGCGCTGCGCGCGGCGTTGACGCGGCTCGCCAGCGTCGCGTCGGAGACGATGCGTCCCTGCCAGACCGCATCGACCAGATCGTCCTTGCTGACCACCCGCTCGCGGTTGCGGATCAGATATTGCAGCAGGTCGAACACCTGCGGCTCGACGGAGATCAGGTCGTTGCCGCGACGCAATTCGCGCCGGTCGCCGTCCAGAGCGAAATCCTCGAAAAGATACGGCAAATTGCTGGCTCCGGCACGCGGTTCATAGCGATTCTGGACACTGTAGCCGTGTGGTGGCCGCAAAATCAAAGCCATCTCAAGGGAAAATCAAGAGGTCCTGAAGGCCGCCTCAAAGCGAGCGCGGCGGCTGCGGCGCATAGTCCTCCTGCAGCCAACGCAGACAACACTTTGAAAAAGGAGAACTCAAATGTCGAACACTGCAGCAAATTCCGTCGTCCTCGTTCATGGCGGCTTCGTCGATGGCTCCGGCTGGGAAGGCGTCTACCACCAGCTCAAGAAGGACGGCTACGACGTCACCATCGTCCAGAACCCGACCACCTCGCTCGCCGACGATGTCGCGGTGACCAAGCGCGCCATCGCAGAGGCGAAGGGCGACGTCATCCTGGTCGGCCATTCCTATGGCGGCGTCGTGGTGTCGGAAGCCGGCACCGATCCCAAAGTGGCTGCCGTCGTCTACATCGCGGCCTTCGCGGCGGATGCCGGCGAGTCGGTCTCGACCTTGATCGCCAACCCGCCTCCCGGCGCTTCCGTGCCGCCGATCCTGCCGCCCGTCGACGGTTTCCTGATGCTCGACAAGGAGAAGTTCGCCGCCGCCTTCGCCGCCGATGTCCGTCCCTCGCTCGCTGCCTTCATGGCGGACTCGCAGGTTCCGTGGGGCATTCCGGCGCTCGAAGGCAAGGTCACCAAGCCGGCCTGGCGGGTGAAGCCGAGCTGGTATCTCGTCGCCACCGACGACCACATGATCCCGCCGCCGGCACAGCGCCAGATGGCGACCCGGGCCGGCGCGACGACGGTCGAAGTGCCCGGCAGCCACGCGGTCTACGTCTCCGATCCCTCGGCCGTCGCCAAGATCATCGAACAGGCCGCTGCCGGCGTCGGCAAGAAGTGAGCCTGCATGCCTTTGAACAAAAGCCCGGGCGCTTGGCGCCTGGGCTTTTTTGCTGTTTTGGCGCCCCTCGGCATACCTTTATCACATCAAGCTAATATCTGTATTTGACTACGAGTCTGAGCGGATAATAATTCGAATCAATTGGTTCGGGTTCTGTTAGGTGGATTGATCAGTGATCAAGCGCGAAGATGGTGCCTACAATGAACACATGTGGACCTATCGCGGATATTTGAGGAGTCTAAATCGGCCCTTGGCGGAGGAATACATACGCCAGCAAAGGCCGAATGTATCCACAGCCATCGATGCGTTGGCCGAAGCTGTCCCCGTCACTCAGGCTATTGCGCAGCTTCACGAAGCAATTCGCCGTTCACCCGCGAGAAATTTCTGGCCCGTAATCCGCGAGACCAAAGGTGTGCTTCTCGTTCGATCGACTGACTCGGACCAAGATTGCCCTTGGCCGTGGAGGCGAACAAAAAGTGGCAATATGAGCTACAAACTGCCCGGCCATCTTCTGTTCTCACCTTGGCCACCAAATTTCCATCGCAGGCTCCTGAGTTGCATGGGCGGACTTCAGCGAGTGATGGCCGATATCGACGACCTAGAAAGCAAGAGTGATTTTTCGATCACGTTCCTCCCTCATAGAATTTGGTCAGCAATGCTGCGACCAAAATTCCTCATTCCCGAGATCCAACTGTTTCAAAGGTTTGCCGCGCCGGACAGCATAGCGGCCCTGGATAGCTGGTCCAATGAACCCCAGCGTGGTTCGAATATTGCGCTATGGATTTCGCAAGGAGCGCTGGTCTACAACGACGGGTCAGATCGTTGCGAAATTGAAATTCCCGAGGCGCTGACCAAACCTCTCTTTTTCCCATCGGCGCCTCGACCGCTGGAATTGCACGTGGTCCGAGCCGGAGGGCGATCCTATGACCCCTAAAGCCGTGACGGCACGTGTCGAGGGAAGGCGCTATGGACTGCGCGGCCGGTAACAAGCAGGAAGTCTGGTGCCGCTTTTGGCAAACACATCGTCCGGTGTTCCAGGATAATGTGCTGGCTGAATAAGCTTGAGACAAGGCGGTTCCGGAAACACTATGGCAAGGCGGTTTGCGTTTCTCCTGGTTCGCGACTTCACGCTGTCGCCGCTGTCGTTGTTCATCGACACGCTGCGGCTGGCGGGTGATGAGGGCGACCGCAGCCGCAGGATCGAATTCGACTGGGAGATCGTCGGCGAACGCGGTCTGCCGATCCGGGCAAGTTGCGGCGTCGAATTGCTGCCGACCAAAGCGATCGGCAATCCGGAGGATTTCGACAATGTCGTGGTCGTCGGCGGCCTGCTCGACACCAACCGCAGCTTGAGTTCCGACAAGGAGGCCTTCCTGTTGCGCGCCGCCGAGAAGGGGGTGCCGCTGACGGCGCTGTGTACGGGAAGCTTCGTGCTGGCGCGCTACGGCCTGCTCGACGGCTACGCTGCCGCCGTCAGCTGGTTCCACATCAAGGATTTTCGCAGCCAGTTTCCCGATGTGAATGCCCATGCCGACAGCCTGTTTTCCGTCGACCGGGGCCGCTCGACCTGCGCCGGCGGCACGGGTGCCGCCGACCTCGCCGGCCATTTCGTGTCCCAGTTCATCGGCCGGAAGGCGGCGGAAAAGGCGGCCAAGATCCTGGTGCTCGACCGGATCAGAAGCAGCCGCGACGTGCAGCCCGTCGGCGACCTCTTTCCAGCGGCGTCGAGCCGTGCGGTGAAGCGCGCTTTGCTGTTGATGGAGAGCAATTTGCAGGAGACGCTGTCGGTCAGCGAGATCGCAAGCCGCCTGAACTGCTCGCGGCGCCAGCTCGAGCGTCTCTTGGGCACCGAGCTCGGCGTCGGCCCGATGGCGGCATACCTGGCGCTGCGGGTGCATCATGCGAAGTCGCTGCTGGAAGGCAGCGACCTGCAGATCGGCGACATCGCCTATCGCTGCGGCTTCACCAATGCCGGCCATTTCAGCCGCGTGTTCCGCCAGCAGACCGGCATCACGCCAACCCATCTCAGGCACCCCAACCGCATGCCCCCCGGCGCGGCGGGGTAATACGTTCGAAGACGCGCTGCCTCAGCGTCGGCCGAGCCGTGCCAACTCTTGGACGCCATGCATCACGAAATCCGCTGACCGTCCTCGTCGAGCAGAACGCAGCCCTCGGGATCGAATCCAAGATCGATCGCCTCGCCTTCGCGAAGGACGCGACCACTGATCGGCGCGTTGGCGCGGATGCTGGTTTTGCCGCCAACGTCGATCTCGTAGATCGCGCTGCCGCCCAGATAGGAGGCCGAGACGACACGGCCCGACAGCCTGTTGGCGCTCACCGCCACGCCGACCGACAATTTCTGCGGCCGCACAACGACAGTGACCTTGCTGCCGCTCGCAAGCGGCCTTGGACAGGCCACATTGATCGTCTGGCCCGTGGCAAGCACCACCGCCGTTGCCTGGCCGGATCCGCTCACGGTCCCGGCAAGCATGTTGGCCTTGCCGAGGAAGTCGGCAACGAAGGCCGTGGCAGGTCGCTCGTAGACTTCCTGCGGGGTTCCGATTTGCTCGACAGCGCCTGCGTTCATCACCACGATGCGGTCCGACATGGAGAGCGCTTCCTCCTGGTCGTGCGTGACGAAGATCGCGGTGATGCCGGTTTCCTTCTGGATCTTCTTGATCTCGACGCGCATCTCCTCGCGCATGTTCGCGTCCAGAGCCGATAGCGGCTCGTCAAGCAGCAGCACCTGCGGCTCGAAGACGATGGCGCGGGCAAGCGCGATGCGCTGTTGCTGCCCGCCCGACAGCTGCGAGGGCAGCTTCTTCTCGCTGCCCGGCAGTCGCACCATTTCGAGCGCCTGGCCGACCTTGCGCACGATCTCGGGCTTCGGCACGTTACGATACTTCAGGCCGAAAGCGACATTGTCGAACACGTTCTTGTGCGGAAACAGCGCGTAGCTCTGGAAGACCAGCCCGATATTGCGCTTGTAGATCGGCACGTCGTCGACCCGCCGCCCGTCGATCATGATCTGGCCGCCCGAAATGTCGACCAGGCCGGCGATGGAGCGCAGGATCGTGGTCTTGCCGCAGCCCGAAGGCCCGAGCAAGGTGACGAAACTGCCCTTGGCGATCGAGAGCGAGAAATCGCGCACGGCGACGAATTTGCCATAGGCAATGTCGATGTCGCGGAACTCGACCGCCGGCTGGCTCGTCTCGCCGCCGCCCGGAGCGGGTCTACCCGCGCCGGGACTTGCTGCCCCGGCCGCGGCCGGTCGGGGCACTTCTGAAAGGTCGTGGCTGTCAGGCACCTTTCGAGATCCTGTTCCACTGCTTGGTCCAGGCGTCCTCGTTGGTCGCCCAGTAGACCGGGTCGGCGAAGGTCAGCGCCTTCATCGTGCCCGTTTTGTCGAAGGCCGGCAGCTTCTCGATCTTCTCGGTGAGCTTGACCTTTGTTGGGTCGAGCGAGGGCGGATAGCTCTGGCCCTCGGCCACCGCGATCGAGGTCGCCGGGTCGAGCATGAAGTTGATCAACTCCTCGCACTCGGCCATCGGCGAACCCTTGAGGATCAGCATGTCCTCCATCCAGGCATAGGAGCCGGCCGGATCGAGATAGCCGATCGGGGCGCCCTGGTCCTGCAAGGCGGCGACGCGGCCCGACCATGCGTCCGTGACCACGATCTCGCCCTTGGAAAGCAGGTCCATCAGCTCCGCGCCGGAACTCCAGAACTTCTTGGCGAGGTCGCGCGTCTCGCGCACCTTGGCCCAGATCGCGTCCATGTCCTTGAGGTTGTTGGGATCCTGTCCGGTGGCGAGCGCGGCGTACCAGACGCGCGTGGTCATGTCGTCATAGCCGCCGACCTTGCCCGCATATTTCTTGTCCAGCAGGAGCGCGGCACCCTTTTCCTTGGCTTCCTCGGGTGAGATCACCTTGGTGTTATAGGCGATGCCTGTCGTGCCGTAGTCGTAAGGCACCGCCGAGAGTTTCGGCGTCAGCTTGCGGAACGGATCGATCATCGGCTGCAGCACATTGGCCATGTTGGGAATGTTGGCCTCGTTGATCTCCGAGGTCAGGCCGCCGTTCACATATTTGATGTAGTAGTTGACGCCGGAGGAATGGATGACCTGGTAGTCGCCGGGCTTGGCGGTCTTGATCTTGGTGATGATCTCGTCCTCGTCGCCGAACGTGCCCTGGACCACCTTGATCTTGGTCTTGGTCGTGTAGGGCTGGAAGGCATATTTGTCGATCGCATCCTGCACCGTGCCGCCCCAGCCGTCGAAGCGAACCTCTTCGACCGCGGCCAGCGCCTGCCGCATCCAGGGCATGTCGAGGCCCACCGCGGCCGCAGCGGCGGCGCTCAGCGTTAGGAACGTGCGTCGGCTCAGATCACCGTTTTGATATCTATCGTGCAGCCTTTCAAGCCGCTTGCCGTTGGACAGTTTCATCGTGCTTCCTCCTTGGGTTGGTCGCGTCGTTTCAATCTGGTCAGACTTTGCAGGATCAGGCCGCCGAGCAGCGGTATGCCGACGGTCACCAGGATCATCACGGTGCCGAGCGCGTTGATCTCCGGGCTGATCGATATCTTGAGCATCGAAAGGATCTGGGTCGGCATGGTCTCGACGCCGGCCGGCCGCCAGAACAGGCTGGCCGAGGTGTTGTCGAAAGAGATGGTGAAGGCGAGCAAGGCGCCGCCCACCACCGCCGGGATCAGCAGCGGCAGCGTGATCTCGCGGAAGGACGAAAACCGCGAGGCGCCGAGCGAGAGCGCCGCCTCCTCATAGACGCGGCGGATGCCGACCATGCGCGCCTGGGTGATCAGCACAACGTAGGGCACGGCGAGCAGGATATGGCCGAGCACCAGCAACAGCATGGTCCGTGGCTGGTCGATAGCCTTGATCAGCACCAGCAGGCCGACGCCGAGGATGGTCTCCGGTACCAGCGCCGGCAGGATCACCAGCGTGCTCAGCGCCTGCTTGCCACGAAATTCGAAGCGCACCAGCGCAAACGCCGTGACGACGCCCATTGCCGTGGTGACGGCGGCGGTGACCAGCGCGATCCACAGCGAGGTGCGGAAGGCGGCCAGCACCTGCTCATTGGCCATCAGCTTGCCGTACCATTGCAGGGAAAAGCCGGTCATCGGAAAGCCGCCGAACATCGAAGCGTTGAACGACAGGATCACTGTCGCCACGATCGGCGCGAACATGAAGATGTAGACGCAGAGCGTGACGAAGCCGGTCAGCCGCCAGGCCCATCTGCCTTCCTCTTTTCGCCGTGCCTTCATCCTCCCAATCCTTTGACGATCTGCGACATGCCCATGTAGCGGGTGTAGACGGCGGCGAAGAAGCCGAGCACGACGAACAGCACGATCGAAAGCGTGGCGCCCATCGGCCAGTTCAGCTCGCCCATGATGGTGTCATAGATCAGATTGCCGAACAGCGCGTCGCGACCTGAGCCCAGCAATTGCGGCGTGACATAGCTGCCGGCGGCCAGCACGAAGCAGAGCAGCAGGCCTGCCGCCAGGCCGGGCAGGGACAGCGGCAGCGTGACCTCGCGGAACGCCTGCGCGCTGGTGCAGCCCATCGAGCGAGCGGCCGAGATCAAAGTGCGGTCGATGCCCTCGAGGCTGACATAGACGTTGAGGATCATGTAGGGCAGCAGGAAGTGCAGCATGCCGAGGATCACCGCGCCCTCGTTGTAGAGCATCGGCAGCGGCTCGTTGATGATCCCCAGTTTCAGCAACGCGACGTTGATGACGCCCTGTTCGCCCAGAATGTTGATCCACGAAAAGGTGCGGATGGTGAAGCTGATCCAGAACGGCACGATGAGCAGAAGCAGCAGCAGCCATTTGTGCTTGAAGGTCGTGGCCCAGATGAAATAGGCCGGGAAATAGCCGAGCACCCCGCAAAGCACCGCCGTCATGGCGCCGACCCTCAGCGTCTTCAGCAGGAAGCCGGAATAATAGCTGTCGGTCAGGAATTCGTGCCAGTTCGCCGTCGTCAGCGAACTGGTTTCCACCCCGGCGGTGACGAAGGTGAAGAAGGTGTAGGCGGCCATCACAGCGATCGGCAGCACCAGGAAGAAGATCAGCAGCAAGAAGACCGGCGCGACGAGCATCCAGGCCAGTCGTGGATCATACAATGTCCATCGTCGTTTCATGAGCACCCGGTGCGCTTTCTTTGAAGCGCCTGTCTTGTTCCCGGGGCCAAGATTGGGTGATTGGAGGCCTGATGTCTACAGTCGGCGATTGAGCCAGTGTCGGGGACGGTCGGTCGGCGCTGCCTCAGCCCTTCGAGATGCCTCGCGCGATCAGCCGCGCCAGACGCTCCGAGAATGCCCTCGCGTCCGCCGGCTTGTCGCCGTCGAGCACGCGCGCCTCGTCGTAGAGGAGGTGGGCGGCGTCGTCCTTGAAGGCCTGGTCCTCTTCGCCGAGGCCAGCGAGGGCCAGCACGCGTTCGTGACGCGGGTTGATCTCGAGGATCGGCTTGGCTGCCTTGTCGAGGCGGCCGGCGGCGTTCATCAGCCGCTCGAACTGCCGGTCGGGGCCGTGTTCGGGGGCGACCAGGCAGACGGCGCTTTGGGTCAGGCGGTCAGAGGCTTTCACGTCCGAGACGGCATCGCCGAGCGCGGACTTGACGAAGGCCAGGAAGCTGTCGACCTCCGGCGTTGCCGCTGTCTCCGGCTTCTTGGCCTCGTCGAGCAGCGGAATGTCAGAAAGCTCGGCCCCGCCCTGCGTCACCGACTTGAACGGCTTGCCGTCGAAGTCCGGCGCCATCGTCACCCAGAAGCTGTCGACCGGGTCGGTCAAGAGCAGAACCTCGATGCCGCGCGCCTTGAACCCTTCGAGCTGCGGCGAGGCTTCAAGCCGGGCGCGGTCGTCGCCGGCCATGAAGAAGATCGCCTTCTGGCCTTCCTTCATCGCTGCGACATAGTCGGCAAGGCCGCGCCAGCTTTCGCCCGATGTGGTCGAGTGGAAGCGGGCGAGCTTCAGCAATTGTTCGCGCCGCTCATGATCCTCGTAGAGGCCTTCTTTCAGCACAACGCCGAAATTCTCCCAGATTTTGGCATAGGCCTCGGCGTCGTTTTCAGCCAGCTTGACGAGGTCGCCGAGCACGCGGTTGGTCAGGCCCTTGCGGATCGACGCCAGCAGCGGGCTTTCCTGGATCATCTCGCGCGAGACGTTGAGCGGCAGGTCGGCGGAATCGACCAGGCCGCGCACGAAGCGCAAATAGCGCGGCAGAAGGTCGGCCTCGTCGGTGATGAAGACGCGGCGCACATAGAGCTTCATGCGGCCCTTGCGGTCCTGATCGAACAGATCGAACGGGCGCGAGCCGGGCACGAAGGCCAGCACGGAGTATTCCTGCCGGCCTTCGGCGCGGAAATGGATGGTGGCGGCCGGCTCGTCATACTGGCCGGACAGGCCGCGGTAGAAGTCGGTGTATTCCTCGGACTTGATCTCGCTCTTCGGCCTGACCCAGAGTGCGGTGCCGTCGGCAATGTCGCGCGCCTCGGCGCCGGGCTTTTCGACAAGCGTTATCGGCACCGGCACATGGCCGGACTGCGACTTGGCCAGTTGCTCGAGCCGGTAGGATCCGGTGTAGGAGACGGCGTCGTCCATGAGATGCAGCACGACGCGGGTGCCACGCCTGGGGGAGGCTTCGAGCGGGGCGGGCGCGATCTCGTAGGAACCCTTGCCGTCGGACGACCAGCGCCAGGCCTCCTCGCTTCCGGCCAGGCGGCTGATGACGTCGACCCGGTCGGCGACCATGAAGGCGGAATAGAAACCGACGCCAAACTGGCCGATGAGCTGCGTGTCCTCACTGCCTGCGCCGACGCGCTCGATGAAGGCGCGCGTGCCCGAGCGGGCGATCGTACCGAGGGCCTCGGCCATGTCGTCGCGGCTCATGCCGATGCCGTTGTCCTCGACGGTGATCTCCTTGTTGTCCGGATCTGCTGAAATCGAGATGCGCGGCTTGGGGTCTTCGCCCAGCAATTCGGGGCGGCTGACGGCCTCGAAGCGCAGCTTCTCGCAGGCGTCGGCGGCATTGGAAATCAATTCGCGCAGGAAGACGTCCTTATCGGAATAAACCGAGTGCACCATCATGTGCAGCAGCCGCGAAACATCCGCCTCGAATGCCCTGGTTTCCGTCGCTTTCGTATCCGTCGTCATTCCATTTTTCCCACGCTGTTCATCCGCCCGCCGCGCCGGGGCGCGTTCAGGACTTTGTTTCAACCATTTTTAGCGGTGCTGGCAACTCGGCAGGTGCCAGCGCGACGACAATATTGTGACGCGATGCGAGGGTGACAAGGGGGTGGAATGGGCGCCGACGGCGAAACTGCGATCTCCCCCACGAAGGGGTAGATTGGCAGTTTCCGCGTCGCGCCTACTTGCCCGCCATATGATCCGCCAGCGCCTGCGCCTGTGCCAGCAGCGCGGGGAAGGCAGCATCGGCCGGCAAGCTCTTGCCCAGGCAGGCGCGGAAGTCGTTGTCGCCTTTTGTCCAGGCGGCGTTGGCGGCGTCCGATGTGTTTTCGTCGCTGTCGTCGGTGGCCTGCTTGACGAGTTTCTGGGCGGCGGCGTCGGCGGCGGTCCACACGGCGTCGCAGGCCGCGATCTTCGGAATGGGCGGGGTCGCGGGCGCTTCGGCGATCAGCACGCTGTTGCCCTTGACGAGTGTGACCACGACCTCTTGGTCGTAGTTCGGCCCGACATCCTGTGCCCAGCCGCCGAGGCGGGCGATCGCCTTGTCGGCGCCGTCAGGCGTCTTCAGCGCGAAGTCGAGCGTACCAGTGAAGGCGGCGTCGCTGCCGATGGCCTGGGTGTAGAAGGCATCGAGCTTCAGCGCCGCGTCGAAGCTGGTGGGCAGTTTGAGATCGGCGTCCGTCTCGGCGGCGCGCGACTGCAGCCAGCGTTCGACCAGCCCGCGTGTCGATGCCACGATGCTGGGGCCGTCCTCGGTGCCATGGCGCAGCCCGTCCAGCATGCCGAAGCCGACATCGGAGGAACTGAGGCTTTCGATATTGATCGTGCCGGCCGTCGGAAAATCCTTGACCGTGAAAGGCCCGAGAAGCGCGGAAAGGCGCTTTTCGAGATCGGCGCGGGCCTTTTCATTGGCCGCATCGAGCGTTTCCACCGGGGTGTTCGCGCTGTCCATCGCCGCGATCTCGGCAATCGCCTTGTCACGCGCGGCGATATAATCGTCCTCGGGCGTGGCGGCGAAAGCCGCGCTGCTCGCGAGTGCAAACATGACCGTCCAGACCAACCGCATGACAGAACCTTTCTTCGTGGCGATCAACAGGCAAGGCAGCCATCGGGCAGCTTTGCGGCGATTGCGCGGCGGGAAACGTCGAGACGAAACATCCTGATCGGGGAGGCAAGCCAAGCGCCGCCATTAACCAACAGTTAACTATCCATTCGCCTTTGAATCAAATTTGGCGGATATTGTCTTTGGCCAAACGAGGCTGCCAAACCAGGCTGCTTGGGGGACCCGGAGAAGACAGTAATTTTTAGACTGGCGCGCGGCTTTCGGGAGCACGCGGCAGCTTGAGCTCTAAAAAAGAAGCGACGGACCACCGTCGCCTTGCGGGAGGCGTCAGCATCATTCTTGATGAGGTCGCCAGAATGAAGATCGAAGATGCGATTACTGCTGTAACAGCCGAGGCCAGCGCTCTGCTGTCGTGCCTCGGCCAGCCCGTCGTCGCCTACCACGTCACGGCAATCATGCGAGAGGCCGACCGGGAACACGCCCGGCAGATGCAGCTTGCTCTGATGCGACGAAGCATCGAGGCGCTGATCGATGACGGCCTTGAGAATGTGGCCGCGGAGCGTTTTGCCTCGCAATTCGATGGGCGGATTGGGTTGACGTGGAGGTTGCTGCACGCATCCGATGGCGTGGCGCACTGATCTCGGCCAGACCGGCATCGGTCGTGTCGCCAATGGCTGCAATGAGCCTCATGTCGGCCGTTAAAGTTAGTTGTGCCACCACCTGACAGCGGACATTACCGGCGACCGCGCTTGAGGGCGTAGTTGCGCCAGGAACGGACCTGCCCTCAACCAACTCATTTTCTGGGCATCATATTCAGGGTCATTGCTTCACTCTCCTCGTGGCCTGCTGGTATTCGAGCCCCAGTCGCGGCTATTTGGGCCTCCATCCGATTGACAAGCGCGACATAACGGGGATGAGAGCGGAGCGAGTCGAGGTCGCTATCCTGACGCATCCAAGGCATGCGCAAAATGAGGTAGGCATGTGATGCAGTTAGCTGACGTTCCAGGCAATCGATAGCCTGTTCCGCCTTGCCCAGCCTCGCATAAAAACAGCCTATGTTGTACTGAACCGCAATGTTGTCTCCGGCGAACATTTCAGCACGGGAGACCCACGACAGCGCGCGTTCAATCTCGCCAATTTCCGCCAGCATTGAGGCGCCGTAACATAGCGCGGTGGCATTGTCGGGATGCGCTTTGACTTCCTTTTCCACTCCCAGCACACCTTGCCTTGCTGCTTCCTTGGCGTCGTCGCGGCGGCCAAGTGAAACATAGACCATCCCTAGATTGGTCCATAACCGATAGTCATCGGGTGACAACGATACGGCACGCTCGTACAGAGCGGCAGCTTTCTCGTATTGACCTTGAATGAAACAATTCCGGCCGTAAGAGAAATAGGTATCGGAAGAACTGGCGTCTAACTCTAAAGCTCGCTCGAACTCCACTTCCGCCTCGGCATACCGGCCATTTACGAACAAGGCCCCGCCACGTGATGCGTGGGCGTCGGCGAGACCTGGCTCAAGTTCCAGCGCCCGTGTGCTGTGGGAAAGGACTGCCTCGAAGCTGGCGTCGGGATCGTTGCAAGTCAACAGAAGCCACTCACAATCAGCCAAAGCGGCATAAGCGCGCGCATAATTTGGGTCAATTTCAACAGCTCTGGCAAACAGTCGCTGCGCTGTTTTGATAAACTTGGTCTCGACTCCCCTATTGAGGAACGACCTGCCCATCAACAGCGTCTCGTAAGCCTCTGGGTTGTCGGTCGAGCGGTTTGTAATAGTCTCCAGTTCTTCGGGCAACAGCTTCACTTTGAGGACATCGACTATGGTCTTGGAAATCTCGTCCTGCAGTTTGAAGATATCGTCCAGCGTCCGGTCATATCGCTCGGCCCAGATATGGTCGCCGCCACGACCATTGATTAGCTGAGCCGTGATGCGCACCCGTCCTCCAGCCTTGCGTACACTTCCCTCCAGGACGTAGGCAACATTCAGCTTCTTCGCCACTTCCTCGATTAATACCGCCTTGCCCTTGAAGGTGAAGACCGTATTGCGCGCGACGACGGAGAGTCCGGACACCTTCGAAAGGTCGGTGATAATGTCCTCGGTGATGCCGTCGGAAAAGTACTCCTGCTCGGGATCGCCGCTCATGTTAACGAAGGGCAGAACCGCGATCGAGGGTTTATCCAGGAGTTGAGGCACCGGTTGCACCGCGCGTTTGCCGATCCCCCCTGTTCCGGCGCGGTAAACCTGCACCGGCTTTGCGATATTCTTGAGCGCGTGCTCGCCGAGATCGTCGAACGCCAATGTCAGCTTGCCGGTGACATGATCGTGCACGGTGGCGGAGACGTAGATGCCGCCGGGCTCAGCCAGACCCTCCAGCCGGGCTGCCACGTTGACACCGTCGCCATAGAGATCGCTGCCCTCGACGATGACGTCGCCCAGATTGATGCCGATACGCAGGACGATGCGGTAGGCCTCCGCCACGCTCTCGTTGGCCCCGGTAAAACCCTTTTGTAATTCGACGGCGCATTGGACGGCATCAACCGCACTGCCAAATTCCACCAGCACACCGTCGCCCATCACCTTGACCACGCGACCGTGGTACTGGGCAACCAATGGAACCAGAACATCGCGCCGCCGCGCTTTGAGAGCGGCCAGTGTGCCAGCCTCGTCGTGCTCCATGAGGCGCGAAAAGCCAACGACATCAGCAGCCAGAATCGCGGCAAGGCGGCGTTGGGTCCGAATCTCGGCCATGTGGGTTGAATACTTTCAGAAACCCGGCACTTGGGATTGTATTGGTCATCTGGCCTGGAGTCTATCCGGCCCGACTTCCGAGATGGGTCAGATCGCGTCGATGCATGGGGGCGCCTGAACGTCCGCTTCTCACATTCCAAGCCTCCAAGCCGCAATTCCGCTTCCGGCCCAAAGCGACGCTATGAGGCATCCTCGGCGAAGGTCAGTTGGAGTTGATAAAGTCCAAGAGGAACCGGCGGTGACCGCTCATTCGGACAATGATTCAATCACCCCTTCTGCCTGACCAACCGGTCCAGCGCGTCCACGATCAAATCACAAAACTTCGCATGGTCGAGCTTCATCGCCACCGCGTGGCGGAAGTCGGTCTGCTCGCTCGCCGTGCCGCCGAAATGGTGCATGCCACCCATTTTCTCGAAATTGCAGACCGTCATGCCCTTGGTCCAGCGGCCGGCAAGCTCGACGCGGATGTCGGCCTTCTCGGTGGTGAACACGGTCGGGTCGATCATCGCCGCGACGCAGCACGCGTCGTGGATGGCGGGATATTCGATCTGCAGCAAGCCGCCATGCGTGGTCGCTATGAACTCCCAGATATCGAGGATGAACTTGGCCATCGGGCCGCCGATGGCGCGCACCCTGTCCTGCAGGTCCGGGGTGGCCAGCGCCTGGTGGGTGAGGTCGAGCCCCACCATGGTGACGTCCCAATTCGCCCGGAACACCACGTCGGCGGCCTCCGGGTCGCCGTAGACGTTGAACTCCGCCGCGGGCGTGATGTTGCCGCGCGTGTAGCTGCCGCCCATCGCGACGACCCGCTTCACGCGGCTGACGATGCGCGGGTCCTTGCGCACGGCAAGCGCGATGTTGGTGTAGGGACCGACCGGCACCAGCGTCACCGTCTTCGGCTCATGCGCCATGACGGTGTCGATGATGAAGTCGACGGCGTGGCGCTTGTCGAGGTCGAACGAGGCGGGCGGCAGATCGGGGCCGTCGAGCCCGGTATCGCCGTGGATCTCGACGGCCAGCACCTGGTCGATGATGAGCGGACCGGGAGAGCCCTTCGCCACCGGCACCTTGATGCCATAGGCGGTGCATACGGAAAGCGCATTGCGGGTGGTGTTCTCGACATTGTGGTTGCCCGAAACCGTGGTGATGCCGAGAAGGTCGATCTTCGGATTGCCCGCCGCCAGTAGGATGGCGATGGCGTCATCATGGCCGGGGTCGCAGTCGAGAATGATCTTTTCCATGGTGGGCACCTCCCTTGCCGGCCGAGAGCTTCCCGGCACAAAAAGCCCGCCAAAAGCCGGCGGGCGCTCATATCACATCGCATGAGAAAGCTGATCGTCAGGCGCAGGAACGCTCCGTGACAGTCACGCAACGTCCTTGGAAGAGCGTGCGCCTTGGGCGGATGCTACGCAATGGATTTTCGGTGTGCCAGGCGATAGCGCGCTGCCTTGGCACGATTGCCGCAACCATCCATCGAGCACCAGCGCCGCGGTTTCGAGCGACTGTCATTTATGAAGAAGCCGCCGCAATGGTCGGCCTCACATTGCCGGATGTCGTTTCCCGGCGGAAATAGCACCAACATGGCGGCAGCGGCCGCGGACCGGCGCAGGGGTAAGTGAATGGCCTCATTCGCGGAAGCGGATGTGAGCTTCAAAATTTCGCCAAAGCCGGCTGTGCCGCCCGCCCGCGCTATCGCCTCCTGGATCTGGCGCAAGGCAAATTCCCCGGGCGCCATTCCATGGTTCAGATTTCGTGCCGAAACAGTGAGCCACGATTTGAGGGCCTGGCGCAGCTTCAGCACCTCGAGATGCACCTTGCCGGCTGCGCTTCCATGATGTCCCGCCATGCGCTTCAGCGCACGCCCCTCGTCTTCAGACAGCAACTGGGCAGGAGCGCAAAAGGCCAACATGTCTTGATAGGTCGGAATGAAATCGACCTCGCTTCCGTCACGCCAGTGCAAAGTGTTTGCAAGGTCGAGCGCGGGCGCGCCGCCCAACATGCGCATGGGGCCGAGCGGCGAGAGGTAGGTGCGGACAAATTCAGTTGATTCCATCCATCCAATATGTAACCGTTTATGCGGTTACTCAAGCGGCTGGGAGGCGTCCATGAAGGCCATCTCGTTGACGCTGGTGGCGTGGTTCGCATTCTCGAACCTGGCGCAGGCGGATGACGATGTTCTCTATCGCTCAAGCCTGATTGTCACCGGAGATCGTGAGGAAACACGCATCCCCGCCGTTCCACAGGGATTCGAACTGGCGGCGCAAAAGCTGACGGGAAATCCCGATATTGCGCAAAATCCGGTCTTCGCTTCGTTGGCTATCAAGGCCACTGCCATGGTTTGGTCGTATACGTATCATGATCGCATGTTCGGCATTCCCATCCATGACGAGCAAGGGACACACGACCGCCCCTTTGACCTCACTTTCCAGTTTGACCGAAAGCGGATGGACGATGCGATGGCGGCGCTGGGTGAGAAGCCGTGGCTCGGCCCGCGCCCGAAGCTGGCAATCGTCCTCGAAGTCACCGATATGGCGCGCAGCTATATGCTCGCGGCGGATGGCGCCCATGGCTCCGACATGCGCGCAAGCTTTGAGGATGCCTCGGCACGCTTCTCGATGCCTGTGATGTTCGCGAACGAAGCCGATCTGGCGGCGGCAGCGGTCACGCCTGAGAGCATTGATGCAATTCCGGCTGACAAGTTGATGACGCTGAAATCCAGATTGGGCGCCGATGCGATCCTGGTCGGTCGGCTTGATTGGGAAACCAACGAGCCGGGCTGGCATGCTATTTGGCGGCTACCCCTCAATGCGAACGATTCAAGTTGGGCGAAAGATGCAAGCTGGGAGATCGCCGGCGTAAACTTCGATGCCGCCTTCCGCGCTGCCGTGGGCGGAGCCGCCAAGCGGCTGCGACCAATTCACTAGGCGGGGCACGCCGGCCACGGCCGCCTCGTCGCGTCGGCCACGCGAAATCATGATTGTGTCTTCACTTTCCGGAGGACGGTTCGCTCTAATCTTATGGGAGCTGCTTCGAGGCCGGTCCTGGACCGTGGAAGGGGAGGTGACATGGTGGATTCCGATCGGATCGACAGGCTGATCGCAGCGGTGCCCTCCGCACTGGCGCTTCGAGCCGGGCTGGACCTTGGCGTCTTCACCCGGCTTGGTGGCGATGCCGCGACTGCCGACAGCCTTGGGGCCGCGCTCAACGTTGAGCCCGATCGTCTGTCGCGGCTCCTCTACGCGCTCGCCAGCATCGGTCTCCTCGACGTCAAGGATGGTCAGTTTCGCAACGGAGCCGAAGCGTCGGCCTTCCTCGATGCGTCGAAGCCCGCCTATCGCGGCGGCGATCATGCGCTGCTGCGCGAGCTCTGGGGAGCCGACCTCTTGACCGCGGAGTCGTTGCGACAGAAGCGGCCGGCCGCGCTGCACGACTTTTCCGAAGCGGGGCCTGAGTCCGCGGCGGCCTTCAGCCGCATGCTGGCACCAGGCGGGGTGATTTTCGGCCGCAACCTGGCCCGGGAGATCGACCTCTCGGCAATCCGTTCGGTGATCGATATCGGCGGCGGCGCCGGGACCATTCTCGTCGGGCTTCGTGAGGGGTGGCCACGGATTGCGGCGACGCTGATGGAACTGCCGACGGTGGCAGCGGTCGCGCCTTCTATCCTGGCCGAATACGGCGCCAATGACGTGGTCGTCGAAGAAGGCGACATAACTATCGCGCCGTCGATCGGGCGGCACGATCTGGCGATCCTGAAGGCCGTCGTCCAGGTCCTTCCGCCGGACCAGGCGCGCAGTTCGATCCTGAACGCGGCGCGTTGCCTGAACGCTGGCGGCGAGATCGCAATTGCCGGGTGGGGTGTCGTCGATGACGACCGCCTCGGCCCGCACGAGGGCGTCTTTCTCAACCTCACCTTCCTGAACCTCTATCGCCACGGCGAATCCTACACGGAAGGCCAGTATCGCGCGTGGATGACGGAGGCTGGATTCCGCGATATCTCCAGGTCGCGCCTGACAGACGGCACCACATTGTTTCGTGGGCGCCTCGGCTGAAGATCAGCCGTGGCGTTGTGGCCCTTTCACCCCTTCCGCTTTTCCACCTCCGCCTTCCTCAGCAGGAACCGCTGGATCTTGCCGCTCGGCGTCTTCGGCAATTCCGCCACGAAATCGATCTCGCGCGGATAGGCGTGCGCCGAGAGCCGCTTGCGGACGTGCTGGGCCAGTTCCTCGGCAAGCTCTGGACTGCCCTTGTAAGCGGGCGCCAGGATGACGAAGGCCTTGACGATTTCGGTGCGCTGCGGGTCGGGCACGCCGACCACCGCCGCTTCGTTGACCGCGGGATGTTCGATGAGCGCGCTTTCGACATCGAAGGGGCCGATGCGGTAGCCGGACGAGGTGATGACATCGTCGGCGCGGCCGATGAAGGAGACCGAGCCGTCCGGCTCGTATTCCACCGTGTCGCCGGTGCGGTAGTAGCCACCCACAATCGCCGGCGTCTGCTCCTGGTGGTAGCCGTCGAACCAGCGCAGCGGCGAGTTGGCGATGTCGACGGCGAGAATGCCGGGCTGGTTGGGGCCGAGCTCGTTGCCGACCTCGTCGAGCACCACCATGCGGTAGCCCGGCATGGCGAAGCCGGCGGAGCCCGCGCGTACGGAATGCGCAATGCCATGGTGGTTGTTGACCATCATGCCATTCTCGGTCTGGCCGTAGTGATCGTGAATGGGCGCGGCGAGATGGGCGTCGAACCAGCGGATCACTTCCGGGTTGAGCGGCTCGCCGGCGCTGCTGACGACACGCAGCCGGCCCTTGATGCGGGTGGCGGCCTCGGGTCCTTCGGCAAGCAGCAGACGGAAGGCGGTGGGCGAGCCCGCCAGGCTGGTGACGCCGAGCCGCTCGATGACGTCGTATGTGCTCTTGGCGGTGAAAGCGCCTTCGTTGAAGGTGGTGGCGACGCCGAGCAGCAGAGGGCCGGTGATGGCGTAGTAGAGGCCATAGGCCCAGCCGGGATCGGCGATGTTCCAGAAGATGTCGTCGGGGCGCAGCCCGATCGCATCGCGCATATAGGCGCCGAAGGCGAGCAGCGCGCTGAGCGGCACCGGCACGCCTTTCGGAAGGCCCGTCGTGCCCGAAGTCGACATCATCATGAGCAGGTCATCGCCCTTGCGCATGATGGGTTCGCAATCGGGGGAGGCGGCGGCGAGGGCGGCGCGGAAGTCGACGTCGCCCTGGAGCAGGGTATCGCCGGCGCCAAGGATGGTTGCCACACGCGGGCAAGCCTCCATCTCGTCGAGCTTGCCGCGATTGGCGGGATTGGTCACGACCAGCTTGGCGCCGCTGTAGCCGAGGCGGTGTTCGATCGCCTTCGGGCCGAAAGCAGTGAACAGCGGCTGATAGACGGCGCCGATGCGCCAGGTGCCGAGGATGAGCGCCACCAGTTCCGGGATGCGCGGCAGCATGCCGGCCACAACGTCGCCAGGGCCGACGCCTGCGCCCTTCAGCAGGTTGGCGACGCGGCCCGACATATCAGCGAGATCATCGAAGCTGAATTCACGCAACTCGCCGCCGGTGGAGATCGCGCGCAAGGCCAGCCGGTTTTCACCGGTATGGCGGCCGCAGCATTCGACATAGGCATTGATGCCGGTTGCCGGGTCGCCGTGCAGCCGGGCAACTTCATCCTCGATGCGGAAGCGCGCAACGGCATCCTCATAGCGCGGCAGGCTGGCTGCTGGCGTCCTGGTCATGGCTATCCTCCCTCGGCGGCGCATCATCTCCCCATGGATGCGCCGCCGGGAGATTGCCCGAAAACGCAGCGCGGGTCGATTGCGGCGAAAGTTCAGAGGTGAGCCAGCATTGGCCTCGCCGGCGCCAGGCTGTACTGTTGTCGGATGAATGCACGGAGGGGAGGCGCGAGCATGCGGCTTGATCGGAATCTCTGTGATTTGAGGATTTGGCATTTGAGGATTTGGGCCGTCATCGCCGTGATGGTGCTTTGGCCCCATACCGCATCGGCCGACCCCGTCACGCCCGAGGCCATCGCTGCCGCCCTGCCGAAGCTGGAAGCGCTGGCGCAAACCGCCGTCTCCGAAGGTGGCGTGCCAGGTCTCGCCATAGCGGTCGTGCATGATGACCAGGTGGTCTTCCTGAAAGGTTTCGGGCATCGCGAGGCCGGCAAGCCGGAGGCCGTCGATCCGGACACTGTGTTCCAGATCGCCTCGCTTTCAAAGCCGGTCTCCGCCACCGTGGTAGCGGCGCTGGTCAGCGACGGGATCGTGTCCTGGGATTCGAAGATCACCGACCTCGATCCGGCCTTCCGGCTGGCCGATCCCTATCCGACCAGCCAACTCACCGTGCGCGACCTGTTTTCGCACCGCAGCGGGCTTCCGGGCACCGCCGGAGACGACCTCGAGGACATTGGCTATGATCGCGCCGAAATCCTGCATCGCCTGCGCTTCGTGCCGCCATCGTCGAGCTTTCGCGCCGGCTATTCCTACAGCAATTTTGGTCTGACCGAGGGCGCGATCGCGGCCGCCATGCCGGCGGGCAAGCCGTGGGAGGAGGTCGCCGAGGAGAAGCTCTATCGTCCGCTTGGCATGGCCTCGACAAGTTCGCGTCTCGCCGATTTCGTCAAGCACGCCGATCGTGCCACGCTGCATATCAAGGTTGATGGTGCCTGGGCCGCGAAGATCAAGCGTGATCCTGATGCGCAGGCGCCCGCGGGCGGCGTCAGTTCCAGCGCACGCGATCTCTCGCAATGGGTGCGCCTCATCATCGGCAACGGGGTCTACGCCGGCAAGACGCTGATTGCCGCCGATGCGCTGGATCAAACGCATGTGCCGCTGATGACGCGGGGCAAGAACCCTGTCTCGGGCGGCGCATCGTTCTACGGCCTTGGCTGGAATGTCGAATTCGGCCGCCATGGCTTGAGCTGGGGCCATGCGGGTGCCTTCAGCGTCGGCGCGCGTACGCTGGTGACGATCTTCCCGGAGGAGAAGCTTGGCATCGTCATCCTCGCCAACGCTTTCCCGACAGGGGTGCCGGAGGGGCTGTCCGACAGTTTTGCCGATCTCGTTTTCGAGGGTTCGGTCGAGAAGGACTGGATCAAGGCGTGGGACGGCATCTATGCTGGCATGTTCGGTCCGGTGGTCGAAGCGGCCAAGGCCACCTATGCCACGCCGCCGTCTCCGGCAAGGCCGGCCGCACCGGCCAGTGCCTATGCAGGCCGCTACACCAACGACTTCATCGGCGATGCTGTCGTGGCGAGCGCGGGAGACAGCCTTGTGCTCAAGGTCGGCCCGGCCGGCGCCCGGTCCTACTCACTGACGCATTTCGACGGCGATCTGTTCCTGACCTTCCCCGATGCCGAGACGCCGGACAGGCCGACCGGCGTGAGCTTCGTCGTCGGCGCCAACGGCAAGGCGTCGGCCATGACCATCGGCTTCCTCGACGACAACCATCTCGGCACACTGCGGCGGGTGGGTGACTAAGGGCCGACAGGGTGGAGTTGCCGTTCGGCTCAGCTGTTAGAGCGAAGCACATTGCGCCAGAAGTAGCTCTTCGGACGTGCGTTTCTCAACGGCCGGGACGGGGCCGCAAGCGGAACGTCTGCTTCCGAGATGATAAAGCCAGAAAGCCGACCTTTGTATTCAGCGTAGTGGGCCAACTGCAGGCAAAACGAACGGAGCGACGGGCCTTACTTCACCGTGATGGCCATACCGCTGAGATCGGCATTGACTTGCAGGCCTACCTGCTTGCCTGAAAGTTCGAGTTGGGCGCCCTTTCATTGGTCCTGACGATCACCTGGGCCGCCTTGCCGAGCGCGCCGCCACCGCCCGCCGCACAGTAGAGCCAGTCGCTCCGGCATTCGCGGCGTTGGCTCCTGGCCAATAACCTATCGCTGTTTTGTCGCAAGTTGACGCACCAAGGCCAACGCTTGGCGTTTGCAACCGCTGCTCACCATCCATCCAAGAACTTCCAGCGGATTTTCAAGAACGGCGTTCTTTGGAAACGTTTTAATTTCGATCGACGCCGATGTCTTGTTGGTCTCGACGACAACAGATTTCACCTCGGGAGGAATACGGTCTGGAAGAGAGTAAGTGAGCTTGCCGGCGCTCCAGACTATGCCGTTGAATGGCTCACCGTCGCCGATGCGAATCGAGAAAACCGCGCTCTGACCTGTGCCCGCGCGCGCTAGAACCATTTCACCATCGCGGATGCAGCCAGGGGCGGATTCTTCGATGGACACTGCCCAAGGGTCGTCGAGTCCGCTCGGAGTGGAATAGTCGGTAGTGGTGCGCGAACCGCCGATGGACTCCGTTCTCTTGCGCTCATTCGCCAAGAGGACCGCTATCAGGTCAAGTTTTGAAGGCCCTTCGTTCGGGTTGGTAGTCCCCTGTAAACTGCCGGACGTCAATGCATCCTCCGTAACCACGAAGGAACTTGGACCCGAAAGCGCGTTCACGCTGCCGTCTTCGCCGAGCAGAGTGACGACCGTACCGGCTGGAACGTTGATGACGTCGCTTGGCATAAAGAGCTTGCCGGGCGGCAGTTCATCCACCATCGGCTGAGTCGACAGGACCACGTACTGGCTGCCGGCTGCCGCGTGTTGCGTCGTCACAAGGACGGTCGTCGCGACGATCAGGGAGGCGATCTGCGAGGTCGAACGCCGGAGGCTCATGTCACGATGACCTTATTTCCCGACAAGATGAATGTCTGCTCCGAACTCTCCGCTTGCAAGACGGTTATGGTGAAAAGCGATCAGGCCGTCTTGCGGGTAGTTTTTGACCAATACCTTAAATGCCGCTATCGCCCGCGTATCCCTTGCGGCAAGTAGGGCATACGCGTTCAAATACTCCTCGCAGAGTATCTTATTTTCTGGAATACGTGTCATTGCCTCGAAAGCCTCGATGCCTTGGCTCTTGCCCTTAAGGTGTAGAACTCCAGCAGGGCGTAACAGGAAGCGCGTCGTCTGCCTCGCCACTTCGGAGCTGATGCAGTTTTTGGTGCCGATATACTTGTTCGCTCCCTCAAGCCGGGCTGCGGCATTTACAGTATCTCCAATAGCTGTGTAATTGAAGAACCGATTTCCCCCGAAGTTGCCGACGATTGCCGGCCCGCCATGAATACCTATGCGGGTGGATCCGAGTGAATGGCCCCGTCGTGCCGATTTCTCTCGCAGCCGCTGCGCGTGGTCCTGCACAGCAAGTGCCAGAGACACCGCCCGCTCCGCTTGGTCATTTTGTGCTGCCGGAGCCCCGAAGAAGCCGACCACCGCATCGCCGATGACCTTGTCGATGGTTGCACCATGCTCGATAAATAACTCGCAGAGCCCGTTCAGATATTCGTTCAATACATCTGCGAGCACCTCTGGCGCGACTTGCTCGCTGAATGACGTAAATCCCTCGACATCCGTGAATACACAGGTGAGCTCACGCTTCTCGCCACCGAGATGGAGAGCGTTGGGTTCCTTGACAATCGCTGCAACAACGGCCGGACTGACATATTTCGAGAACGCGTTCTGAATGAACTGGCGAGCCTTGGCGTCCCGTCTCCAAGCCAGGAAGCCAACGAACGCCGACAGGCCGACCACAAGCAATGCAGGGGCGACCATCGGAACGAGGATTGCGAACCGCGCGAAGGCCCACGCCTCACCGATCCACACCAGCAGCACCGCACAAGCGACCGCGACAGGTTTGAAGACCACCGGGATCGGACGCGAAACGATCCACAAGCAGAACAGCCCGACAAGAAGCATTGGCGCATAGCCCACTGCAGGCCAAGGGGTCGTTATCCGATTCCCGGACACGAGCCTGGCTAACGAATGGGCGTGGATCGCGACGCCAGGGAGGACACCGATTTTCGCGCCGCTCAACAACGCGAACGGTGTCGGATGACGGTCTATTTGCTGTAGATCTACACCGATAAGAACATATTTCCCCTCGAACCAGCTGAGCGGTGCCAGCGGAACGGCCTGTGCCGGATAGGTTGGAAAGCTGAAGGGCAAGCTGTTCGCCGTGCGGTAGTAGACCATCTCCTCCGGCCAGTGGCCGCGACCAACGCCGGTTGATGCTGCGATCACAGCAGCAAAGCTTGGCATCCAGGCCCCGTCGCCTTCTCGACCGGGAAAGGCTCCACGGACCACGCCGTCGAGATTGTCATGCAACAATGCTGCAAGGCCCCGCTTTGCCGACGGAGCGAACGCGTTTAGAAAGTCGGATTGCCTTTGGGTAAGGCCGTCAGTCCGCGAAGCCGAGGCGATCACCACAGGCACACTGGCGGTTTCGATGACAGTTTCGAGGCGGGCATCCTTTTCCGGCTCTGTTGCCTGGTCGAACAGCAGGTCGATGCCGATGGCAAGAGGGCGGGCCGACTCGATCCGAGCCAGGATGTCGGCCAAGAAGGCACGGTCCAGTGGTGAGCGGTATGGAAAATCCGCCAGGGTCTGTTCTGTTATTGAGACCACAACAATGTTGGGTGGAGGATGGGTGAACGGCGAGATAGAGACCATCATCACGTCGCGCAGGATATTCTCCAATGGCGGTGACACGAGAGCAGTCGAGAGGGCCAGCAGAATCAAATAGGCGAGCGATGCGGCGATCGCATTTCGCCGAACGCTGACGATTCGGCTAAGTGTCCACACGCCGAAACAGATCCTTAGTGCCAGTGAAGCGATGCTCACAGCCAGCATACCCGTTCAGGCGCATCAAGCAAATTGTGGCGGGCCACTCGTCCGCAGCCCCGGGGGCATAGCTCTTTTCGGTTGCATTAGCCTCTGCTACAGTTCCCTTGGGGAGCCGTTTCTGCCATGCGCAGCGCTTTCATTCTTTTGGTTCTATTGCTTGCCACTGTTTCGGGACACGCAGTCGCCGAGAAACGCGTTGCGTTGGTGATTGGCAATTCGGCCTACCAGCATGCCGTCCAACTAGCCAATCCGAAGAACGATTCCTCCGACATAGCTGCCAAACTTGAAAGCCTTGGCTTTCAGGTCGTGAGCGACCAGGACCTCGACTTGGCGGGAATGCGTCGCACGGTCCGCCAGTTCTTGGAGAAGCTCGACGGTGCCGACATGGCACTTTTTTTCTATGCCGGACACGGCCTGCAGGTGAATGGCAGCAACTATATGGTGCCGGTCGATGCACAGTTGTCCAGCTACAACGACCTCGACTTTGAGGCCCTTCCGATCGACCTCGTACTTTCAGCGATGGAGCGCAGCACCAAGGTCAACCTCATCTTCCTAGATGCTTGCCGGGACAATCCGTTCACCGAGAAGCTTTCCCGCTCGATGGGGACGCGCTCCGGTTCCGTGCGTCGGGGTCTGGCCAGGCTTGGCAGCGGAGTCGGCTCGCTCATAGCTTTCGCAACACAACCGGGCAATGTCGCCATGGACGGAGCGGGGCGGAATTCTCCATTCACGACTGCACTGGTCGCTCACCTCGGCACGCCGGGGCACGATATCATGCGCGACCTCATCGATGTGCGCCGCGATGTGCTGGCTGCGACAGATGGCAAGCAAGTGCCTTGGGAGAACTCTTCGCTCACGGGCGAGGTAGTGTTGGAGCCTCTCGCAACGGAACCGAAGGCGGCATCTGCCCCCACTTCACAGTCGACGTTGCCGGACAATGCAGTCGAACTTGCATATTGGGCGACTATCAAGGACTCGACCGACAAGAGCTTCTTCGAGGCGTATTTGCAGCAATTTCCGGGGGGCGCTTTTGCACCCCTTGCGAAGTTGAAGATCGACGCGATCGACAAGCGCATCGAAACGGAACGACAGGTGGCGCACCGGCCGGGGACGGAGCGCGCCAAGGGGACGGAAGTCGCAAGCCTTGAACACCCCGACCCGCTGGCGCGGTCACCGGCAGGCGACATAAATTCTGGCGAACTTACGCTGGCTACTCAAGCGGAACTGGTTCGCCTGGGGTGCCTGGCCGGCCATGCCGACGGCAAATGGGGCTTAGGCAGCCGCAAAGCACTTCAAGACTATGCCGACCGGCAAGGTGTCAAGCTTGCATCGTTGGAACCGACGGCGGCACTTCTGGAAAAACTAAAGGCGGTCGGAACTCGTATCTGCCCGCTTGCTTGTGAAGACGGAATGGTGGTGCAGGGCGATCATTGTCTGCCTCAGACGAGCAGGCTAAGCGCCTTCAATGGCACATGGAAATTAGTCAGACGAGCCACAACGGATTGCGGCGACTGGCGAGAACTCTCAACATATGTCGTCATAAGTGACGGCAAAGTATCGTCTAGCTCCGGATTTACTGGAAGTGTTTCTAGCAGCGGCGCAGTAAATATAAAGCATTCCTTTATTGATAAAGGAAAAAGAGGCGGGAACACCCTGACTGGTGTCATAAAAGGTAGCAACGGAACTGGCAAATTCAAAGGGACTGGAGCCGGCAGCGGGTGTTCAGGAAAAATTATCATGGAGAGAATGTAGAAGGGCGGAGTCTGCCGTCGGCCGCACCTATGTTGAAAGACTGATGCTACGAGACCAGCAGTTGAAAGAGCTACATAGGCGAGTCAAGAACCGATCTTAACATGAACGGCGGTCGTATCGTAAAGCTCATGAGTAATATTGCGGTTCTGGAGTTCGACAGCGGCGTCAAAGCTGCACACGCACAATCGAGCTTCAACGCCAGATAGCGGAATCCACTGCCTGAAAATACGCGAACGGGCTTGGTGCATGATCCATCGGCGGCGGCGCCGGAACGGTCGCCGGTCCCGCGGCCCTCCTCGTGTCGCCGACAGTGACTGCTTTCAGGATTCACAGACTACGATCACTGCGACCGAAATGAGGCGCAAAGCCGCCATTCACCAAGCAACAAACGAAGGGCGCCTCAGGGGGCGGATCGCGTCAAGCGCCCCCCGCAACTAAGAGTCCGCAATGGGTCGAACCCGGTCGTTGAGAGTGATTGGGTGTTGGCACCAAAGCGGTGGGCCTTGCCCGCTCGCTCCCACCTCACGACCCCTGGCCGAACCGGAGCAGTTTGAAGCAATCACCGCTGCCCGACTTCGCCTGCGTCAGTAGCGGTTTCGAGCGCTCGATCCATTCCTGGTGCGACCTGACATCGGCCTCGATCACATCGATCGGTCGAAGGCTGACGAAGCCGCGCCCGTCGCTCAAGAGCCAGCACGCGCGGCCGAGAAACCGCCTGCTGCGCTGGCGCAGCAGGTCGGCATCGTAGAAGATGTCCAGCACCTCATGCTTGATCTTGCGCTGTTTTTCAGGATCGGCGAGCGCGACCTCGACCGGCTCGCCGCCGATCGCGTCCTGCAGGTCCTTGTAGTCGAGGGCGAGCTGGGTGGTGGCGTATTTGACCTCGCTCTCGTCACGCACGATGTTGAACCACAGCGTCGGATCGAGCTCGTTGACGACGGACGACGATTCGAAATCGCGCGACAGGTTCAGGATATCGAAGTCCCTGATATCGACGTCGCGCTCGACCAGGAGGATCTCGGCGACCTGCTTGCCGAGCTCGGTTCCCTGCGCGCTGACCGCGGCGTTCGTTCCCCCGAGCTCCGGACTGACATAGGGCCCGCCTTCATCCAGCAGCGTGTCGAATTCGCCAAGCGAACCGACGACGGGGGCGCCGCGGGCAATGCGCGCCGCCAGCTTGGCGAGAACCTGCTGCAGTTCCGTCTCGCGCCTGCGCTGGTCCTGATAGTTCTGCTGGAAGAAGAAGATGAACAGCGACACGCCGATGCCGATCAGGATCACGCCCAGCTGTGAAAAGATGTTGCGGTAATATTCGAGCAGCTTTTCGCGATGGCGCACATCGTCGCGCACGCTGTGGGCGACGCGAAGATTGACGATCAGCGACAGGATCAGCAGCCCGGCGCCGACCAGGATAAGGCCGCCAATGAGGAGGTAGCCATGGCCCGTGTTGAAATCCATCCGCTTGTTCCAAGACCCCAGACCGCACAGAATAGTGCCATTTTGCTTCAATACCTACGGTTTCGTCGGTGAGGTCGATAGCGGCGAGGTACCCATGATGGGCAACGGAACCGATGGCTGCATCCCTATCTCTTTGTTTTGACGCAATTCCCAAGGGAAAGCGCTACGCGCTTTTCCCGGGAAAACCGCTACACACTTTTCCTGGACTTGCTCTTAAAGGTTCGCCTCGGCGAAGATGCGCGCGGCCCAGTCGAGGAAGACGCGCAGGCGCGGCGAGAGCTGCCGGTTCTGTGGGTAGAGCGCCGACAGCGGCGTCGGCGATGGCGGGTAGTCGGCCAGCACTTCGACTAGCGTGCCGTCGGCAAGGTCCTTCTCGAAGCGATAGCGCGGCGCCTGGATGAGGCCGAGGCCGAGCCGCGCCAGATCGGCGGCGGTGTCGGAATTGTTGGCGGCGACGCGGCCGGGCAATCGGACTTCGCGGATCTTGCCGTTGACGGTGAATTCGAAGGGGAGCACCTCGCCGCTGCGCGACGAGACGAAGCCCACTGCCTGGTGGCCGTCGAGCGCGTCGGGAGAGGCGGGTATTCCGTGGCGTTCGAGATAGGCCGGGCTGGCGCAAGTCATTTCGCGGATCATCGCTAGACGGCGCATGATCATGCCGCTGTCAGGCGGCTCGCCGACGCGGATGACGCAATCGACACCCTCGCGCACGAGGTCGACCAGCCGGTCGCTCTGGCCGATCTGCAGGTCAATCCTGACATAGCGGGCCAAGAACTCCGGCAGGCGCGGCAGCAGGAAGGTGCGCGTGAGCAGCGTGCTGGCGTCGATGCGCAGCAGGCCGAAGGGTTCTGCGTTGCGGAAGGCGGCCTCGGCATCCTCGATCTCGGCCAGGATCGACAGGCAGCGCTGATAGTAGGCCTCGCCATCCTGCGTGGCGTTCACCTGCCGCGTCGTCCGCTCCAGCAGGCGGGCGCCGAGATGCTCTTCGAGCCGGCGGATCGCCTCCGTCGCGGTTGAACGCGGCAGGCCGAGATCGGCGGCGGCAGCGGTGAAGCTGCGCCGTTCCAGAACGCGGACGAAGAGCCGCATCGTGTCCAGCCGATCCATGACCTTTGTTCGCAGTTTCCGAATAGTGATGTCAAGAGGCGGCTGATTATCCGGAAGATGGCAACGGCTATATCCGTGTCATCAACAACACGGAGAGACTTCCATGACAAACCAGCAGACAAGTACGGGCAATCCAATCAGAATCGCGATCGTGACCGGCGCCTCCAAGGGCATCGGCGCGGCGATCGCACAGCGGCTCGCCCGCGACGGCGTCGCCGTCGTCGTCAACTATGCACGGGGCCGTGCCGAGGCCGAAGCGGTCGTCAGCGCGATCGAAGCCGAAGGCGGCAAGGCGATCGCCGTGCAGGCCGACATCGCCGATCCCACAGGCATCGCGTCACTGTTCGACGCCGGCGAGAAGGCGTTCGGCGGTGTCGACATCCTCGTCAACAATGCCGGCATCATGAAGCTTTCGCCGATCGCCGCGACCGACGACGCCGCGTTCGACACCCAGGTGGCGATCAATCTCGGCGGTGTGTTCCGTGGCATGCGCGAAGGGGCAAAACGCCTTCGCGATGGCGGCCGCATCGTCAATTTCTCCTCGAGCGTCGTCGGTCTCTATCAGCCGGGCTACGGCGTCTATGCCGCCACCAAGGCGGCCGTCGAGGCGATGACGCACATCCTGGCCAAGGAGCTTGGCGCACGCCGCGTCACCGTCAATGCGGTGGCACCCGGACCGGTCGAAACCGCGCTGTTCACGGATGGCAAGAGCGCGGCGCAGATCGAGGCTACGGCCAAGATGATCCCGCTCGGCCGGCTCGGCCAACCCGACGACATTGCCGGCGTGGTCGCGTTCCTGGCCGGGCCGGACAGTGGCTGGGTCAATGGACAAATCATCCGCGCCAATGGCGGCGTTCTCTGAAGGAGACTGACATGCAACAGACAATCTTGATCACCGGCGCTTCCTCAGGCTTCGGCGCCATGACGGCGCGGGCGCTCGCAAGGGCGGGCCACACGGTCTATGCCTCGATGCGCGACCCCTCGGCACGTGGCGCGGCGGTAGCCGAAATGGAAAAGTTCGCTCGTGACGAGGGCGTGGCGCTGAAGACCATTGCGCTCGACGTCACCTCCGACGCCTCGGCGCAGGCGGCGATCCAGCAGATCGTCACTGAGGCCGGCCAGCTCGACGTGCTGATCCACAATGCCGGGCATATGGGGTTCGGGCCGGCCGAGGCGTTCTCGCCCGAACAACTGGCGCAGCTCTATGACGTCAACGTCGTCGGCACGCAGCGCGTCAACCGTGCCGCCCTGCCGCATATGCGGTCTCTCGGCCGGGCGCAGATGATCTGGGTCGGTTCGAGCAGCACGCGCGGCGGCACGCCGCCGTTCCTGGCGCCCTATTTCGCCGCCAAGGCCGGCATGGACGCGCTGGCGCAGAGCTATGCGCTGGAACTCGCCCGCTTCGGCATCGAAACGACGATCGTCGTGCCGGGCGCCTTCACCAAGGGCACCGAGCATTTCCACCATGCGGCGGCGCCGGCCGACGCGGAGCGCGCTGACGCCTATTGGTCCGGTCCCTATGCCGGTGCCGATCAGCAGGCGCTGAAGGGGCTGGCGTCGCTTGAGCCGGCGGATGCCGATCCGGCCGAGGTTGCGGGAGCAATCGTCGACCTCGTCGCCATGCCGCACGGAAGCCGTCCGCTGCGCGTCCATATCGACCCCTCCGACGATGGCGCCGTGATCGTCAACGGCGTTGCCGCCCGCGTGCGTGCGCAGTTGCTGGAACGGATCGGCCTTGCCGACCTGCTCCATCCCAAAGCCTGAAATCCAATCTCAAACAGAAGGAATACAACCATGCCGTTCGCCAACATCAAAGTACCGCAGGCCGCACTCTCAAGGGCGCAGAAGGAAGACCTCATCCATCGGACCACAGCCATGTTCGTCGACTTTTTCGGCGAGGTCGCGCGCGCCACCACGATGGTGCTGATCGAGGAAGTCGCTGACGGCGGCTATGGCCGCGCCGACGAGGTGTTCGTCATACCGGAAGCCTATCGCGCCAAGGACTAGCCGCTCCGGGCTGATACCCGTCATATGACGACTGGCCGCCGCGGACGCCAACGTCCACTCTGTCCGCGGGCCTGCATGTCGGTTCCCTGAAAACCGATGCCCCCTTTGGGGCGACATGCATCAGGCGGGGGCCAGGTGGACAGCCCCGGGCTGTCCACCTGTCTTGCTCGCGCTTGCCTACGACCCGCAGGGGGAGGGAAACAAGTTCTGCAAGGGTTGCGCCAGCACCCCCACCCGGACCTTCGGTCCGACCTCCCCACAAGGGGGAGGTGGGGAGCCCAGTTTTCCGCGTCCCCATAAGAACACTGTTGCACGGGTGGATGAAGCGCTTCCTCACCCTCCCCCTTGTGGGGAGGGTCGCTGCGAAGCAGCGGGGTGGGGGGCAGCGCGGCGCTGCAAAGTTTGGCTGCATGCGAAGTCTCAAGACACCAGGCTCAACGACTGCGCCTCCGTATCCTCCAGCGTTCGGCTTTCCCTGCGGTCCGATAGCGCTTGGGCGCGGTGCCGGTGGCGCGCCTGAAGGCGCTTTCCGAGGTGTAGCCGAGGGGAGCGGGCCAGCACCGCCACGGGCGTGTCTTCCTCGCGCAGAGCGCGCTCGGCCAGATGCATGCGCCATTGCGTCAGGTAGGTCAGCGGCGCGACGCCGGCTGTCCGCCTGAAATGGAAAGCAAAACTGGTGCGCGACATGGCGGCCGCCTTGGCAACATAGGTGGGCGGGACTTTCCGCCTCAGTCCTTCCCGGGCATGCCGACCCAGTCAGCCGCCACCTCGGCAAACAGCCAGTCGCGAAACGCCCTGACTTTTTTCTGGCGCAGCGCGCCTTCGGGATAGACGAGGTAGTAGCTGGCCGCCGATTTCAGCGCGAGGTCGAAGGGGCGCACCAGCCGCCCTGACGCGAGATCGGCCGAGACCAGCGCACTGCGGCCTAGCAGCACGCCTTCGCCATGCACGGCGGCCTCGACGGCGAAGGTGGCGGAATCGAAGCGCACGCCGCGTTTGGGGTCGATGCCGTCGACGCCTGCCTCTCGCAACCATGTCGCCCAGTCGATGCGAAAGGCGTCATGGATAAGCTTGTGATGCCTGAGATCCCTGGGTTGGCGCAGCGGATGGTCACCTTGCATCAACTCCGGGCTGCAGACGGGGAAGACCTCCTCATCGGCGAGAAATTCCGCCGTCACGCCGGTGTAGCCGCCCTTGCCGTAGCGGATGGCGATGTCAATGCCGTCGCTGACGAAATCGGCCAGCACGCCCGAGGTCGCCAGCCGCACGTCGATATCGGCATTGGCGCGGTGGAAGCGATGCAGCCGCGGCACCAGCCAGCGGCCGGCGAAGCCGTCGGATGTGCTGACGTTGAGGATGCGCGTCGAGCGGTCGGGCGTGGCGACGATGGTTGCGGCGGCGATCTGGTCGAGCGCCTTGCCGACCTCGACCGCGTAGGCAGCACCGACGGCAGTCAGGCGCACGGATCGTGTCCCGCGATCGAAAAGCTGGATGCCCAGCCTGTCCTCTATGTTGCGGATAGCGCGGCTGACCGCGCCATGGGTGAGGTTGAGCTCTTCCGCTGCCCTGGTGAAACTTAAGTGCCGGGCTGCGGCGTCGAAAGCGGGCAAAGCGGTGAGGGGCGGCAGTCTGCGCGGCATGATCTTGACCTGTGAGCGTTGCTCACAAATCATGCACAAAGAGTCGTTTGTCGTCCAGCCCGGAAATGCCCAGTATCAGGACGTACCGGCGCACAGACATCTAGTTTCCATCCGTCGATGCGCCCCCACGACCCAGACATAGTGTGAGCAATCATCATGCTCGCTCCATTGGGGCGACACCGGCACGCTTGCGCCTAACGAAACAGGAGACGGACGATGACCTTAACCCTTGGACCCATTGGCGCCGCGATGAGCGGCCTTGCCATGCGCAGTACCGCAGCATTCGAGCGTCGGCGCGTGCTGCGCCGTATTTCCCGCCTTTCCGACCGTCGTCTGCAGGATATCGGCCTGGAGCGCGACTGGGACGGTTCCATTCTTGGTAATGGGAGGAGGATATGACCAGCACCCTGATCATCGGCGCGACGGGGCTTCTGGGCAGCGAGATGGCGAAGGCCAGCGCGCATAATGGCGACGGCGTCCATGTGCTTGTCCGGCCGGCGACTTCAGCCAACGAAGCGCGGATGCGTCCGCTCAAGGAATTGGGCGCCACGGTGCATGTCGGTGATCTCGACGACTATGACAGCCTTGTGCGCGCCGTCGGCAAGGCCGATCGCGTCATCAGCTCGGTGCATGTCGGTTCGGCCAGCGAAATGACGCTGGTGCGCGCCGTGAAAGATGTCGGCGTCTCCCGCTTCGTGCCCTCCGCCGGCTTCGGCCTCGACTTTGCCGCCGCCGCACCCGGCTCGATCGCGCCGCTCGACATAAAGAGAGCCGTCTTCGACGCGGTCAGGGAGGCTGATCTGCCCTATACGGTGATCTATACCAACGGCTTCTTCTCGACCTGGGTGGCGACGCTCGGCGACCTGACACGCTTCGGCTCGGCCTCCCTGCCGCCGGACGAGGTGACGCTCTATGGCGACGGCAATGTGTCGGCGACCTTCGTCAGCGAAAGGGACATCGCTGCCGTCACCATGCGCGCGCTGGAGGATCCCAATGCCGTGCGACACGAAATCCGCATCGCGCAGAACAGGATCACGCAGAGTGTGATGATCGAACTGTGGCGCCGGGTCAGCGGCCGCTCGCCGTGCATCGTGAACATGAGCGCCGAGGAACTGGAGGCGATGATCGCGGCAGCGCCCGGCCTTGGGTTGCTGCGGGCGTTCTGGATCCGTGGCGAGACCGCGCTTGAGACGAACACACCCGAGGCGGGGGCGCTTTATCCGGAGCTGAGGTTTGAGACGATTGAGAGTGCTTTTGTGGCGATGGTGGCAAAGGCCGGGCGTACGGCGTGAAGGTTGGACGCTGGCAAAGGCTGATGCGCTACGGCGCCCCCCTCTGTCCTGCCGGACATCTCCCCCACAAGGGGGGAGATCGATGTCGCGACGGCCTTCGCCAATCTCCAATGTCTCCAAGGGGGAGAGCCGGCGCCAAAACTGCCAATCTCCCCCTCGAGGGGAAGATGTCCGGCAGGACAGAGGGGGGCGCCGTAGAGTGCGGCGGGCGCAATTGGCGTTGCCACAGTGGTTGACCCAACCGCCCATCCGGCCGATAGGTCCGCGCGAACAGCCCGAGGCCGCCAATGACCGACCTAAAAGATGCAACCCGCGCCCCCGACGCCGACTGGCAGGACGATGTCCGCCAGGGTGTGCGCCATGTGCGCGATCTTGCCGCCCTGCCGCTGTCGCCAGCCGAGCGCGCGGCCGCGCAAGCTGCCGCTACGCTCCACAAGGTGCGGGCGCCGAAAGCCTATCTCGACCTGATCGACTGGAACGATCCCGCCGATCCGATCCGCGCGCAAGTCATCCCGTCGCCAGACGAATTGGTGGAGACGGAGGGCGAGCTTGGCGATCCGATCGCCGACCATGACTTCAGCCCGGTGCCCCGGCTGACGCATCGCCATGCCGACCGGGTGCTGCTGTTTCCGACCTATCAATGCGCGGTCTATTGCCGGTTCTGCTTCCGCAAGGAGTCGCTGACCTCTATAGGTCGCGGCTATACGCGCGAGGCGCTGGAGCCGGCGCTGGCCTATATCGCGGATCATCCCGAAATCCGCGAGGTGATCCTGACCGGCGGCGACCCGCTGTCACTGCCCGACAAGGCGTTGGCCGAGATCGTCGCGCGCATCGAGGCGATCCAGCATGTGCGGCTCTTGCGCATCCACACGCGCGTGCCGGTGGCGCTGCCGTCCCGCATCACTTCGGGGCTGGTCGCGGCGCTGCAGGGCCGGCTGATGGTCACCGTCGTCACCCATTTCAACCACGCGCGCGAGATCACCGATGCTGCCGAGGCGGCCTGCCGAACGATGCGGCAAGCGGGCTTCGTGCTGCTCAACCAGAGCGTTCTGCTCAAAGGCGTCAATGACAGCGTCGAGGTGCTGGAAGAGCTCTGCCGCGAGCTGATGTATCGGCTGGGGGTAAAACCCTATTACCTGCACCATGGCGACCTCGCGCGCGGCATGGCGCACCGGCGCACGACGATTGCCGAGGGCCAGGCGCTGGTCGAAGCGCTGAGGGCGCGGCTGTCCGGCATCTGCAACCCGGTCTATGTGCTCGACCTGCCGGAAGGCGGCGGCAAGGTGCCGCTCGGGCCGTGTCCTGTCGAGGGACGCGATGGGGAGACATGGCGGATACGCGGGCTGGACGGTGCGGTGAGGACCTATCGGGAGATTGTGAGCGAATAGGGCGGCGCGCTATTCGCCGACAAACGCCAGGACGACCACCCGCGGGGCAACGCAATATGCGAGCCTGACCTTGCGGCCGGTCTTCGTCGTCGCGCGGCCCGCGTCGAGGTCGACGGCGATATCTTCGTAGCCCAGTATCTCGCGGTCGAGCGGATAGGCCGCCTTGTAGACCGCTTCCTTGGCGCAAAACAGGATGCGGCCGGCAAGCCGCCGGTCCGCCGCGCCGGTCCGATCCGCGCCGGTTGCAACGATCGCGAAAATATCATCCGGCAGGGGCTGTGCGGGCTCGACATCGATGCCGAGGGAGACGATACGGCCGACAGGCGCGACCGCCGCCACGGCCATGTCATCGTCATGGGCGAGCGAACCGATTATCCCGTCCGGCCAGACCGGGGCACCGGACGGCGCGCGCGGGATGGCGACATTCGCGATGCCGATATCGGCCAGAAGTCGGTGCGCGACCCAGCGGGCGGCACCGCTGGCGCGCCGCATGGCCGGCTGGCGCGCGGGGATGGAACGCGCCTCTTCGGGCAGCAGATGGGCCTCGTCCGCGTCGCCTATCAGCCGGCATCCGGTCCGGACACCTGGGGGCGCTATTGCCGCCATCGCCTCGGTCAGCGCGGCTTCAGGGGAGGGCGGTCGCGTCAACGGTCATCCCTTGGCAGGACGAGGTCGGCGATCATTTCTCCATCCTCGTCGAGCCCTTCTTCGACGAAACCGGCGGCGCGGTAGAGCTGGCGTGCCGCTTCATTCTCCGGTTCATAGCAGATCGAGACGTGCCTGATGTGGCCGAGGCTTCTGATTTCGTCCAGCACCTCGCGCAGCGCGGCCTTGCCATAGCCCTTGCCCTGGCTGGCGCGGTCGATCATGAAGCGGTAGATGCGCGCCTCGTCGTCATCTTCCGGTGCGTCGTACATCAGGAAACCGACGACACGATCCCCGGCCATCACCACGCGCGGCCGGGCGTCCTCGTCGGATTCAGCCTCCTCCAGGGACTCCGCATTGCCAGCGACGAAATCCATCTGCTGCGGGGCCAGTTCCAGCGCTGCGACCAGGGCCCGGTTGGCCTCGGTCACGGGAGCAAGGCGGACTTCTGCGGCCTTCAAGCCGACGCCTTGGCGCCGTCTTCCGTGACCGGGATGACGAAGCGATGCAGCTTGGCCGGGTTGCCGCGCCAGATGGAGTAGGGCTCCAGCTCTTCACCCTTCATCACGAAGGAATCGGTATCGGCCACCGATCCTTCACCCATCACGACGCCGTAATGGACAAACGCCGACGGTCCGAGCGTGCAGCCCTTGCCGATGCGGATGTAGTCGGACTTGAACGCGCCTTCCTCCAGCGAGTGAGCCTGGATGACGCAGCCCTCGTTGAGCGTGGCGTCATCGCCGATCTCGACCAGCGAGCGTTCGGTGAGGTTGGCTCCACCGTCATAGACGCGCTTGCCGACCTTGACGCCGAGCAGGCGCAGGATCATCGGCCGGAACGGCGTGCCGCCAAACAGGTTCACGATCGGCGAATCCGCCAGCTTCCAGTGGCGTTCGTGACGCCAGAAGTCGACGTCGTAGATCGTCGTGATCCGCGGCTTCAGCCTGCGAAAGCCAAGGCTTGCCCGCTCGACAAAGATGTAGAACGGGATGGTGATCGCCGAGGTCAGGAGCACGGCGACGAAGAGAGCGACCTCCGCCCATTCGGTGTAGTAGTTCAGTGCCCGGTCCCAGATCGCCAGCGTGGCGAACAGCATGACCCATTGCGTTGCCAAGAACAGCAGGATCGTCACCAGATTGTGGCGGTTCTTGAACGGGATGCGCTTGCGGCGGTCGGCCTCGTCGACGCCGGCGATGAGTTCCTTGTCGCGGTTGACCATGCGCGGGATTTCAAACGCAGGCGAACCCAGGAGCCCGACATTCTCGCGCAGCAGCCCATCGATCGGGATCATCACCTTGGTGCCGAGCAGGACGTTGTCGCCCGTGCGCCCATCCGGCGGATAGTAGATGTTGTTGCCGAGATAGTTGCGTTCACCAATGCGCGTCGGCTCGAGACGGAACGCGGAGGCCGACTTGTGCATGTTGATCATGAACAGGCCGTCCGACACCATGGTCTCGCTGCCAATCTCGCACAGGAGCGGGTTTTCGTGCTGCTGGTTGGAGCCGAAATTGGAGCCGGTCTGCACCACCTTGTTGAGGTTCCAGCCGATGGCGCGCATGTAATAGACGATCGCCGAGCTGTCACCGAACAACAGCCCCAGCACACGCGAATTGCTCGAGAATTCGGTGGCGGCCTGCAGCCAGTAGCGGAAACCGTAGAGCGCGTAGGTGCGGCCTGGCTTCAGCACCAGGCTGAGCAGGCGCGGCAGCAGCGTCGCGGCGAGAAAAGCCACGGCGATATAGCCGAAGAGCGTGACCGTGGTGCCGATCGCGACCAGGCCGATCGTTTCCTGATAGTCGTCGCCGACATTCTCCCAATAGCTGTGGAACAGCAGCGGCAGCGGGATGACGACGGCAAACAACCCGATCAGCTGCACCGCTTCGAAGAGGAAGCGCCTGACGTCGGAAGCGTTCTCGTTGCGCACCTTGCAGTAGTCCGCCGTGGTCGGCACGGCCGGCGACCCATGCCAGTGTTCGCCGTCCGGGATGCTTTGCCCGCGCTGCAGCGAGGACGAATGGCCGAGCTGGCCGCCGTCGCCGATCGACGTGTCGATGTCGAGCGTCGAGCCGACGCCGACGAAGGCATCGCGACCGATGGTCAGCGGACCCATATGGATATAGCCGGACTGCGCCCGAAAGCCGAGGATCAGCGATTCCTTGCGCAGGATGGTGTTGGCGCCAATCGAGATGAGGTCCGTGCAGACGGGCACGGACCGGGATTCGATGACGGCGTTCTTGCCGATCCTGGTTCCCAGCAGCTGCAGGTAGAAGCTGTAGAGCGGGCTGCCGCGGAACAACACGACCGGGGCGGTGCGGATCAATGTCTTGACCACCCAGAAGCGGTAGTAACGCAGGCCCCAGATCGGGAACGCCTCGGCCTTCCAGCGGCCGACGAGCACCCATTTCGCCAGGACGGCAAAGCCCGTCATGCCGAAGAAGACGCCGGAGGAGAGCGCCACGCACCTGATATAGAGCTGCAGCGGATCGTCGAGCGCGTCATACATCCAGTTGAGGCCGATGTTGATCGCCCACAGCGCCACATAGCTGTAGACCCCATAGAACAGCAACTGCGCCATGCCGCAGGTCCAGTAGGCAAAGTTCGATGCCCGGCGGGTGAGGACAGGCTCGTTGGTGGCCGTCGTCATCTCTTCAGCTACGCTCAGATGCTTGGCCAGGCGCGCGACCGTCGGGTAGAGATAGATGTCGCGCATGGACGTCGTCGCCCATTCCTTGCGGGTGCGCACGCGGGCGCAGAAATGCGCCATCAACAGCGAGTTGGCGCCGAGATCGTCGAAGAAATTGTCCTCGACCGACACGTCTTCGAATTTCAGCAACGCGGCCAGCGCCTCGGCCAGGAAGCGCTCGTCGTCATTGCCGGGCGCAACCATGGTGCGGTCGGCGGAAAGCCGCACGCTTGTCGGCTTCGGCAGCTGGCGAAGGTCGACCTTGTTGGAGACCGTCATCGGGATCGCGGGCAGTTCCTCCAGATAGGAGGGCACCATGTAATCCGGCAGGCGGCGCTTCATCGTCTGGGCGATGTCGGCGCGCGACAGCGCCGGCTGGCCGGCCTTGCGCGCGTAATAGGCGACCAGTTCGACGCGGCCGGGCTCGATCTCCCAGGTGGTGACGGCAGCTTGCGCGATCTCCGGCTGGTCCAGCAGCACCGCCTCGATCTCGCCGAGCTCGATGCGATAGCCGCGGATCTTCACCTGGGTGTCGATGCGCCCGGCATATTCGATCTCGCCATCGCCGTTGATCCGGCCAAGGTCGCCGGTGCGGTAGATGCGCTGCGACGGATTGTTCGGCAGGCCGAGGAAATCGGGGATGAATTTCTGGTCCGTCAGGTCTTGCCTGTTGAGATAGCCGACTGCGAGCCCGATGCCGGCGATGCCGATCTCGCCCAGTTCGCCAGGTTCGGCCAGCTCCGGCAGCGAAGGGTCGAGAATGACGATGGAATAGGTGGGCAGCGGCGCGCCGATGGTGACGGGCTTGTCCGGCGTCAGCGCGCCCATCGTCGCCGTGACGGTCGCCTCTGTCGGGCCATAGGTGTTGAGGATCTGCCGCCCCGGCTTCGACCAGCGCACCACCAGATTGTGCGGGCAGGCCTCGCCGCCGACCAGGAGCGTGCGCAGGCTGGGCACATCAGATGTCATCGACGACAAAAGGGTCGGGCTGCAGGCCATGCAAGTGATGCTGTGCTGGCGCAGGAAATCGGCGAGCTCCTCGCCCACCAGAGGCATCTGGCCGGGTGCCGGCACCACGGTCGCGCCGGCGACGAAGGGCACCCAGATCTCTTCGGAGGAAAAGTCGAAGGCGATGGTCATGCCCTGGTAGACGCGGTCGCCCGGTCTGTAGCCGTAGGATGCGGCGGCGACGCGGATGAAGTTGACGAAGCTCTGGTGCCGGACAGCCACGCCCTTCGGCCTGCCGGTCGTGCCAGAAGTGTAGAGGATGTAGCAGATGTCTTCGCCGGCAGTGGGGGCCTTGTGCGGCTTCAGCGGCGCGCCGGACTGTTTGGAGATTTCGGCGGCAGCGCTGTCGATCAGCACATGGGGAACCGGCAGCTGGTCGGCGCGCGAGGCATAGGTGGCGATGGTGACGATCAGGCTGACTGAGGCGTCTTCGATGATGAGCGCCATGCGCTCTTGCGGAAAGGCGGTGGCCAGCGGCACGAAGGCGGCGCCTGCCTTCACAACGGCGAGCACGGCGACATAGGTTTCCGCCGACCGGTCGAGAATGAGCCCGACCCGGTGGCCCGGCCGCACGCCGCGCTTGATCAGCACACGGGCGAACTGGTTGGCGCGGCTGTCCAGTTCCTCATAGGTCCAGCTACGTCCGTCGGAGATCACCGCAGGCAAGGTGGCGAATGTCTCTGCGAGCTGCTCGAAGACCTTGTCCAGCCGCTCGTCGGGCTGACCTGCCCGGGCGAAGTCGGCGCCCGTCAGGATCTGGGCGCGCGCGACCATTGCGGAACCGGTTTTCGGCTGCACGTCGCCCGTTTCGGGCTCTCTGCCCGGCCTTGCCGCGTCCCTGTCCAATGCGGCGATATCGATACCGTAATCCATTTCCAAACTTTCCCGTCCTGGCCGCGCATTGCCAGGCTGTTCATGTCGCCGCTTGGCAGGTCTTGCCGGCTGCGCCGCCGCTGCATCTGACTGATATGCGCGCGTGCGGCGACCGATTCCCGGCCGTTGAGGGATGCTTATGCCATCCGATCTTTTCGCCAGTTTTTCCGAACTGTTGAATATTGTTTCTGAAGTGTGTCTGAGGGCTCTTCCTAGACTCTCTCTAGTCGGCCTTTTCCGGGAGCCCGCCGCCCCAAATTCCGCCCTTTCAAAAAAATCTCATACCGTCCGGGAATAAAGCGTGGCCCTGCCGGGTCTTCACTTCAGCGGGGCCATTCAGCGGCCCGCGACCCGAAGAAACGAACAAGGATTTTTAGAAATGACCAAGCTCGCTCTCAGCGTGGCTGCGATGGTGCTTGCCTCGAGTGCTGCCTTTGCCGGCAGCGACCATTTCGGCGCCGACAACGCCAACCCGACGGCAGCCACCATCGACAACAGCTACACCGCCTCGATCCGCAAGCCGGACATGGTCCGGCACAGTGCCCAGGCGACGATGAAATCTGATGCGGATGAATCAGGCCAGGGCATCTGGGGAAACTGAATTCAGGGGTCGGGACACCCTCGAGGTCCCGACCCGGTCCGCAATCAGGACGGGGGGCCATGTGGCGTGGCCCTCCGTCACTCCTTCCGCCACGCAACCCACAGGAGACCACCATGTTCAGCATGACACGCCGCACAGTGCTTCAATCCGCCGCCGCCGCTGCCGCCTTCGGCCTCGCCGGCAAACTTGAGTTCACCCGCCCCGCTTTCGCCGAGACCCCGGTGGAGCCGACCGTCGGCTTCTACAAATACACGGTCGGCGACATCGAGGTGACCGCCATCTATGACGGCATCTGGAAGAAGCCGCACGACCCGGCCTTCATCAAGGATGTTTCCGTCGACGACACCAAGGCTGCACTCGCCAAGGCGGGGCTGCCGACCGACTTCATGCCCATTCCGCTCACCGTCGTCGTGCTCAAGATGGGCGGCAAACTGATCATGATGGATGCGGGCTCCGGCGTCGGCCAGTGGCAGGCCAATGCCACGCATCTGCCGGCCAACATGGCCGCCGCCGGCATCGACTACAAGGCGATCGACACCATCATGATCTCGCATTTCCACCCCGACCATGTCTGGGGCCTGATGGAGAAGGGCACCAACACGCCGGTGTTCCCCAATGCCGAGCTGATCGTCAACACCACCGAATACAATTGGTGGACCGACCCCAGCCGTCTGGCCAAGCTGCCCGAGGGCCGCAAGCCGGCGGGCAAGCGCATCGCCGAAAACTTTCCGAAATGGAAGAACTGGAAGCTGGTTCAGGACGGTGCCGAAGTCGCACCCGGCATCCAGATCATCGCCGCGCCTGGCCATACGCCCGGCCATTCGGTCTACCTCGCCAATTCCGGCAAGGAACAGCTGATGATCTCGGCCGACACCATGTATGTGCCCGCCCTTCTGGCGCCGCATCCGGAGTGGCAGGGCGCTTACGACCAGGATGGACCCACCGCGATTGCCACCCGCCACAAGATCATCGACCGGGTGATCGCGGACAACATCCGCATTTCCGGTTCGCACTTCCCGTTCCCCGGCACCGGCGTCTTCGTGAAAGACGGCAATGCCTACGGCTTCTCTCCCGTTCAGATTTGAACGGGTAACTCCGACCAAGCGAGAAAGACAATGAAACAATCCTTCCTGGGCAAGCACGCCCTCTACGGCCTGCTCGGCGCCATTGCCGTGCTGACCGTGGTTCCCGTCGCAACGATCATGCCGGCCTATGCGGTCGACGATATCGAGGGCGCTGACGCGCCCGACCTCACCGCCGTCCAGGCCAAGATCGCCGCCAAGGACTACAAGGGCGCGCTGGCCGATCTGCGTGACCTTGCGCAAGACAACCAGCAGGCCGACGTCTACAATCTGCTCGGCTTCACGCTGCGCAAAACCGGCGACTTCACCACTGCGCTGACCTACTACAACAAGGCGCTGGAGCTGAAGCCCGACCATAAGGCCGCCCGCGAATATCTGGGCGAGCTCTATGTCGAGACCGGCGACATGGCCAAGGCCAAGGAGCAACTGGCGTCGCTGCAAAAGCTGTGCCCCGCCGGCTGCGACGAGCTTTCCGACCTGCAGAAGGCGATCGACACCAAGGTGACGCAGTAAAGCCGTGACCCGTTCTCTGTCCTTCACGGACGTGGCTACCGCATGAGCTTGGCCATGCATTGTCCTATGCTGCGCTGGTCGGCCCCCACTCCGTCTCGGCTTCGCCGAGCCACCTTGTATCTACACGAGAGAGATTTCGTGGGATTGAAGCGATTGAGCCAAGGTCCGGCCGGCCAGCCGGACCTTGGCTTGGCGAAGTCGCCCGTACCACCTGAGGTTACAACCGCGGGAGAGCTTGGGATCTTCGCCTTCGTCACGCACGACCGAAAAGTCGCTTGGTTCCAACCGTACGTACAAGGCAGGTTACCGTGAACAGGATCATTTGTGGAGTATGAGCGGCTTGGCTTCATGCTTTTGTGGGCGCATGGCATGCCATGCGCCCTGGTCAATGCCAGAAGCGTGCGCCGCTTCGCCGAGGCGATGGGCTATCTGGAGAAGACCGACCGGATCGACGCTGCTGTCATTGCCCATTACGGCGCAGTCAAGAAGATCGTCCCGACGCCACCGCCCRGCAACTCCCAGCAGCGCCTTGCTGCGCTGGTCGGGCGGCTTTGCCAGGTTGTTGGCGATACCACCATCAACAAGCAGCGCAAAAGTGCTGCACCCGATGCAGAGGCATGCGCCAGCATCGAGGCCATGTTGGCCTTCCTCAAGCGCGAGCAGCGGCGCCTGGAAGGCGAGATCGCCTCCATGATCGACGACGATCCGCTGTGGGCCAAGCTGGGGTCGGCCTTTCGTTCGCTCAAGGGTGTGGCTGGCCGCACCGTTGCCCGCCTGATGGCCGAACAGCCCGAGATCGGCCTCATCTCCAACAAAGCCATCGCCAAGCTGGCGGGCCTCGCCCCCATCGCCAACGACAGCGGCAGGCGCGCCGGCAACAGGCATGTGCGCGGCGGACGTGCTGGGCCGCGCGGCATCCTCTTCGTCGTCGCGGCCATCGTGGCCAAGTTCGATCCCCACCTCAAAGCGTTCGCTCAACGGTTGCAGCAGGCGGGAAAGCCCAAAATGCTCATCCGCATCGCACTCGCCAGAAAACTTCTCGTCATCCTCAATGCAAAAGCACGCGACGCGAGAACTGAGTTCGCAAATGCAACTTGACACCCCAGATAGTCGCTCTCCCCCCTCCGGAGGGAGAGGAAAGGAGCCAAGGGTGGCAAACTCGTGCCTTTCCTCCACCCCGTCGATCGGGGGAGAGGTGTCGAGCGCAGCTCGACGGAGTGGGGGTCGACCCTTGGCGCGGCACTATACGACGCCCGCGCTTATGCGTCACAAGGTTACCCCTGCTCGGCCTGGATCCTGTTGTAGTCGTGGATGGTGCGGCTCAGCCGGCGGCGCAGGAAGTTCGAGATGTTGTCGAAGATGAAGACGACCAGCAGGATCAGCAGCACCATGTAGAAGACGTTGGCCCAGTTGGAGTTGGTGCGCATCGCTTCCCACAGCTTCAGGCCGATGCCGCCGGCGCCGACGGCGCCGATGATGGTGGCGCCGCGGGTGTTGGATTCCCACTGGTAGAGCGTCTGGCTGATGAAGACGGGTATCACTTCCGGCATCACGCCGTAGCGCTGCACCAGGAGGCCGTTGGCGCCGGTCGACAGCACGCCTTCGCGCGGTTTGTCGTCGATGTTCTCCAGCGCCTCGGAATAGGTTTTGCCGAGCGTGCCGATCTCGGTGAAGAAGATCGCGGCACTGCCGGCCAGAGGTCCGGGGCCGAAGGCGCGGGTGAAGAACAGCGCCCAGATCAGCATGTCGACCGAACGCATGAAGTCGAAGAAGCGCTTCAGCACCTGGCTGAGGGCGCCGCTCGGCGTGATGTTGCGGGCGGCGAAGAAGGCGAGCGGGAAGGCGACGATCCCGCCGAGCAGCGTGCCCAGAAACGCCATGACGATGGTCTGCAAAAGCTTCGTCCAGACGTCGCCATGCTGCCACTGGGCGTTGTTCCAGATGTTGTTGCCGGCCAGCGCCAGGTTCGAGGTGCCCGGTTTCAGCTCAGGCCCGGATACGATCAGAGAGACCACTTCTGACGCTGATTTGCCGAAGAAGGGCGAGCGCGTGTCGAAGACGAAATTCGCCCAGCCGAGGAAACGCTTGCGCACCTTGACGCGGTCGACGGTGACGCGCACCTCGCCGACGAAGCCCATCTTGGCGACCACCTCGTCGTCATGCGCGGTGATCCAGTCCGGCACCGGGCCCGTGATCACCGGCTTGCCGCTGGTCAGCGAAACCGGCACGGTCTGGCCGTTGGCCACGATCGTCGCCTGCGCCTTGTCGAAGGTGACGGATTTCGCCGGGCCGTCGATCAGCACGGTGAAGGTGCCGTCCGGGTTCTTGATCACCCAGTCGGGGTTGGGGTTCTCGCCAAGCGCGGAAAAGCGCGGGTATTTTGGCGTGATCTCAGGCTGGTCGAGGCGGAACTCTGGCTGCAAATCGTAGCTGATCCATTGCGTCAGGAACAGCGGCAGACGCTCCCAGTGCGATTCCCGCAGCACTTGCGGCAGGCTGAAGAACCACAGGACATAGATGAGGTACGTCAGGATGCCGACGAACAGGAAGAGCGGGGCGAAGCGCTTGTACAGCGGCCGCCGGAACACCTGGGGATAGCGCTCCTCGATCGACAGCATCTCCTCGGCGGTCATGCTGGCCATGATTTACGCCCCCATCATGAAGGCTTGTTCGCCGACCAGCTTGCGGCGCAGCCAGGCGGAAAACTGGTCAATGATGAAGATGGTCGTGAACAAGAGCAGCACCAGCGCCAGCGTCTTGGCGCCGAAGCCGCGCGAGATGGAGAGCTTCAATTCCTCGCCGATGCCGCCGCCGCCGACGGCGCCGATGATGGTCGAGATGCGGACATTGATCTCGACGCGCAGCAGCGTGTAGGACATGAAATTGGGCAGCACCTGCGGCAGGCCGGCAAAGCGCACCCGCTCGAACCAGTTGGCGCCGACCGCGCGCAGACCTTCCTCGGCACGCATGTCGATGTTCTCGTTGACCTCGTAGAACAGCTTGCCGAGTGCGCCGATCGAATGCAGGCCGATGGCGATGATGGCGGCGATCGGCCCGATCGAGACGATGGCCGCGAACAGGCCGGCGATGACGATCTCCGGAAAGGCGCGAAGCAACTCCATGAAACGCTTGACGATCAGCCGCAGCAGCGGATGGGGCGTCAGATTGCGCGCGGCGATGAACGAGAACGGCACGGCGAAGATGAGGCCGATGAAGGTCGAAACCAGGGCCACGTTCACGGTGGTGATCATCAGCTCGAAATATTCGGGGATGTAGAACCCGCCCCAGACATAGATGCGACCGAGCGGGAAGTTGAATTCCTGCGTGCCGGTGTCATGCGGCGAGGCAATGTCGAATAGCGCCCGCCAGACGTCGTTCCAGTCCTTGGGGGTGAGCCAACTCAAGAAATCCAGAATATGCGGCAGCCGGTCGAAGAAGTGCCCGGCATTGGCCTCGTCGGCGAACCACATGCTGGCGAACATCGCGACGAGCAGCAGGCCGACACCCAGCACTGTATAGAACCGGCGCAGCGACGTCTGGCGTCGCCAGGCATCGGCCATCTGGTGGGTGGCGCCGGAAGAGGCTGTCAAAGAGGGGGCTGTCACGGAAAGGGTCATGATCGGAGATGCAAAAAGGGCGGTGCCGCCGCATCGGCCCGAAAATCGAAACCCGATTTTCTGAAGGTCCGATGCGGCAATCCTAAGTGCTAAAGCGTACTTTGTGCGTCCAAATGAACGCACGTCGCTTTAGTAACACCGCCCTTTTCGATTTCGCCGTTAGCCGCCGATGGCTGCCTTACGGGCTTCGACGATGACGTTGTAGAAGTCCGGCTTCACCGGAACGTAGCCGGTGAAATCGCCACCTTCGACGCCCTCGAAGCAAGCTTTGTCCTTCTTCGGCAGATCGGTGAAGAAGGCGGCGAGCTTGGCGGTCATCTCGTCGCCGAGCGCGGCGCGCACGACCAGCGGACCGTTCGGGATCTGGCCCGAACGCCAGACTTCGACGAAGTCGTTGGAGTCGACGGCGCCCTTGGCGACTTCCTTGTGGAAGGTGCCGGAGGTGTAGCCGTTCTTGAAGTCGCCGATGCCGGAGGAATCGTCCACCGCGACGTCTACCTTGCCATCGCGCACGGCCAGGATGTTGTTCTCATGGCCGCCGTTGAACTGGGTCGAGGCGAAATAGGTCTCGTTGGAGGCGCCGGTGTCCTTCGGAATTTGCGTCAGCGGGATCAGGTAGCCGGAGGTCGAATCCGGATCGGCGTAGCCGAGCTTCTTGCCCTTGGCCGACTTGATGTCGGTGATGCCCGAGGTCTTCAGCGCCAGGCCGATCGAATAGTAACCGGTGGAACCGTCGGTCTGTTTGGTCGTGAGGATCGGGGTCACCGCCTTCGGATCCTTGAGATAGACGCTGGCATAGCCGGACGCGCCGAGCTCTGCGAAGTCGAGCGTGCCGCCGAGCAGGCCCTGGATGACGCCGTCATAGTCGGCGGCGGGGAACAGCGAGACCTTCTCGAAGCCGAATTCGGTCTTCAGATGGTCGGCAAGGCACTGGTAGTTGCGCAGCCGGTCGGTCTCGTTTTCACCGCCCAGAATGCCGACGCGGAATTCCTTCAGATCGGCGGCGTGGGCCATGCTGGTTGCCATGGCGAGCACCGAAACGGCGCTGAGAACCATCTTCCTGAACATTTGATATCTCTCCTGTAGGTTCCGGCCCCGCGCCGGCAGCGTTATCGATTTTGACAGGTGCCCTTGACGCGGGCGGACGATCCGAGCCGCCCTTTCTTGAACTCAGTAACCTGGGAATGCAGGCTCGAGCGGTCCGGCGGATGCTGCAATCTTTTGCTTGAAGGCAACGCTGGTCGAGGTGATGGCCTCGGCGATTTCGCCGCCATTGCTGTCGGCGCCATAGACGAGACGCACGGCCTCGCGGTTGAGCTCTTCGGGCGGGCCGTCGAAGACAACCTTGCCGGCGGCCATGCCGATGATGCGGCTGCAATAGGTGCGCGCGGTATCGAGCGTATGCAGGTTGGTGACGACGGTGATGCCTTCGCGCAGATTGATGTCCTGCAGCGAATCCATCACCACCTTGGCGTTGAGCGGGTCGAGCGAGGCGATCGGCTCGTCGGCGAGGATCACCTTGGGCTGCTGCATCAGGGCGCGGGCGATGGCGACGCGCTGCTGTTGTCCGCCGGACAGCGTACCGGCGGGCTGAAGCGCGGTGCGGGCAATATCGAGCCGCTCGAGCGCGGCGACTGCCTCGGCGCATTCGGCGCGCGAAAACATGCCGAGAAGGTTGGACAGGGTCGAACGGTGGTTCAACTTGCCGAGCAGCACGTTGGTCAGCACGTCGAGGCGCGGCACCAGGTTGAACTGCTGGAAGATCATGGCGCAGTCGCGCTGCCAACGCCGCAGCGGCGAGCCGCGCAGCTGGGAGACCTCGGCGCTGTCAAAAAAAATCGACCCCTGGCTGGGGTCGACAAGACGGTTGATCATGCGAAGAAGGGTCGATTTGCCGGCGCCCGAACGACCAATGACACCGACCATCTGACCCTGCGGGATCGAGATGTTGACATCGCTGACGGCGGTGTTTTTGCCAAATCGTCGGCTGACACCGCGGATTTCGAGCGTGGCAGAGCTTGCTGACATGGGGCTGGGCTCCAGTCCGGGCCTTATTGATCGTCAGGCTCTCGCCTAACGCAGCCACATGAACCTGCCATGTCGCCAGCATGTCAGTTTTGTTACGCTCCACAGGCGCGACGACTGGTGTCTTGCCGACGGTCAGCCAAGCACCAGCAATTCCTCGAAATGCTTCATGTCGCGGAAGGCGCAGAAGGCGGGGGCCTTGATCTCGATCACCGGTGCCTGCCGTGCGAAAAGTGCCAGGCCCTCATCGAACAGCGTCTGCCACGCAGCGGCTCTGGCATCTGCCAGGCGCTGGATCTGGTAAGCGAAGGTGATGTGGAAGACATACGTGTCGTGATCGGGGTGCCGGTACCCGAACGGCACCGCCAGCGCATCGCGCCATTGACGCATGATGCGCACGTCGTTGTCCGTCGCACCGGCAACGGTGAGGCCGGTCGGCACGATTTCGACCACCTTGATGTTGAAGGGACCGAAGCCTTCGAAGCCTTTCAAGCGTTCCAGATAAAGCCGGGTCATGGCGTCGATGCTGGTGTCGAGCGGCACGTCCTGCGGCCAGTAGGGCAAGCGGCGGCGGTACTCGATGATGCCCTGGAACAGCGTCATGTGCAGGCTGGAAACGGGCGTGAAGGCGAGTCGGTCGGCGTCGGGCATCGCCAGCATCTTGTCGCGCACCACAAGCATGACTGCCTCGGACGGCGAACCGCTGACGAGATGACTGACGACGGTGTTGCCGGGCTCGGTCAGGAAATTGCCTGACGTGTCGTAACGCGTGCCAAGATGCGCCGGCGGAGCCGGGTTGGAGCCGGCAAAGAATCCGGCGAGCGAGGGTTTCACGGTTTCGAGCATGGCGATCTCCTTGGGGGAGATGGCGTCCTGTCCGAGTCCTGTGTCAGGGATATGAAATTGTCGAATGTTTCAAAAGCATATAGCGAGCCGCGAACAAGGCATACCAAAGCAAGCGATACTGGTCAATAAAACGCATGGCGCCCACCTATAGCAATGTAAAGATGCCGGTCTACCCTCGCTCTCCGAATTATCTTGCTTTGCTTGTATTACTTTGTCAGCCTGGCTTACCTGTAAGTTGCGCAAGGATCCACAACATATAGAGCGGGGCTATCGCCGCCGTGAGCAAAACACAACCCAATATCATCAACGTTACTGAAGAGCCAACGTCAGATTGCCTCCAACGCTTAACTCCAAGCTTAATCGCCAAAATCCCCAACGCGACCAACCCCAGTCCAATGAAAAGAGGGATTACGACAATAAAGGTCACATATGCTCCATCGCATTGGTTGGCTGATTATTAGTTCGACGAAAACACCATTCGCGTCAACCATACTTCTCCAGAAACGCCTCCGCCGACAGGTCACGGAAATCGTCGAGTGAGGCGCGCAGCCTGGCGTGGTCCCAGTCCCACCAGGCGAGTGCCTGGTAGCGCTCGGCGGTGCGGCGGTCGAAGCGCTCGCGGATCGGCTTGGCCGGCACGCCGGCGACAATGGTGTAGGGCGGGACGTCCTTCGAGACCACCGCGCCGGCGCCGACAGCCGCGCCATCGCCGACGGTGACGCCGGGCAGGACGGTCGAGCCGTGGCCGAGCCAGGTGTCGTGGCCGATGGTGACGCGCTTGGCGCGACGCTCAGCGAAGAATTCACTCTCGTGCTCGGCGTCGTCCCAATAGTCCGAGGCGCGGTAGGTGAAGTGGTGCAGCGTCGGCCGCCAGGTCGGGTGATTGGTGGCGTTGAGGCGCACGCTTGCCGCGATGTTGGCAAATTTGCCGATCGTCGCGCACCAGACGGCGCAGTCCTGCATCATGTAGGAATAGTCGCCGAGTTCGCTTTCCGAAACCCGGCTGCGGTCGGCAATCTCGGTCCAGCGGCCGAGCGTCGAATTGTGCACTTCCGCCGTCGGGTGGATCAGTGGCGTCTCCGACAGTTTCCTGGTCATGCGGCGATTTTTCCTGGAGCGAAGGCAGTGACGTCGATGATGCGGTCGGCCACCGCCTCGCGCACATCATGGTCGTGGAAGATGCCGAGCAGGGCGACATCGGCTGCCTTCTTGGCGGCAATGAGTTCGATCACCACGTCACGATTTTTGGCGTCGAGCGAGGCGGTCGGTTCGTCGAGCAGCAGGATCGGGTGCTCGGTGATGAAGCCGCGCGCGATGTTGACGCGCTGCTGCTCGCCGCCGGAGAAGGTCGCCGGCGGCAGCGCCCAGAGTTTTTCCGGCAAATTGAGCTGCGCCAACAGGGCGCGTGCCTTGCCTCTGGCTGTCTCGCGCTCTTCGCCGCGCTCGACCAGCGGTTCGGCGACGACATCGAGCGCCGCGACGCGCGGTACGGTGCGCAGGAACTGGCTGACATAGCCGATCGTTTGCCGGCGAACGGCAAGCACAGTGCGCGGGCTGGCATGGGCGAGATCGATCAGTCCGTCCTCATGCTTGACGATGATCTGGCCCTCGTCGACGGCGTAGTTGCCGTAGAGCATTTTCAGGATCGAGCTCTTGCCGGCACCGGACGGGCCGCCGAGCACCGTGCATTCGCCGGCCTTGATCGAGAACGAGACACCGGCCACGACCGGCAATTTGATGCCGTCGCGCAGATGCATGGTGAAGCTCTTGGCGACGTCGGAAACAACGAGAGGCGTCGGCATCGTCAGACCTGCAGAATCGAGGAAACAAGCAACTGCGTGTAAGGCGCGCGCGGGTCGTCGAGCACGCGGTCGGTAAGGCCGCTTTCGACGACGCGGCCGTCCTTCATCACCATCATGCGCTGCGACAGCAGCCGCGCTACCGCCAGGTCGTGGGTGACGACGATGGCGGCGAGGCCAAGATCGGTGACCAGCCCGCGCAGGAGGTCGAGCAGGCGTGCCTGCACCGAGACGTCGAGGCCGCCGGTCGGCTCATCCATGAACACCAGCCGTGGCCCGGTGACGAGGTTGCGGGCGATCTGCAGGCGCTGGCGCATGCCGCCGGAAAAGGCGCGGGGCTCGTCGTCGATGCGATCTTCCTCGATCTCGACGCGCGACAGCCAGTCGACCGCTGTGGCGCGGATCTTGCCGTAGTGGCGGTCGCCCACCGCCATCAGCCGTTCGCCGACATTGGCGCCGGCCGACACCGTCATGCGCAGGCCGTCGGCCGGGTTCTGATGGACAAAGCCCCAGTCGGTACGCATCAGGAAGCGGCGCTCGGCCTCACTCATGCGGTAGAGCTCGCGGAACTGGCCGTCGCGCATGCGGTAGCTGGCGGTGCCGGAAGAGGGCAGCAGCCGCGTCGACAGGCAGTTGAGCAGCGTCGTCTTGCCGGAACCGGATTCGCCGACGACGGCAAGGACCTCGCCCGGCCACAGGTCGAAGGAGACGTTGTCGCAGCCGACGCGCGAGCCGTAGAATTTGGACAGCGCCGAGACGCGCAGCAGCGGTTCGTTGGTCATTGTGCCGGCTCCATTTTTTCCGAGACAGAATGGGTTTCCGGGGCAGGATGGTTTTCCGGAGCAAGGTGGCCGCGATGGCCGTCAGCCCGCCGCTTCTCGCAATGATCGGTGTCGGAGCAGACGAACATGTGGCCGCCATGATCGTCGAGGATGACCTCGTCGAGATAGACATTCTCCGCCGCGCACAGTGCGCAGGGCTGGTCGAAGGTCTGTACCTCGAACGGATGGTCCTCGAAGTCGAGGCTGACGACCTCGGTGAAGGGCGGCACCGCGTAGATGCGCTTCTCGCGGCCGGCGCCGAACAACTGCAGGGCCGGTGAGCGGTGCATCTTGGGATTGTCGAATTTCGGTGTCGGCGAGGGGTCCATCACATAGCGGCCCTCGACCTTCACCGGATAGGCATAGGTGGTGGCGATGCGGCCGTGCTTGGCGATGTCCTCGTAGAGCTTCACATGCATGAGGCCGTATTCCTCCAGCGCATGCATCTTTCGCGTTTCGGTCTCGCGCGGCTCGAGGAAGCGCAGCGGCTCGGGGATCGGCACCTGGTAGACCAGCACCTGGCCCGCGGTGAGCGGATGTTCGGGAATGCGGTGGCGGGTCTGGATGATTGAGGCGCTGGCGGTATCGGTCGTCACCGCGACATTGGCGACCTTCTTGAAGAAGGCGCGGATGGAGACCGCATTGGTGGTGTCGTCGGCGCCCTGGTCGATCACTTTCAGCACATCGTCCGGGCCGATGATCGAGGCGGTGACCTGGACGCCGCCGGTGCCCCAGCCATAGGGCATCGGCATTTCGCGCGAGGCAAAGGGCACCTGGTAGCCGGGAATGGCGATGCCCTTGAGGATCGCCCGGCGGATCATCCGCTTGGTCTGTTCGTCGAGATAGGCGAAGTTGTAGGTGGCGATGTCGGTCATGATGCGACCTCAACTCCCTTGGCATAGCGCGCCAGCCGCTCGGTGAGCGTGCCGGTGTGCAGTTCGAACATGTGGTTGTCGTCGTCATAGAAATAGATCGAGCGGCCTTCGCCCTCGACGCGCGGACGCGGCGGGCGCATGTCGAGGCCTAGCTTGCCGACGCGCTCGGCGTAGCGGTCGAAATCGGCGTCATCGATCTTGAAGGCGATGTGGTTGTAGCTGCGCTCCGGCAGCGCCTCGCCTTGCATGATGGCGATCCAGATGTCGCCGATCAGGAAGAATTTTTCGCGCGACAGCGAGAACTGCATGGCGTCGCTGGCATAGACTTCGCGCGCGTCGAAAACTCCGGTCAGGATCTCGGTCATCCGGTCTAGATCGCGGACGATGAAGGTCATGTGGGACAGGCCTTCGATCATTCCGCGGCCTCCCGCTTCTCTTCGATCTTCGCCGGGTTTTCGCGGGCTTCGTACTCGGCGCGCATACGGCGCACGAGGTCGAGTTCGGCCTGGAAGTCAACATAGTGCGGCAGCTTCAAATGCTCGACGAAGCCGGTCGCCTGGACGTTGTCGGAGTGCGAGATGACGAACTCCTCGTCCTGGGCCGCGGCGACAATGTCCTCGCCGAGTTCGGAGGCACGCAGCGCCCGGTCGCAGAGCGCCATGGCCATCGCCTTGCGCTCGCTCTGGCCGAAGACCAGGCCGTAGCCGCGGGTGAACTGCGGCGGCGCCTTGGCCGAGCCCTTGAACTGATTGACCATCTGGCATTCGGTGACCCGGACCGTGCCGAGCGGTGCCGCGAAGGGCAGTTCGGGAACGTCCAATTCCAGCTCGACCTCGCCGATGCGGATCTCGCCGACGAAGGGATGGTTGCGGGCATAGCCGCGCTGCGTGGAATAGCCGAGCGCCAAGAGAAAACCTTCATCGCCGCGCGACAGCGCCTGCAGTCGGATGTCGCGCGCCATCGGGAATTCCAGCGGCTCGCGGGTGATGTCGCCGGGGACATGGTCCTGCGGCATCTCACCATCGGGTTCGATCAGGCCTTCGCGGGCAAGGATCGCCGAGACGCGCGGCATGGCTTGCGCTTCCGTCTCGCGCCGCAAGGGTTCGGCGACATCGGCGCCGGCGGCAAGTTCGGGATCGAGCAGCCGGTGGGTGTAGTCGAAGGTCGGACCAAGCAACTGACCACCGGGCAGATCCTTGTAGGTTGCCGAGACACGCCGCTCGACCCGCATCGTGCTGGTGTCGATGGCCTTGCTGTAGCCGAAGCGCGGCAGCGTGGTGCGGTAGGCGCGCACCAGGAAGATCGCCTCGATCATGTCACCGCGCGCCTGGACGATTGCCAATGCTGCGAGTTCCCGGTCATAGAGCGAGCCTTCGCTCATCACCCGGTCGACGCCGAGCGCCAGCTGCTCGACGATCTGGTCGAGGCGCAGCGCCGGTACTGAACGGTCGCCGCGCCGACGGTCGGCGAGCAGGCTGTGGGCGTTGGCGATTGCGGCCTCGCCGCCTTTTACCGCGACATACATCTTCAAGCCTCCATCGTCTTGATGCGCGACGTGCGCGGCAGGCAGGCTATGCCTTCAGCGGTGACGAGGATGATGTCGACGCCGCGCGGAAAGCGCTTGGTATTCTGCTTCCACTGCTCGATGAAATGGCGCGGCATCTGCGCGGGCGCGATCGTGGCGCTGGTTTCGATACCGGGACCTTCGAGCAGCAGTGGAGCGCCTGAGGTGAGGTCGCTGACCTGCAGGATCAGCGTGGTCGAGCGGTCGGGGTAATCCTGCGTTCCCTGCGAAAAGCCGTCGAGCGACATCATCTCGGCCGGCGTGGCGACGAAGGCGAAATGCGCGTCGGCAGGCGTGTTGGCCAGCGGCGCGCCGGTGTGGAAACCAAGCCAGGAGCCGATCGCGGCGGAGGTGTGCAGGGCCGGGTCGAGCCAGAGCGGCGTGTCGTTGTCGCACAGCGCCAGCGCCACGGCGCCGGCGGTTGCCGAGAACGGCGCCGGCGGGCGGGCCAAGGTCGGCAAGGGCTGTACGCTGCCCGGCCGCGCCATCGCGTCCATGACGGCGCGGAAAACGGTCTGGGCGTTGAACACCGGATCGGCGAAGCCGCCCTCGATCGATTGCGCAGCAATATCCATCAGTCTTCTCCGCGAACCATGGTGAAGAAATCCACCTTCGTTGCCGCCGTCTCGGCGCGGCGTTTTTCCTGGGCGGTCGTCAAGGCCAACCTCAAAGGCGCGATCAGCCTGGTCTCGACCTCGGCGCGGCGGGCAGGGTCCTGCCAGAGCGCGTCGGCTATCGCCGCCAGCTTCGCCTTCTGCTTGTCGCGGCCGAGCGCGTAGCAATGGCCGACCTGTCCGGACGGCAGACGGACGGTGGCGCGGGTGACGGTCGCCTCGCCGACATTGAAGGGCGCGCCGCCGCCGCCGATGCGGCCGCGCAGCGTCACCAGGCCAGTCTCGGGGCCGCGCAGCAGTTCGGCTTGCGAAGGCAGGCCGGCCTCGTTCCAGAGCCGGACGACGTCGTCGCCGCTCGATTGCGCCAGCGTCGCCATGGCGGCCTTGCGTTCGGCTTGGTCGCGGGCTTCCTGTCCTCGCATCGGCAGCATTCCTCTTTGCTGAATTTGTCTATTGATATAGACAACTATACAAATTATACATATTACCTAACGCGAGTCCATGACGGGTGGATGACAAGCGATAGAAGGCGGGGGGAAGTTATGATTGGGCAGATGGCGGCCGACAGCATCGAGCGGTGCAGCGGCGTTTCGCTGTGGCGGCAGATCGCAGACAGTATTCTGCAGGCGATCGCCACCGGCGATTTCGCCGAGAATGCCGCACTGCCGCCTGAGGTGGCGCTGGCCGAGCGCTATGGCGTCAACCGTCACACGGTGCGCAGCGCCATATCGGCGCTTGTGCAGGAAGGGGTGCTGCGGGCCGAGCAGGGACGCGGCACCTTCGTGCTGTCACGCAAGCGGCTGTCCTATCCGATCGGCGCACGCACACGGTTCTCGACCGGTCTGCAAGGGCAAACGTCGGAACGGCATATCGTGCTGCTCTCCTCGTCCGTCGAGCCGGCCAGCCAGCGTGTTGCCGAGGGGCTTGGCCTGGCCAGAGGAGCCGAGGTTATCAGGTTGGAGACACGCGGCGAAGCCGATGGACGGCCGGTGTCGCGCGCTGCCGGATGGTTCGATGCCAGGCGCTTTACCGGCATCGACAAGGCGATGGCTGACACCGGCTCGATCACCGCGTCGCTGGCCCGCTTCGGCATAGACGATTATCTCCGGCAATCGACCGTGCTGTCGGCGCGCCACGCCGATGCGGCTGACCTTGCCGCACTCGATCTGCAGCCTGGCGCCATCGTGCTGGTCACGGTCGCCGTCAACGTGACGCCGGATGGCCAGCCGATCCAGTTTTCGGAATCGCGCTTCCCGGCGGAACGGGTGGAGCTCAAATTGTCGGCGCTGTGAGTCGGCGGCGGCCGGCTACCCCACCTCGATCACGGCCTTGATCAGGCCGGATTTCTCATGCGCCCAGCGGGCGAGATCGCGCGGCGTATCGGCAAGCGATGTGCGGTGGGTGACGAGCTTGGCCAAAGGCACGGCGCCATTGCGGATCGAGGCGGCGACATGGTCGAAGTCGGCATGCAGCGCATTGCGGCTGCCGATCAGTGTCATTTCGCGTTTGTGGAATTCGGGGTCGGAAAAGACGATGTCGTCCTTGACGACGCTGACCAGCACCAGTGTCCCGCCATGCGCGACATGAGCGAAGGCCGACTGCACCGATTGGGTGTTGCCGGTGGCATCGAACACTACGTCGAAGCCTTCGCCTGATGTCGCCTCCCTGACCAGATCGGGTACCGCGCCGCGTGATCCGTCAAGGGTCCGGAAGCCAAGTTCGTTTTCGGCGAAGGCCAGCCTTTCACTGCTCATGTCGAGCAGCGTCACGTCGAGCCCGGCTATGCGGGCGAAGATGGCGGTGCCGAGGCCGATCGGGCCGGCGCCGATGACCAGCGTGCGGGCACCGGGCTCACCCCGCGCGCGCCGCACGGCATGCGCGCCGATGGCGAGGAATTCGACGGCGGCGGCGTCGGCCAACGACAGGCCGTTTGCCGGATAGAGATTTTGCGCAGGCACCAGGATGCGTTCGCACATGGCGCCGTCACGGTGGACGCCGAGCACCTCGATCCTGACGCAGCAATTCGGCTTGCCGTGCCGGCAAGCGATGCACTTACCGCAGGAGAGATAGGGGTTGATGACGACCGGCTCGCCAACGGCAAGGTCGACACCTTCACCGGTCTCGACGATCGTCCCCGACACTTCATGGCCCATGATGCGGGGATAGGCCAGGAACGGGTGCTTGCCCTCGAAGATGTGGTAGTCGGTGCCACAGATGCCGACATGGCTGACCGCGACCAGCGCCCAGCCGGCGGGCGGGGCGCCAGGCGCCGGGCGGTCTTCCAGGACAAGCTCGCCGGGCGAGCGGCAGACGACGGCTTTCATGCTTCAATCCAGTCTCTAATGAAATCGCCGGCCCGTCACTTCTGGCGGACCGGCGATCGATTGAGGTGGGCTACTTGCCGCGGCGGCGCAGCCCGTCGAAGTAGACGATGATGATAATCAGCGCGCCGGTGATGATGCGCTGCCAGAACGAGTTGACGTTGAGCAGGTTGGCGCCGTTGTTGATGGTGGCCAGAATGAAGGCGCCGAGCAGCGGGCCGTGCACTGAGCCGACGGCGCCGAACAATGAGGTGCCGCCGATGACCGACGAGGCGATCGCTTGCAACTCCCAGCCCTCTGCCTGGGTCGGGTTGCCGATGCCGATGCGGGCGGCAAGCAGCACGCCGACGAAGGCCGCACACAGACCGGACAGCGTATAGGCCATGTAGATGGTGCGCTGGACGTTGACGCCGGACAGGCGCGAGGCCTCGGCGTTGGAGCCGACCGAGAACAGATACCGGCCCCAGCGGCTGTGATGCAGGAAGATATAGGCCGGGATGCCGACCAGGATGACCATCCAGAACAGATTGGGAATGCCGACGAAGGAATTGCGCGAGAAGGCGGTGAAGGTGTCGCTGTTGATGTTGATCGAATTGCCGTTGGTCATCAGAAGGCCGATGCCGCGCAGCGAGGTCAGCGTCGCCAGCGTGATGATGAAGGGCGGCAGGCCCATCTTGACGATGCCGAAGCCGTGAAACATGCCGATGGAGACACCGACCAGCAATGTCACCAGAATGGCGAGCCAGATCGGGAAGCCGGCATTGATCATCATCGCGACGACGACGGTGGCGAAGCCGACCACCGCGCCGACCGACAGATCGATGCCGCCGGTGATGATGACGAAGGTCTGGCCGACCGCCATGATGGCGATCATCGAGCCCTGGCGCAGAAGATTGGCGATGTTGTTGCCCGAAGCGAAGCTTGGCGTCGCCAGCGAAAGGACGATCCAGAGCAACACCAGCAGCGCCAGCAGCGTCAATCCGAACAGGACGTTGTAGTTGCGCTTCGGTTTCTCAGCGGGGATCGCCTCGATGCTCATGTCTGTCCTCCCAGTTTTTCTTGTTTCTCGGCGAGCGCCTGCGTGAGAATGTCCTCGTGACTGGCGGTGTGGAACCCATGCGTGGCCACCAGCTTGCCGCGCCGGAACACGTGCAGCGTGTCGGCCAGTTCGTAGACCTCCGGCAAATAGGACGAGATCAGGATGATGCCGGCGCCCTTCGACAGCAATTCGCCGAACAGGCGGTAGATTTCGGCCTTGGTGCCGACATCGACGCCGACCGTCGGTTCGTCGAAGATGAACAGCTTGGCGCCATGCGCCAGCCATTTGCCGATGACGATCTTCTGCTGGTTGCCGCCGGAAAGGCTCGACGCCAGCGCGCCGCGTGTCGGCGTCTTGATCCGGAGGCCGGCGATCTGGCGGTCGGCCTCCGCCTTCTCCTTTGTGTTGGAGATCAAGAAATTGCTGGAGATGCGCTTGTAGATCGGCAGGTTGAGGTTGAGGCCGACCGGCAGATTGAGGCAGAGACCCTGGTCGCGGCGGCTTTCCGGCGCCAGCGCCATGCCGAGCTTGATCGCGTCATGTTCGGAGTTGACCTGAACCGGCTTGCCTTCCCACAGAATTTCGCCTGCCGACTTGCGATGGCGGCCGTAAAGCGTGGTGACGAACTCGCTGCGCCCGGCGCCGATCAGGCCATAGAGCCCGATGATCTCGCCCGCGCGGACCGTCATCGAGACATTTTCGAAGCCTTTGCCCGACAGGTTCCTGGTCTCGACGATTGCAGCGCCGGGGGTGAAATGCTCTTTGTGATAGACCTGCTCGATTGAGCGGTTGATCATCATCTTGACCAGCTCGGCGTCATCGGTCTCGGCAATGTTCCTGGTGCCGACCAGCGTGCCGTCGCGCAGCACGGAGACGCGATCGGCGAGCTCGAAGACTTCCTCCATGCGGTGGCTGATGTAGATGATCGTCACGCCTTCGCCCTTCAGCCGGCGGATCAGCGTGAAGAGCTGGTCCGCCTCCTTGCGGGTGAGGTAGGCGGTCGGTTCGTCGAAGATCAGGAACTTGGTGCCGCGCACGGTGGCGCGGGCGGCGGCGATCAGCTGCTGCTGGCCGATGGTCAGGTCACCAAGCACGACATGTGCCGGCAGGTCGAAGCCGAGATCGTCGATGATCTTCTGCGCTTCCCTGACCATGGCGCGCTGCTGCAGGATGCCGAAGCGCGAATTCTCCTCGCCGAGGAACATGTTGGCGGCGACCGTCAAATGACGGCAGAGCACGACCTCCTGATGCACGGCGTTGATGCCGAGCGCCATCGCCTCATGCGGGGTGGCGAGCGCTGCCGGTTTGCCTTCCCAGAAGACATCGCCTGAGGTGCGCGGCATGACGCCGGTCAGGAGCTTGATGAGGGTTGATTTGCCGGCGCCGTTCTCGCCGACGATGGCGTGGATCTCGCCGGACTTGAAAGCGAGGTTGACCGGCTTCAGCGCGTGCGTGCCGGGATAACGCTTCTCCAGCCCGCGTAATTCGAGGATGGTCCTGCCGGGCTCCAGCGCGGGGGCGGGGTGCAGGTCCTGCGCCGTCGAAATCATGACAATCCTCCCAGATTGGCCTCACGATCGGCATGCGGCAAGGCCAGGACATGCGCCTCGAAAAACAGCCTAGCCTAAGCTTGCGTGTTGCCAAGCCGTTTGTGCCGGCAGTGGATGTTTCCGGGGCGCGAGGCCCCGGAAACGATTATGAATGCGACGGCTCACTTGAGCTTCGGGTTCAGCAGCGCGTCGATCTTGGGGTCTTTCATGTTGTCCTTGGTCACCAGATTGGCGCCGGTGTCGACATTGGCTTCGACCTTCTCGCCCTTGGACGCGGCGAGCGCGGTCTTGATGCCGTCATAGCCCATCCGGTACGGATCCTGGACGACGAGGGCGGAAATGACGCCGTCGTTGAGGAACTTGATCAGCTTCTCATCGCTGTCGAAACCGACCAGCGCCAGCTTGCCGCCAAGGTTGTTCTCGGCGACAGCCTGACCGACGCCCTGCGCCATGATCAGGTTGGAGGCGAAGATGCCCTTGAGGTTCGGGTTGGCGGTGATCAGGTCGGTGGCGATGTTGAGGCCGGTCGTGGCCTGGCCGTCGGCATATTTGTCGGCGACCAGCTTCAGGCCCGGATACTTTGCCTTGAGCTGTTCGGTGAAGCCCTGCTTGCGCTGTTCGAGCGAGCCGGCGCCGGGTGCGTTGGTGATCAGGGCGACGTCGCCCTCGATCTTGCCGCCATTGGCGGCGCCGATGGCGGCTGCGAGGCCGTCAGCGGCAACGCGGCCGCCCTGCACGTTGTCGGTGGTCAGGAACGAGGTGAAGGCCTTGGAGTCGGCGCCGGAGTCGATACCGATGACCTTGACCTTGGCGGCGGCTTCGTCGATCGGTTTGCCAAGCGCCTTGAACTCGGTGGGCGCAATCACGATCGCGGCCGGGTTGCTGGCGACGGCGTTCTCGAGGATCGAGACCTGACCGTTGACGTCGGTTTCAGCCTGGGCGCCGAGTTCCGGCACATTGACGCCGAGATCCTTGCCGGCCTTGCGGGCGCCGGCCAGAACGATCTGCCAGTAGAAGGACGTGGTGTCCTTGACGATGATCGGAATGGTTACGTCCGCCGCCGAAACCGGCGCCGAATGCATGACGCCGGCGAGCATCGAAGCTGCTGCCAGTGCCATGACAGCGCGGCGGTTGAGAATGCTGGTCACGAATTTCATTAGGATTCCTCCCTAAGTCGCCCGGTGAACGTTACGGAAAGCTCCGTCCGGATAGGCGTGGCCCAAACAGAACTTTATCAATAAAAAACATTTACGCTGTTTTGATAGTGCATCGATCTGGACGATGCAAGCGGTGTTTCGCGCCTGACTTGCTGTCGTCGGCGGGACACAGTCGCACGCTGCTCCTCCCAAGATGCAGCCAGAAGCTCCGTTTCGTTCCGTAGAGGTATGGAATATTAATTCCATACTTTAGTCAACATGGAATGTTCATTCTCTCAGAGATGTCGCGGATTTGTGAAGTTGGAGCCCGCCATGAAGGGCATGTCGGCAAGATGCCGCTTTCATCCCAGATCCTGCACCACCGTGTAAGGACGGTATTTCTGATATTCCGTCTCCGGCACGTCGATGTCGAGCAGTTCGAGGTTGCGTGTCAGGTTCGCCAGTTTGGCGGTACCGGTCAGCACGGTGGCGACCACCGGATCTTGCAGGGGGAACTGGAACGCCGCGGCAGCCAAGGGATAGCCGCCTTCGCCGGCGATCTTCTCCATCACATCGACACGGTGAAGGACATCCGCGGTGGCCGGCGCATAGTCGAAATGCGCGCCTGTCACCGGGCCTGTCGCCAGGATGCCGGAGTTGAAGACGCCACCGATGACAAGGGATGTCTGCTGCGCCCGGCACAAGGGCAGCAGTTCGGCTTCCGCGCTGCGGTCGAGCAAGGAATAGCGGCTGGCGAGCAGGATGCAGTCGAGCGGCGCCCGGCGCATCACGTCGAGGCAGATCTGGACTTCGTTGACGCCGAGCCCGTAGGCGGAAATCGTGCCGGCCCGCTTCAGCTCCTCGAGCGCCTTGAGCCCGCCATCCATCAGCTGGCGAAAGTGCAGCTTGGTCTTCTCGACGCCATGCGTGTAAGCGCCGATGTCGTGCACATAGAGGATGTCGATCTTGTTCAGGCCAAGCCGCGCATAGCTGAAGTCGACCGACCGCATGATGCCGTCATAGGAATAATCGTAGTCGAGCGCGAAGGGCAGCGGGTCGACATAGGAGTGATCGGGAACCTCGTCTTCAGGCACGGGGTGAAACAGGCGGCCGACCTTGGTGGACAGCACATAGGAATCGCGTGGCTTGTAGCGCAGGAAGTCGCCGAAGCGCCGCTCCGACAGGCCGAAACCGTAGAAGGGCGCGGTGTCGAAATAGCGCAAGCCCGCCTCCCACGCGCCTTGCAGCGTTTCCATCGCCGCCTCGCGCGAACAGGCGCGGTAGAGGCCGCCGATCGCGGCACCACCGAAGCTGATCTCGGTGACCTCGAGCGCCGTCTGGCCGATGCGGCGTTTTTCCATGCAAAGCCTCCCCGTTGCCGGCCGTTGTCCGGCCCGGCCATTCTACCACATATCAGCTAAATCTAGAGCGTCGCGCCGAGATGCCAGGGCACGAACTCGTTGTCGCCGTAGCCGAAATCCTCACTCTTGGTCTTGCGGCCGGAAGCCGTCTCGACGATCAGTTCGAAGATCTCGCGGCCCATGCCGGCGATGGTCTTTTCGCCCGAGGCGATGACTCCGCAATTGACGTCCATGTCCTCTTCCATCTGGTGATACATGGTCGAGTTGGTGGCGACCTTGATTGAGGGGGTCGGCCGGCAGCCGAAGCAGGAACCGCGGCCGGTGGTGAAGACGATGACGTTGGCGCCGCCCGCGACCTGGCCGGTGGCCGAGACCGGGTCGTAGCCGGGCGTGTCCATGAACACCAGTCCGTTGCCGGTGACCTTCTCGGCATAGCCGAAGACGCCGTTGAGCGGCGTCTGGCCGCCCTTGGCGACCGCGCCCAGCGACTTTTCCAGGATGGTGGTGAGGCCGCCGCGCTTGTTTCCTGGCGAGGGGTTGTTGTCGATCGAGGCGCCATGCTTGGCGACGTGGTCTTCCCACCACTTCACATAGCCATCGAGCTTCTTGGCGATCTCGGGCGTCGCGGCTCGATAGGCGAGCAGATGCTCGGCGCCGTAGATTTCCGTCGTCTCGGACAGGATGCCGATGCCGCCGACGCCAGCCAGGATGTCGACGGCCGCGCCCAGCGCCGGATTGGCTGTTATGCCCGACATGCCGTCGGAGCCGCCGCATTGCAGGCCGACGACGATCTCGCTGACCGGGATCGGCTCGCGCTTCAGCTGGCCGACTTCCTCGGCGATCTCGGCCAGCACGTCCATCGCCTTCTCCACCGATTTGCGCGACCCGCCGGCGTCCTGGATGTTGAAATGGCGTTTTCCCGCTGCAGCACCCTTCTGGCCGTAGAGGGTGAGCTGGTTGACCTCGCAGCCGAGGCCGACCATCAGCACGCCGCCGAAATTCGGGTGGCGGGCATAGCCGGCCAGCGTGCGGTGCAGCACCATCATGCCGTCGCCAGTGGCGCTCATGCCGCAGCCCTGGCCGTGCACGATCGGCACGAAGCCGTCGATGCCCGGATATTTCGGCAGCAACGTCCGGTTGGCGGTGTCGGCGATGGAATGGCAGACGGTGGCCGAGCAATTGACGCTGGCGATAATGCCGATGAAATTGCGCGTGCCGGCGCGGCCATCGGCGCGGCGATAGCCCATGAAGGTGCGGGCGCGGTCGGCCTCGGTCGCATGCTCGGCCTCGCTCGGCGGCACCACCGGCAGGCGGCCGGCCTCGAAAACCAGATTGTGCGAATGGACATGCTCGCCCGGCGCAATGTCCTGCGTGGCGCGGCCGATCGCCTGGGCGTATTTGACCACGGCTTCACCGGCGGCAATCGGTTTGATCGCCACCTTGTGGCCGGGCTCGATGATTGCGGTGGCAAGCGCGCCGCCCGGCAGCGCGGTGCCGATCTCGATGCGGCCATTGGCAACGGCGACGTTGTCGGCGGAGGACAGAAGAATGGTGTTGGAGACGTTCACGGGCGGTTTCCTGGGTGATCTTGGGATGCGCGCGGATTGACACGCGCTTGATAAGAGCTAATGTCTTTTATCGTGAAAAAACAGTTTTGCGTCAATTGTTTTTTCATGGGCGTCCCGCGTGCTCCCGGGCAAGTGGTGGCGCTGCAAGCAATGACCCGGACATCGGCGAAAGCGATTCCTGCTTTTCAGGGTCATAGGAACGTCATATTGCGCTTCAAGCCGGCCGCCGCAAGCGCCAGCGCGAACGGGGCAGGGGATGTCGAAGAGCAACAACGTCTACAAAGACGCCTACAACAGGTGCCTCAGGCTGCTCGACGAAACGCGCAGCCTGCCGTCGGAACCGGAGCTGGGCGCGCTGCTCGGCGTCAGCCGCACCACCGTGCGCAGCATCCTGACGCGCATGGAGGAAACCGGCTTGATCGCTTGGAACAAGCGCGCCAAGACGGTGCTGCGCGACCCGAGTCCCGACGATTTCTTCCCCGAGGAAGAGACCGACACGCTGGCCGAGATCATCGAGCGGTCGTTCATGCGCAGGCTGCTCGCCGGCGGCGCCGAGGTCGGCATGCAGATCAACGAGCTCGAACTGGCGCGCGAGATCGGCGTCGGCACCACCAGCGTGCGAGAATTCCTGATCCGCTTCTCGCGCTTCGGCCTGATCGAGAAGCGCCGCAACAGCCATTGGGTGCTGAAGGGTTTTACGCGGGCCTTCGCACTGGAGCTGACCGAAATCCGCGAGATGTTCGAAATACGCTCGGCGGCTGCCTTCGCCGCTTTGCCGCAGGACAGCCCGGTCTGGGCCGATCTCGACCGCCTGGAGGACGAACATCGCCAGCTGTCACGCGAGATCGCCACGCGGTTCAACGAGTTTTCGGAGCTGGACGAGCGCTTCCACCGGCTTATCCACCGTGCGTCACGCAACCGTTTCATCGTCGATTTCTACGACGTCATCGCCATGATCTTCCATTACCACTACCAGTGGAACAAGGCGCAGGAGCGCGAGCGCAACGAAGTCGCTGTCAGCGAGCATCTTGCCTATATCGAGGCGCTCAAATCGCGCGACCTCGGCAAGGTCGATGCCGCCTGCCGCAAGCACCTGAAGTCGGCGCGTAACACGCTTTTGACCTCAATCCCTGAAAGCCGGCCATTGCAGAAATCCTAATCGCGCCGCGTTGCCGCAGTGTCGAATTGCCGATTTTCGGCCTGCTCCGGCCGTGGTAGGTATCTTCCAAGCCTGAAGAGGCAGATGGTTTGAACAGGCAAGTCATTTGAGCAAGAAGGGGAGACGCTGGAGCATGCCGGTCGCGCTTGTCGCGGCCTACCTGCTGCTGCTCCAGTCGACGCTCGGCGCGTTCGCCTTCGGCACCGGCCCGAATGCCGCGCAGCTCGACGCCTTCGGCAACATCATCTGCACCCGCGACGGCGCCACCCAGCGTCCTGACGGTGACCAGCACCCGTCCCACCTACCGGCCTGCTGCACGCTTGGCTGCGGCATGTTTTCATCGGCCTTTGCGCCGCCGCCCGATGCCGGGCTGGCCCTGGGCAGCCTTTCCTTTGAAGCGGTCGCCTTCGTCTTTCCGGCGAGCATTCATCTCGATTTCGCGCGCGAACGTTCGCCGTCGAACCCGCGCGCGCCGCCGCTGGCGGCCTGAACCCTTTTTGCCCGGCGGAACCTTTCGCGGGCGCACCCATCCAAAGATCAAACGGCTCGCGACCGGCAACGGCGCGATCCTCACTTCATGGAGCAACCATGTCCCATTCTTCCCCCACAGCCGCAGGCCCGCTGTTCAGCCGCATTCTGTCCCGCTTCCAGGAGCATCTCGGCGCTGTCGCGCTGGCTTTCGCGATTGTGCTCGTAGGCGCCCAGTCCGTCATGGCGCATGAGTTCAAGGTCGGCGATATCGAGATCGGCCATCCCTGGTCACGCGCCACGCCGGCCGGCGCCAAGGTGGCCGGCGGTTATTTTACCGTTACAAACAACGGCAGCGCGCCGGACCGGCTGCTGTCGATTTCCTCCGACATTTCGGACAAGGCCGAACTGCATGAGATGGGTGTCAAGGACGGCGTCATGACCATGCGGCCCGTTGTCGGCGGCCTGGAGATTCCAGCCGGCGGCAAGGTCGTTTTGGGTCCCGGCAGCTATCATGTGATGTTCATGGATTTGAAGCAGCCACCCAAGCAAGGCGAGATGTTCGCCGCCACGCTGACCTTCGAAAAGGCCGGGACGGTGACAATCAAATTCGCCGTGCAGGCCATGGGCAGCGCGGCGCCTCAAGAAGACAACGACTGAACCGGCCATCGTACCGATCAAGATTCTAGAGGGACCATCATGAGCAAGTATCTTCTGTCGGCCGCAGTGCTTCTGGTGCTCGGGACAAATGCCGCCTTTGCGCACATCACGCTCGAAACTCAGGAAGCGGCGGTCGGCTCGACCTACAAGGCAGTGCTGCGCGTGCCGCATGGCTGCGACGGCAAGGCGACGACCGCTGTGCGCGTGCAGATCCCGGAAGGGGTGATCGCGGTGAAGCCGATGCCGAAGCCGGGCTGGACGCTGCAGACCAAGAAGGGCAAATATGAAAAATCCTATCAGCTCTATGGTCAGGCGGTGACCGACGGCGTCAAGGAAGTCGACTGGAGCGGCGGCAATCTGCCGGATGAGTTCTATGATGAGTTCGTCTTTCGCGCGACGTTGACGGCGGACCTGCCCGTCGGCCAGAAACTCTACTTCCCGGTGGTGCAGGAATGCGATGGCGCCACCGACCGCTGGATCGAGATTCCGGCGGCAGGGCAGGATGAGGACGCGTTGGAGAACCCCGCGCCCGGCATCAAGCTCTTGCCGAAGAAGTAATCTTCTCGCGGCGCGCTCTGCTCATAAGGGCGCGCCGCACCCCAAGGCATGCCATGACCGCAATATCTTCCCTGTGTATGGTCGGTCCGACCGGCAAGCCCCTCGGCCGCATTGCCGGCGGGCTGCTGGCCCTGATCATGCTGTTCATCATTGTGGCCTCGGCAAACCAGGCCTTTGCCCATGCCGCACTGATCAAGACCGACCCGGCTGACGGTGCGGTCCTGGCGCAGGCTCCGACGCAATTCTCGCTGACCTTCAGCGAGCCGGTTTCGCCGCTGGTGCTGACGCTGGTGAAGCCCGATGGCACGCCTGTTGCGCTGACATCCTTCCGCCTCACCGACCAGACGGTCGAGATCGACAATCCGCAAGCGCTCAAATCCGGCACGCATGTGCTGAGCTGGCGTGTCATTTCCGCCGACGGCCATCCGGTCGGCGGTTCGCTGCTGTTTTCCATCGACGCCCCAAGCGAACCGCCCGCCGTGTCCGAAGCCGTCGACTGGCCGCTGCGGTCGGCGATCTGGATCAGCAAGGTCTTTCTCTACATCGGTCTTTTCCTCGGCGTTGGCGGCGCCTTCGCGCTTGCTTGGCTAGGCGGCGACGGACGAGCCGGTCAGCGTTTTGTCACCGCGGCGATCCTCTACGGGCTGCTGGCGGCACCCTTGTCGCTCGGCTTTCAGGGTCTCGATGCGCTCGGGGCGCCGCTCTCCCATCTCGCGCAAGCCGTGATCTGGCGGACCGGGCTCGGTACCAGCTTCGGCTGGACGGTGCTGGTCGCTCTCATCGCGCTGGGGCTCGGTCTGTTGTCGCTGGCCGGACCGCGTGTACTCGCCAGGCCATTTGCGCTTGCCGGCCTTGCCGGCGTCGGCGTTGCGCTTGCCGCCAGCGGCCACGCCAGTGCGGCCGAACCACAATGGCTGACGCGGCCGATGGTGTTCGTGCATGGCGTCGGCATTGCCTTCTGGGCCGGCGCACTGGTGCCGCTCGGTCTCGCGCTGAAGCGCCAGACGGCTGATGCCGTTGCTTTCCTGCGCCGCTTCTCCTCAGCGATCCTGCCTGTCGTGGCCGTGCTTGCCGTGGCCGGCACCGTGTTGGCCGTCATCCAGGTGCAGACGCCCTTGGCACTGGTCGGCACCGCCTATGGCCGGCTGCTGCTGGTCAAGCTCGCGCTGCTGGTCTTCCTGTTCACGCTGGCTGCCGTCAATCGCTGGAAGCTGACGGCCTCGGCCGAGGCGGGCGCTACGGAGGTGCAACGCAGGCTCACCCGCTCGATCGGCGTCGAAATGCTGATTGTGCTGGCGATCTTCGGCGTTGCCGCGGGCTGGCGTTTCACGCCGCCGCCGCGGGCGCTGGCGATCGCTGCGGCGCAGCCGGTTTCGGTCCATATCCATACGCTGCAGGCGATGGCCGATCTCAGCATCGTGCCGGGCCATGCCGGGCCTGTCGCCGCCTCGATGATCATCATGACCGGTGATTTCGGCCCGCTTGACGCCAAGGAAGTGACGCTGGTGCTGTCGAAGCCTGATTCCGGCATCGAACCGTTGAAGCGCGCGGCGACCAAGCCCGGCGACGGCAGCTGGCGTGTCGACAACCTCGTCATCCCGGTTCCCGGCCGCTGGACGGTGCGCATCGACATCCTCGTCTCGGACTTCGAGATCGTGAAGATTGAGGCCCCGGTGGACATCAGGCCGTAACCGACAGATGTGATACCGTTGTCGAACGGTCTGCATTGTGCAACGGCAACACAATTCGGCGAGGCGGTTGACGCGGCCTGAAAGGCCCGTCAATCATCCCGCCAAATCGCGGGCTCCAACCAACAAGATCCGAAAGCAGGGAAGAAACGATGGAAAAAGCCGAAATCGGCCTGATCGGCCTTGGCACGATGGGCTCCAACCTGGCGCTGAATATCGCCGAACACGGGCATCGCATCGCCGTCTTCAACCGCACAAGGGCACGCACCGACGCTTTCGTCGAGAATGCCGGCGTGCTGAAAGACATGGTGGTGCCTTGCTACAGTCTGGAAGAACTCGCCGCGGCGATCCGCCCGCCACGTCCGATCATCATCATGGTGTTGGCCGGCAAGCCGGTCGACGAACAGATCGAAGCGCTGCGCGGCGTGCTGTCGGCCAATGACATCGTCATCGACGCCGGCAACGCCAATTTCCGCGACACGATGCGGCGCTTCTCCGAATTGTCCGGCTCGGGCCTGACCTTTATCGGCATGGGCGTCTCCGGTGGCGAGGAGGGCGCGCGCCACGGCCCGTCGATCATGGTTGGCGGCACGGAAGATAGCTGGAAGCGGGTCGAAAAAGTGCTGACCGCCATCTCCGCCAAATTCAAGGACGAGCCCTGTGCAGCCTGGCTCGGCACCGATGGCGCTGGCCACTTCGTCAAGACCATTCACAACGGCATCGAATATGCTGACATGCAGATGATCGCCGAAATCTACGGCATCCTGCGCGATGGCCTGGGCATGGGGCCGAAGGAGATTGGCACCGTCTTTGAAAACTGGAACAAGGGCCGGCTCAACTCCTACCTGATCGAGATCACCGCCAAGGTGCTGGCCGCCGACGATCCCAAGACCGGCAAGCCGGTGGTCGACATCATCCTCGACCGCGCCGGCCAGAAGGGCACGGGCAAATGGTCTGTCATCGAGGCGCAGCAGCTCGGCATTCCGGCGACCGCGATCGAGGCGGCGGTGGCGGCGCGCGTTTTGTCGTCGATCAAGGATGAGCGGCAGGCGGCGGAAAAAGCCTATGGCAATATCGGCGTGACGAAGATTTCCGGCGACAAGGATGCGCTGCTGAAAGACCTCGAACTGGCGCTGTTCGCCGGCAAGATCGCCGCCTACGCGCAAGGTTTCGCGGTGATGGCTGGCGCCTCCAAGGAGTTCAACTGGAACCTGCCGATGCCGACCATCGCCAGGATCTGGCGGGCGGGCTGCATCATCCGCTCGCAGATGCTGGATACGATGGCCGAGGCTTTCAGCAGTGGCGGCGCTTCGACCAATCTTTTGATGGCGCCGGCTTTCATCAGCCTGATGCAGGACGCGCATCCGTCGCTGCGGCGTATCGTGGCCAGGGCTTCCGAGGCCGGCGCGCCGGTGCCGGCGCTGTCTTCCGCGCTTGCGTATTTTGACAGCTACCGCCAGGGCCGCGGCACTTCGAACCTGATCCAGGCGCAACGCGACTTCTTCGGCGCGCATGGCTTCGAACGCATCGGCGAGCAGGGTGCCTTCCATGGCCCGTGGGGCAGCGGCGCAGCCGGCTAGAGCAATTCCAGGAAAAGTGTGAGCGGTTTTCCCGGGAAAAGCGCGTAGCGCCTTCCCTTGGGAATTGCGTCAAAACAAAGAGTTAGAGCGGTTCGCCGTTTCCATGAAACGGTGAAACACTCTAGGCCATTGAGCGCTGGTAGGCAAGAACCTCGCCGGGCACGCTGAGACTTTGCAGCGAGCCAGGTGCTGCGCCGCCGATCCAGCCGAGCACCGAGCGGGCGAGCTCAGAGCCTGCCAGCCGGAAGTTCTCGTTGACGATCAGCAGTTCGGGCCGGAACAGGTGCAAAAGGTCCGAAGATTGCTTGGAGACGATATCGACGTCGCGGCCAAGCTTGAGGCCGGCATCCTCAATGCCTGCGACGAGCGCTAGCGTGGCGGCAGCGCCGCTGCTGACGAAGCCGTCCGGCCTGATGTCGCGGCGCATCAGCTGCGCGGTCCTCGTCCTGATCTGCTCGATCGAATGGTCGATCGATACGGTGCTGAACGGGATCTCGCTGGCGTCGACCTCGCTCAGCGCATCGGCAAAGCCGTTGACCGTATGGCTGTGGTAGCTCAGTCCAATGGGTGGTGCCAGCAGAGCGAGCTTGCGGCGTCCCATGCTCGCAAGGCGACGCACGGCTTCGACCGCGAAAGCGTGATTGTCGAAATCATGATAGGGGTGGACCAGCCCCATGTCGGTGCGGCCATGCGTGGCAAAAGGAATGCCGTGTTCCAGCATATAGCGGGCCCTGGCATCATTCGGCTGCGTGCGTGAGATGATGACGCCATCGGCGGAACCGGTCTCGACCAGATAGCGTATGGGGTCGAGCGGATCCTGTGAACGCGAATAGGGCGTGACGATCAGGTGATAGGGCGTGTCGGCGAGCACTTCCGAAACGCCGTAGATGATGTCCGAGACAAAGCTCATGATTTCGCGCTCGGTGTTGAGCACAAGACTGATGACATTGGTCCTGCCGGTGCGCAGGCGCACGCCGGCGCGGTTGGGCCGGTAACCGATCTGCTTGGCGACCAGCTGGACGCGGCGCCTGGTCTCGGCGCCGATCTCCGGCGCGTCCTTCAGGGCGCGCGATACGGTGGTGACGCCGAGCCCGGTCATGAAGGCAAGCGTCTTCAGCGTTGGCCGCTCCTTGGCCGACGTCTCTTCGTTCTTTTCCGTACGCCGTCTGTCCATTCGTCCCGCCCGTCAGGCGCATAGCAGTCGCAGGGCGGGTCGGCAATCGCCGCGATTTGCGGCGTCGCACAATTTCAAGCCCGGCGAAGGCGGCAATATACTGAAACGTTACAGATTGCCAATCTCGTTTGCCGGCTGGCGAATAGGCCGGCGAACACGGGGTCGTGATTTCCCTTGGGAATACAAGGCGAAGCGTCCTTCCGACGCTCGTTTTGCCGGCTTCCGTGGCCGAAGCGTTTGTTTTGCACTGCGATGGCTCATATTGCGGCGCACAACGAGATAGTCGATCGTGTATTTTATTCGCGGCTCGAAAAAATATCGGACGACCGCATGCCTCAGGGTTGCGTCGTCCCTGCAATTGCCTTATCCAAAATCTGTAACGTTTCAGATTCTGGGAGGAACCGAAATGCGATACAGGATTTTGACCGCTGCGCTGGCAGCATCGGCCGCGCTGCAGTTTGCCGGCCCGGCCAGGGCCACGGACCTGGAAGTCATCCATTGGTGGACATCGAAGGGCGAGTCGGCGGCGGTCTCGCAGTTCGCAAAGGCCTTCGACAATGACGGCCATGGCGACAAGTGGGTGGACAGCGCGATTGCCCTGGGTGAAACCGCCCGCTCGACGGTCATGCAGCGCGTGCTCGGCGGCGATCCGCCCGGTGCGGCCCAGTTCAATCCCGGTCGGCAGTACGAGGAACTGATTTCGGGCGGCAAGCTGCTCGACCTCACCGACATCGCGACCGCCGGCAAGTGGGGTCAGGTTATCCGCCCGAAGGCGATCGGCAGCGCCTGCCTCGTTGACGGCCACTGGTGGTGCGTTCCGGTCAACATTCACTCGAACTACTGGGCCTGGTATTCCAAGCCGGTGTTCGAGAAAGCCGGCGTGCCGGAGCCGAAGAGCCTGGCCGAATTCATCGCGGCCGCGCCGAAGATCAAGGAGGCCGGCTTCATTCCCTTCGCCATCGGCGGCGACGGAAACGGCTGGCAGATCCAGTTGCTTTTCCAGGACATGGTCACCGAGGCTCTCGGCGTCGCCAAGCGTGACGAGATGTACACCAAGAAGAGCGCCGAAATTGCCGGCGGCCCCGAAATGAAAGGCGTCTTCACCCAGTTGAGGACCTTGAAGCAGTTCACCGACAATGGCTATGCCAACCGCAACTGGAACGACACCACCAATCTGGTGATCACCGGCAAGGCCGGACTTCAGGTGATGGGCGACTGGGCGCGCGGCGAATTCGCGGCCGCCGGCATGACCGGCGTCAAGGATTTCGGCTGCATGATCGGCCTGAACGAGGCCAAGCCGGTGGTCAGCACCGACGGCGACATCATCGTTTTCTTCAAGCAGAACAATCCGGATGTCGAGGCGGCGCAGAAGCGTCTTGCCGCACTGCTCATCAGCCCTGAGGTTCAGGTCGCCTTCAACAACGCCAAGGGGTCGATGCCCGTACGTGGCGATGTCGACATGTCGACGGCCGACCCGTGCATGCAGAAGTCGCTGAAAGCGGTGGAAGATCCGGCCAACATCGTCACCGCGACCAACCGGTTCATCACCGAGAACACCAACCAGCAGCTCAATGAACTCGTCGCGCAATTCTTCGCCGACGACTCCATGACGGCTGACGACGCCACCGCGAAGTTCGCCACCATCATCGGAAATTCCGACTAGGAGCCGATCAGCACCGAGGCGCCGCTATTGCAGCAGCGCCTCGGTCCAACCTCGGCTCGCCAAGCAGAAAGCGTTGTCGGCGGACCGACAATCGCAGGATCGGAAGCCGCGGCGGTTGGGAACGTGGCCGAGGCTGACTTTCGTGTCGGCAGATAGCCCGGCGTGTCGGTAGAAGCGGAGAAAGACGGACGATGCAGAGGAGCTGGAGGCGTAGATTTCACCTGCCTGCCGTCATCGGCACGATACCGATGATTCTTGTTGCCGTCGGCGTCTTCGTGATCGGCATCGGCTTCTCGGTGATGTGGTCGTTCACCAGTTCCAAGCTCTTCCCCACCTATGATTTCGTCGGCTTGGCGCAGTACAGGCGACTTTGGGCGGATAGCCGCTGGCTCGTCTCGGTCAACAACATCTGGTTCTTCGGCCTGATGTCCATCACCTGCAACATGGTGTTCGGCTATCTGCTCGCCGTTTTCATGGACCAGCGCATCCGCCAGGAAGACCTGTTCCGCTCGATCTTCCTCTATCCTTTCGCCATGTCGCTGATCGTCACCGGCCTCGTCTGGCAGTGGGTGCTCGATCCCAATCTCGGCCTGCAGGAGGCAATGCACAATCTGGGCTGGTCGAGCTTCAGCTTCGCCCCCCTGGTTGACGCCAACACCGCGATCTACGCGCTGGTCGTGGCGGGCATCTGGCAGGGCTCGGGCGTGACGATGGCGATCCTGCTTGCCGGCCTGCGCGGCGTTGACGAGGAGATCTGGAAAGCCGCGAAGGTCGACGGCATCCCGACATGGCGCACGCATGTTTCCATCGTGGCGCCGATGATGAAGGGCGCCTTCGCCACCGCCTTTGTTCTGCAATGTGTCGGCGTGGTGCGCGTCTACGACCTGGTCATCGCCATGACGGGCGGCGGTCCCGGCATCGCCACGTCGATGCCGGCAGTCTATGTGATCCAGCTCATCACAGTGCGCCAGAACGTCGGCCAGGGCATGGCTGCGGCAACGATGATGCTGCTGCCCGTGCTGGTCGTGCTGGCTTTCGGTGGACTTGTTCTGTGGCGGCGCAATCGCCAGCGGGAAGCAGCCGTATGACCGCCGGCGTGATCACCACTGAAGAGCAGCTGGATCAAGCCGGCGTCGCGCCCTTCGGGCCGAAACCACGGCGGACATCGGCCGGTCGCATCGGCCTCTATGCGTTCCTGGTCGTTGCGGCGCTCTTCTTCCTCATCCCGGTCTACATCATGATCGTCACGTCGCTGAAGGGGATGCCCGAGATCAGGCTCGGACATCTTTTCAGCTTTCCGCTCGAGCCGACCTTTCAGCCCTGGGCCGACGCCTGGCTGCATGCCTGCACCGGCCGCGACTGCAACGGGCTCAGCCCTGGCTTCTACAATTCGGTGAAGATCACCGTGCCGAGCGTGATGATCTCCATCATCTGCGCCTCGATCAATGGTTATGCGCTGACCTTCTGGCCCTACAAGGGCGCCAATCTGCTGTTCGGTTTGCTCGTCTTCGGCGCCTTCGTGCCTTATCAGGTCGTGATCTATCCGCTGATCATCGGCCTGAGCTCGGTCGGGCTGTTTGCGACCCTTCCCGGCATCATCATCATTCACACGATCTTCGGCATGCCGATCCTGACGCTGCTGTTCCGCAATTTCTATGCGGCGCTGCCGGTCGAGCTGTTCAAGGCGGCGCGGGTCGACGGTGCGGGGTTCTGGCGCATCTTCTTCTCCATCATGCTGCCGATGTCGGTGCCGATCACCGTCGTCGCCGTCATCCTGCAGGTGACGGGCATCTGGAACGATTTTCTGTTCGGCATCGTGTTTGCCGGGCGGTCCAACTGGCCGATGACGGTGCAGCTCAACAACATTGTCAACACCACGACCGGCGTGCGGGAGTACAATGTCAACATGGCAGCCACCATTCTGACGGCGGCGGTACCTCTGATCATCTACTTCATCTCGGGAAGATGGTTCGTGCGCGGCATCGCCGCCGGCGCAGTGAAAGGCTGATGGATATGGCGCAAAACGGTACCAGCGTATCGATCCAGGATCTGTCGCTGAATTTCGGCGCGGTGACGGTGCTGAAGACGCTCAATCTCGATGTCGCCGAAGGCGAGTTCATCGTGCTTCTGGGTCCCTCCGGCTGCGGCAAGTCGACCTTGCTCAACTGCATTGCCGGCCTGCTCGACGTTTCCGAAGGCCGCATCTTCATCAAGGGCAAGAACGTCACTTGGGAAGAGCCGAAGGACCGCGGCATCGGCATGGTGTTCCAGTCCTACGCGCTCTATCCGCAGATGACGGTGGAAAAGAACCTGTCTTTCGGCCTGCGCGTCGCGGGCCTGCCCAAGGACGAAATCGCCAAACGCATCGCGCGCGCCGCGGAGATTCTGCAGATCGAGCCGCTGCTGCAACGCAAGCCCTCGGCACTTTCCGGCGGCCAGCGCCAGCGCGTGGCGATCGGGCGCGCACTGGTGCGCGATGTCGACGTCTTCCTCTTCGACGAGCCACTGTCCAACCTCGACGCGAAATTGCGCTCGGAACTGCGTGTCGAGATCAAGCTTTTGCACCGCAAATTGCAGAACACCATGATCTACGTCACCCACGACCAGATCGAGGCGATGACGCTCGCCGACCGCATCGCGGTGATGAAGGGCGGCGTCATCCAGCAGCTCGACGCGCCGCAGACCATCTACAACCGCCCGGTCAACCGTTTCGTCGCCGGCTTCCTCGGCTCGCCGGCGATGAATTTCATCGACGGCAGGCTGGAGAAGGACAAGGGCGACTGGCATTTCCTCGTCGAGGATGTGCGCATTCCACTCGCGACCTACGCCTTCGAGAAGGAGCCAGTAGCGGGGCCGGCCGTATTCGGCATGCGCCCCGAGCACGTCGCCTTCAACAGCGGCGCCGGCTGGCCTTTTACGGCTGACGCAAATGTCGAAGTCGTCGAACCCATGGGTTCCGATACGCTGGTCTGGCTGAAGCTCGGCAAGCAGAATTTCACCGTCCGGGTGACGTCGGAGCGCACGCCGAAAAATGCGGACGCGGTAAGCATCGGCTTCGATCCGATGCGGGCCTCGCTGTTCGATGCCCAAACCGGCAACCGGCTCTAATCTCTCCCCAAGAACCATCCCCCCAAAATCCATCCCCAAAGTCCCACCATCCCAAGCAGAACGGACAAGACGATGAACTGGTCATTCCAACTTTACAGCGCCCGCAATTTCCAGCCCTGGGAAGGCGTGCTCGCGACACTCGGCAAGCTTGGCTACACGCAAGTCGAAGGCTTCGGCGGCGTCTATGACGATCCCAAGGCCTTCCGCGCCGAACTCGACAAGAACGGCCTTGCCATGCCGACCGGGCATTTCTCCATCGACGCGCTGGAGAAGGATTTCGACGGCGTGCGCAGGATCGCCGAGGCGCTCGACATCAAGCTCTTGATTTGCCCCTATCTCCTGGCAGAGCAAAGGCCGTCCGATGCGGCCGGCTGGCGTGGCTTCGGTGAACGTCTGGCCAAGGTCGGCGAGGTGGCCTCGAGGGCCGGCTACGGCTTTGCCTGGCACAACCATGATTTCGAGTTCAAGGCACTCGCCGACGGCTCGGTGCCGCAGGAGCACATTCTGTCTTCCGCTCCCGGTATCGGCTGGGAGATGGACCTCGCCTGGGTGGTGCGCGGTGGCGCCGATCCGCTGCCCTGGATCGAAAAGCACGGCAAGCGCATCGTCGCCGTACATGTGAAGGACATTGCAAAGCCGGGCGAAGGACTGGATGAGGATGGCTGGTCGGATGTCGGCCACGGCACGATCGACTGGGCCGGCCTGATCAAACTGTTGCGGGCCAAGAGCGCGGCAAAGTACTTTGTCATGGAACAGGACAATCCCAACGACATCGAGCGCTTCGCCCGCCGCTCGATCGCATCCGTCAAGGCTTACTAGGAACAATCATCATGGCAAAGAAACTGGGTATTGGCGTCATCGGCTGCGGCAACATCTCGAAGGCGTATTTCTCGCTGGCGCCGCTGTTTCGCGGCATCGAGATGCGTGCCTGCGCCGACATCAACATGGATGCGGCCAGGGCGCGGGCGAAGGAATTCAAGCTGCGCGCCGAGACTGTCGAGGACCTGCTCAAGGCCGACGACATCGACATCATCGTCAATTTGACGATACCGGCGGTGCATTACGAGGTGTCGAAACGGGTGCTCGACGCTGGCAAGCACGTTTATTCGGAAAAGCCGTTCGTGCTGTCGCTGAAAGAGGGCCAGGACCTCAAGGCGCGGGCCGAGAAGAAGGGGCTGCGCATCGGCTCGGCGCCGGACACTTTCCTCGGCGGCGCGCACCAGCTCGTGCGCGAGCTGATCGACGAGGGAAAGCTCGGCAAGATCACCAGCGGTACCTGCCATGTCATGGGCCATGGCATGGAGCATTGGCACCCCAATCCGGATTTCTTCTTCCAGCCGGGCGCCGGACCGGTGCTCGATATCGGGCCGTACTACATCACCAATCTGATCCAGCTGATCGGACCGGTGAAGCAAGTGGCGGCTTTCGCGACGACCCCGGCCAAGGAGCGGACGATTTCATCGAAACCGCGCGCGGGCGAAAAAATTCCGGTCAACACGCCGACCACCATCCACGGCCTGCTGGAATTCGAGAATGGCGCCGTGGTGACGCTGAACACCAGCTGGGATGTCTGGGCTCACGGCCACGCGCCGATGGAGCTCTATGGCGAGGCAGGCACGGTGTTCGTGCCGGATCCGAATTTCTTCGGCGGCGACGTGCGCTTCACCGAAGAAGGCAAGCCGGTCAAGAAGCTGCCGAAATGGAAGCACCCGCTTGGCGTTCCCAATGAGATGCACGGCCAGGGCATGATGGCCAATTACCGCACATCAGGCCTCGCCGACATGGCGCTGGCGATCGTCGAGGGGCGGCCGCACCGCTGTTCGATGGAGCTGGCGCTGCATGCCGTCGATGTCATGACCGGCATCCTGCGTTCCGGCGAAACGGGAAAATTCGTCGCCATGCAGACCACTTGCGAGCGCCCGGCCGCCCTTGGCGTCAAGGCAGCCAAGGAACTGCTGGCCAAGAAAAAATAGGCTGCAGGGATTATCGATAATTTTTCAAATCTCCCTCTCCCCGTTTCGCCGGGGAGGGGGTAAAGAGAGGGCGAGCATCGAATCAATTGTTCCTTCCGGCGATCCCCGCGCCGCCTGATCCTGAGGATTTCCCATGCCCTACATCGCCGCCGAAAACCGCTACGAGAAAATGATCTACAACCGTTGCGGACGGTCCGGCCTCAAGCTGCCGGCGATCTCGCTCGGCCTGTGGCACAATTTCGGCAATGACACGCCGCACAAGACCAAGCAGGCGATCGCCCGCAAGGCCTTCGATCTCGGCATCACCCATTTCGACCTCGCCAACAATTACGGGCCGCCGCCCGGCTCGGCCGAGACCGCTTTCGGCGAAATCATGCGCACCGACTTTGCCGCCTATCGTGACGAACTGATCATCTCGACCAAGGCCGGCTATGAGATGTGGGCAGGCCCCTATGGCGAATGGGGCGGGCGCAAATACATGTTGGCCAGCCTCGACCAGAGCCTGAAGCGGATGGGGCTCGACTATGTCGACATCTTCTACTCGCACCGCTTCGATCCCGACACGCCGCTGGAAGAAACCATGGGCGCGCTCGACCATGCGGTGCGCTCGGGCAAGGCGCTCTATGCCGGCATCTCGTCCTACAATTCGCAGCGCACCCGCGAGGCCGCCGATATTTTGAAGCAGCTCGGCACGCCCTGCATCATCCACCAGCCGAGCTATTCGATGCTGAACCGCTGGGTCGAGGAAGATGGCCTGCTCGATACGCTGGAAGGGCTCGGCGTCGGCTCGATCGTGTTCTCGCCGCTGGCGCAAGGCATGCTGACCGACAAATATCTCGGCGGCATCCCCGAAGGCAGCCGCGCCTCGCAGGGCAAGTCGCTGAAGTCGGCCTTCATCAACGACCGCACCATCGCCAATATCAAGGCACTGAACGCGATTGCCGGCAAGCGTGGCCAGACGCTGGCGCAGATGGCGCTGGCCTGGGTGCTGCGAAAGGGCAAGGTGACGTCGGCGCTGATCGGTGCCAGCCGGCCGGAGCAGGTCGAGGACTGCGTCGGCGCACTGAAGGCGCTCGACTTCAGCGATGCCGAACTGGCCGAGATCGACAGCTATGCGCGCGAATCCGACATCAATCTGTGGGCGGCCTCCGCCGAGCGCAAAGGTCCGCCGAGGAAATAGGGTGCCAAGGCAATGGCTTCATTTGGCAAGCCGGCAAACAGAAACGGCGGGACATCTCCCGCCGTTTTCATGTGAAAGCAAATGTCGCGTTTCAGGGCGTCTTCGGCTTCTGGGCGGTGCCCAGCCCTGCCTTCGGCTTTTCCGGCGCCGGAGCAGGGGTCTTCATCTTCGCCTCGATCCAGCCGCTGTAGTTGGCCAGCCGCGTGTAGATGCCATAGGCGTCCTTGTGGCCACAGGCCGCACTGCCGTCGGCTGGGCCTTCGCCCCAGCTGACGACGCCGACCTGGACCGGGCCGTCGGCGCCGGTGATGAACAGCGGGCCGCCGCTGTCGCCGTTGCACGCATCGCGCACGCCGCTGGTGGTGCCGGCGCAGATCATGTTGCTGGTCAGCGGGTCGGTCATGTCGGCGGCGATGGCGTTGGCGGCGGCATCGATGCCCTTTTCCGAGTAGCGCATGCGGTGCGACAGATCGCCAAGCGCCGCCTTCAAATCATGCGCGTAGATGGCCTTGATGCCGCTGTTGCAGGCCTTGTTCGGCTGCAGATCGAGGTCCGCGACCATGAGCGTGGTCGGGAACGTCCCGTCCTGCATCTTGCCCCAGCCGGTGACGGTGGTCTTGCCGGTGTCGGGGGTCGCCTCACGGGTGAGCTTGATGGTCGGCGCATCGGCCGTATCCGCAAGCCGGAGCAGGCCGAGGTCGTTGTCGAGCGTCTGCTCGCTGTAACCCTCGTTGACGATGACCTGCACCACTTTGTGGCGCTTGCCTTCGCTGAGGTCGGTGGCGCCGGTCAGCACGGTGACAGAGTCCGGCGAGATCGGCTTGCCCTTGTCGTTGAGGCAGTGCGCCGCTGTCAGCACCCATTGCGGCGCGATCAGGCTGCCGCCGCAGAATTGTGCATCGGCCTGCGAGGCCGGATTCTCGTCCAGCCTGGCGGTGGTGAGTAGCGCGACCTGGAACGGATAGGCGCCCTTTTCGGCCTGGTTGCCGCCATAGACCCGGTCGGCGCCGTCAGGGTTTTCCGCTGCCGCCTTGGCCCTGGCGTCGGTCACCCGCTGCATCGGCGAGACCGCCGCTTCGGGCCTTGCGGTGGCTTCATCCGCCCGGCCGGTGTTGATTGATACAAAAGCAGCGGCAATGCCAAGCAGCGATGCGGCAGCGATTGGTCCGAACCGATTTGTGATGTGCACCTGAACCCTCCTGAGACAATTCTCCCGCGCAGATCGACGCCGGGCATTGTACAAGGAGGTGCTGCCGGTTCAGCGATCCGTACGCGTGCCGTATCGAAACGGCGCGCGCTCGGTCACAAAACCGAAGCCCACTTTTGCTAACCGTGCCCGCGAGTAGAACCCGCACAAAATCCTATAGCCCCCCACGGGCTACGTGGAAGCGATTTGTCATTGCCAATCTAGGATTATTTTAGGCAGTATGTCGCGATAGGGTCTTTTGGCGGGGGCTTAGATTGACCGTGGCAAACAACGAACCGGTGCGTGCGCCGATTGCCTTAACCATTTTTTCGCTACCACCACGATCTCGACAATATTTCTGTATTTTGATCCAGTCCTTGCTGACTTTTGGGAGAGTCTCACCATGACAAAACTGACAAACGTTATAATTGCGTCCGCATTGCTTTCCACCGCAATGTGGGCGGTCCCGGTTTTCGCCGCCGACCCTGGTTCCGCCAGTGCCGGTAATGGCGAAAGCATGCGGGACGTATCTTCAGGCGACTTCAAGGCTGGTCGGGCAAAACCGATCACGACACCGAAGCTTACTGACGAAGACAGCCGCGCCGCGCCGCTCACCGACGAGAAAACGGCTGTGAAATCCTATGGCATCGTCGGACGTTCCGCCGATGGCAAGGTGATCAAGATCGAGCCGAGCGAAGCGCTGCGCGAGCTCATCATCAAGGAACTGAATGCGCCGGCCAATGGAGCTGAAGGTGGGCCGCGCAAGACCGAGGATCCGGGGCTCGGCGAAGGCGAAGCCGGACGCCAGGTTTTCGGCACCGACGATCGCGAGCAGGTCAAGAACACCAAGACCTATCCGTTCTCGGCAATCGGCTATCTCGAAGCCAAGTCGAAGACCGGCTACGGCAGCTGCTCGGCAACCCTGATCGGCCCGCGCACCGTGCTCACCGCGGCGCACTGCCTCTACAGCCATGAGGACAAGGACTGGTTGTCCGACTATCTGTTCGTGCCGGGCCTCAATGGCAGCACTGCCGATGACGCACCGTTCGGCGCCTTCACCTATGAAAGCGCCTATGTGCTGCAAGGCTTCATCGACAACTACCAGGGCTATTATGGTTCGGTCATCCCGTGGGATCTCGGCATCATCACGCTGAAGCAGGATGTCGGCACCAACCTCGGCTGGCTGGGCTACGCCAACTATGACGATCTCGGTGACTTCACCGCCAACCTCGTCGGCTATCCTGGCGACAAGCCGATGGGCACGATGTGGAAGGCGAGCTGCGAAGTGAAAGCCGAGAACATCGCCCCGGAATATTTCCAGTATGACTGCGATACGTTCCCGGGGTCGAGCGGCAGCTCGGTCTATGCCTACGACAACAACTCCAAGCAGCGCATCATCACCGGCGTCAACGTGGCGGAAAGCCCCGAGGCGAACACCGCCGTGCGCCTGAACGCTGCCAACATCCAGTGGATCAACAGCCTGTACAAATAATCCGGGCTGGGTTCGCAGAGAATGCAAAGGCGGCGGGTCAATCCTGCCGCCTTTTTCGTGCCGATCCTTCCGCTTGCACGAGGCAGGCACCGCGACTACGCTTGGCTTGCCAAGGGGTTGGCATCCAAAGGGGTTTTGGGGATGGCGCGGGCAAGGTCAGTGTTCGGGGTCGCGGCTGCATCGATGCTGGCCACGCTGATGCTTTCGCCGGCTTTCGCCGATCCCGCCGCTGTCGGCGGCGCCTGGGCAGAGCGCGTGCAGATCGTCTATCAGGCCGACACACGCTCGGTGCTGCGCCGGACGGTGCGTGTCTGGGATTTTCATCCGGAAAAGAACCTCGACTTCGTCTGGGAGCCGGCGGCAGGCCAGTCGCCCGATAAGACCATCGCCGAGGACGGCACGATCAACGGCAAGGGCAGGCTGGTGTGGCGCGTGCGCGGATCGGCGAGCTATGATCCGAAGACCGTCTATTCCAGCTATTTCGGTGATGTCAGGAACGGCCGGCCCGACGGGCAGGGCCGGCTAGAACTGCGCTCGGGCGAGGTTTTCGATGGGCATTGGCTCGCCGGAGCACTCAACGGGAAAGGCATCCACGTCGATGCCGACGGCAACCGTTATGAGGGGCAATTCGTCGACGGCATGCCGAATGGCGAGGGCCGGCTGCTGTCGAAGACCGGCGAGATCTTTGCCGGCTCTTTTGTCGATGGCCTGAAGAACGCCAAGGGCCAGACCCGGCTCGCCGGCGGCACGGTCTATGAATCGCAATGGGTGATGGGCAAGGAGGTCGGCGGCTCGCGCCCGGACGTGCTGGCCGATGCCCGGGTCGGCGGCCTGCTCAAGGCGCAGACCGGCGGCGGTGATGCCGACAAGGTCGAAATCGGCGTCGTGGTCGACCAGCGCATGACCCAGCAATCCGACATGCAGTACCAGCATCTGGTGCGCGACGAGGACATCGCTATCTATCCGCAGGCGGATGAGGACAATGACAGCTGGAACGGCACCGGGCAGATCACGACCAGTAATGTCTTTGGCAGCAAGGACTGGGACGACGCGCCGGCCTTTGCCGAGGTGGACCTCAAGACAACAGACCAATCCAAAGTCAGGCTCGACAGCCTGGAAATGAAGGTCGCGTCGAGCGATGCCTATCGCAAGCCGATGCTATCGATATCGGAGCATTTCGGCTGCGTCGGCTTCCGGCCGGATTTCTCGATCATCAACAATGGCTGGGGCGACGCAAAGGACATGAAGATGTCGATCCAGTTCACCACGGTGGACGAGGATGGCAAGCCAACCGGCGAGCCAAGCCGGATGTTCACCAAGGACATCGGCAGTTTCGGCGAGGGCGTCGACGTATCGATAAAGAGCGTGCTCACCGAAGCCGGTGTCGATACGGCCAGTCTGGAAACGGGGCGTTTTCCCTGCCCTTCGGTGGACAGTCTCAATGTCTGCCGCAGCCAGCTGACCAACAAGATCAAGTTCGGCGAGGTCGCCGACTATCTCGGCAATATGCAACAGCTGATGACGCTGAATGCGATCGGCAAGTTCGATTATTCTTGGGCGGATGACGAAGGTCATGTCTATCAGAAGAGCGAGCCGTTCCGCGCCTCGGTGAGCATGGCGGTTTTCGAGACCCCGGAATCGATGGCCGAATGCGGCGATGGCGGTGGCGGCACGCCCGAAGCGATGCGCTACCAGAACATCGAGTTCCCGATCGGCAAGCATAACTACACGATTGCCATGCCGGTGCGCGGCAACAAGAACCTCAGCGCCTACACGGCGCGGCTGAAAATGTGGTCGTCGATGTCGTCGATCCACAGTTTCAGCATCGCCGCGCATTTTGCCGACGGCAGTGTGCGCGAGAGCAAGCCGGTGACCTTCTTCTATTTCAAGCCGAAGCGGTCGCTGTTCGAGACCAGGACCGAACCGGCGGCTTGTTACCTGCCACGCGACATGGTCGGTTGCGGCTAGGCTCCTACTTCCGTCCCATCTCGAAATAGTTGGGCAGCGGAATGAGCCTGATAAAGATCGTGCCTTGGGCGAAGACGCGCAGTTCCAGCATCGATCCTGACGAGCGTTCGGCACTCTGGTCGAATAAAAAATTGCCGAGCGAATAGACCTCCGCCACATCGCCGCCGGCAAGCGGGACGATCGCCTCGCTCGACACATGCGGATGGCCGCCGACAATCGCCGAGACGCCACGCAGCCGCATCTGGTCAGCCAGCATGTCTTCACGCGGCGACGGCTCGGTCTTGTACTCGCGGCCCCAATGGACGAAGGCGACCACCGGCCGCTGCGCATTCTCATGCAGCAACCGGTCGAGCAAGGCAGGGGTCAACAGGTCGGTGTTCTTGGAGCCGTTGGTGTCGATGTCGGTCAGGCCGACGAGATCGAGATCGGCAAGCGCCAGCGTCTCGCCCTGGCCGAAATGCGCGATGCCTGCCTCGTCCAGCGCGCGCAGCGTCTCGGCATAGCCAGACGGGCCGAGATCATGAGCGTGATTGTTGGCGAGGCCGACGCCGGCGACATGCAGCCGCTTCAGCATGCTGGCAGCGAGGTCTTCCGGCATGGCCAGCGTCATATCGTCGATCGCTTCCGGCACATTGGGCAGGATGACGCCTTCGAGATTGACGATCAGCGGCCGCGATCCGGTCAGCGCCAGGATGCTGTCGACGATCTTGTCGGCAACGCCGTCGCGGACCAGGATTTTCTTCATGGCGCGGCCGAAATTCACATCGCCGGCGAGATAGTAGATCCTGTCCTTGGTCCGTGCCGGGTTGTTGAAGCCGGGACCGAAGGCACCGAACAGCGCCACGACATAGCTGGTGGTCCGCTCGACATAGTCGGATGTGTGCTCCTGCGAGTTCTCATTGGCGACGACCAGCGGCTGGGCGCCGAACAATTCGCGCTGCAGCCTGGTCTGGATGTAGAGCGCGCCGACGGAATCAGCATGATCGGGCTGGCGCAGGGCCGCTATGCCATCGAGCGATCCGGCGGCCAGCATGTTTAGCGTCTGCTGGTCGAAACGCCTGGAATCATGCTGCGGCAAATAATGCGAAAAGTCGGTGGATTCGACGATCAGCGTGTCCTGGTCGACGATCGGTTTGAGCGCCTCTGCCAGCCTGTCCCAGTCGCCGCGCTTCGCCTTCACCGACATCGCTATCGGCACGATTTTCGCCTCGGGGAAATAGTGGTGGAGGAAAGGCAGCATGGCACGCACGCCGTGCTCCTTGTCGAACAGGCAGGATTCTTCGACCATGTCTCCATGTGCCTCCAGAAGGCGCACGGCATCGGTGTCGGCTGTAACCGGGCCAAGCACCGTGTCGAAGCCGCGCGCCGTGGTGGCGTAGAGCTTGTGCGTCTTGTGGAAATGGTCCGGCGACAGGATGACGATGCGCTTGTAGCGGAAGCCGGATGCCGCGCGGAAGCCGAGTGCCACGAGGTCGGCGGCCAGCAGATGATGCGGCACGGTGATACCGGTCAGCCGCTGGTTGGATGGCTGGACATCGGCGACGCTGGCGATGGCATTCTTGAACAGCGTCGCGTCGTCGTAGAAGGGCGGGAAGTTCTCGGTGCCGGGCGGGCAGACGATAGGGGCGGCCTGTACCGCTCCGCTGACAATCAGAGAACATACGACAATAGTCAGCAAACGAGCGATCACGGCTCGGCCAACACAATGTTCTCCACCCCGCCGACATAGTAGAACGGTTTCTGCTTCGACGATGTCAGCCGCACCACTTCACGCGAAATGAAATCGGCGAGCCCGAACAGCGTGACGCCGCCATCCGAGGTTCTCGCCTTGCCGCGCAGGCCTTCCAGGATCGAATAGGTGAAGACACCGTGGCCGAGTTCGGGCAGTTCGGCGGCGGTGTTGTTGGCGGCGGTGGCGGAGAACACGACGATGCGCGCGTCCTGCGCGTCCTTTTCCAGGCGCGGATTGAAGGCGTTGGCGGCATGGCAGGTGTCGAGCAGCATGAAGCGCATGCCCTTGGCCCGCTCGACCGATTTCTGGATATCACCCCAGTCGACAAGCGAGGAGCGCTTCCAGCGATCGGCATCCTGTTTGCGGCCATCGGTCGGGATGAAATAGTAGTCCTCGTCTATGTTGATGCCATGGCCGGCGACGAAGATGATGGTGGTGTCGTGCTCGCCGGGCCTGTCGAGGAAATCGGCGAGTTGGTCGTCGATCGTGTGCGAGTCCGGTTCCATGATGTTGTCGGCGCTGGCGACCGTGTAGGTCTGCTGCGCCTTGTCGGGGCTTTCGTCGAGCGCCTCGCGGTTGACCAGAACCAGCGTCTCCATCGATGAGAACAGTGGCGCCGATTTCTGCGCGATCACTTTGAGGAATTCGGTGGCATCGTCGACGGGGTAACGCAGGTCGCAGGCGTGGCCGGAGCAGGCATCGCTAAGGAACGGATATTTGTCGACGCCGATGACAGCGACATAGAGCTTGCCCTTGGCCTCGGCCTTCTCGACCTTCCTCGCCAGTGCCGTCACGCTGCGCTCGGTCAGATAACCATATTCATTGGTGCCGGTGATGCGGATGGTGTTTTGGCCATCCTCGACCGGCACTTCGACGATGGTATTGTTGCCGTCCGCCGAACGAGTGGCAATGTCGCCGACATTGCGGCTGTTCGACAGGATCGAGAAGCCGGCGACATCGGTGCCGGCTTCCTTGGCGCCTGTGATCTCGACGGCGACATAGCCGTCGCGGACCTTGCTCTGGTCGTCGGCGAGGCGGATGCCGAATTCCGGCGGCTTGCGCTGCAACAGCTTCTGCAACTCATTGTCGACGCCCGGCCGCATCTCCTTGACCGCCTGTTTGGCGCTGCGCAGGATGATGGCGCGGCGCACCATTTCCGGGCTCCAGAGGTATTTCTTCAGCTGGCCGGCACGGATGAAGCGGCCTTCATGGTCGCGGCCCTGGTTGACCTGCCAGCCGATCAGCTTGTCGCCCTCATCGGAGGAATAATAGTAGCCCTGCGGCATCCAGGCGATCCATTGCGAGCCGGCAAAGAACATCGACACGATCAGCTCGTGCGTCTTCAGGTTCCACAGCCTCACTGTCTGGTCGGCGCTTCCGGTGACCAGCAGGCCGGCCTTCTCGGAAGCGACCATTGCGTTGATTTCGCCGGTATGGCCGGTGAATTCGCCGAAAACCCTGGCGGTCGCGGCCTTGTATTCCAGCAGCGTGCCGTCATTGCCGCCGGTGATCAGGCCAAGCCCGTTGTCGATGAGCGTGAAGGCGGAATGGACAAAGCCGTTGGTGGCATCGTTCTCGATCGAGCGCACCACCTTGCCGCCATTGGCGATCTCCAGCACCGCGTTTTCCAGTGCGTCCTTGCCGCCTTGAGTGGCGTGCAGCGACCACTCGCCGTCGCTCAGCGCGGCGCGGGCAAACGAGCCCGGCTCCGTCAACGGCTGCGGATCCTCGAAGAACCGCTCGGTGGTGGGCAGCTCCAGCCTCTTGTCCAGAGCACCCATATGTTCCGGGCAAGCCACGCGCTCGGGACAGGGGTTGGCATTGCTCCAGGCGATGATGCCGTTCGCCGCGTCGATGCCGATGGCAGTCACCGGCTCCCCCACCCCCTGCAGCAGGGCCTTGCGTTCCCCCGTCGCCGGGTCCCAGACCTGGATAGCGTTGCGGGTGCCGCCGGCGGTCGCCACCAGCGAGCCGTCGGCATTGGCGGCGCTGGCATAGACCGTGCCGTCATGGCCGGCATAGTCGAGCAGCTTATCGCCGCTGTCGGTGTTCCAGACGATGGAGCGGTGCTTGTCGGCGCAGCGATAGCCGCAGGAAGCGATCAGCCGTGATCCCTTGGCGAAGGTCAGCGAGCCGATGAGGAAATCCTGCCTCGGCATGGCGCGCACCAGCGTGCCGTCCACCGCGCGCCAGAGCTGGACCTGGCCGTCCTTGCTGCCGGTGGCAAACAGGCTGCCGTCCTGCGAGATGGCCAGCGCCATGACGCTGATGTCCCGCAAGGGCTCGGCCTCTGCCGGCAAGGCGATCTCCTCGCCCTTGGCCACATCCCAGAGCCGGATGCCGTTGTCGGTCGTGGTCGCCGCCAGCCGGGTTCCCGCAGCGGCGAAGGCCAGCTTGTCGATGTGCCAGGAATCGGCGTCGAGCTTCTCGTCCAGCGTCCAGCCTGACGCGGCCTTGTCGTCCTGTTTCCACAGATAGACGACGCCGTCGGCACCGCCGGCGGCAAGCGTCTTGCCATCGGGAGAAAAGGCGAGATCATAGGTCGCGTAGTCGGCGGCCTCAAGCACGGCCTTGATCTTGCCGCTGGCGAAATCGAACAGCCTGATGTCGCCATAGGGCGGCTTGTCGCCGAGACTGGCGCCGAAATAGCCGCCGGCGGCGATCGTCTTGCCATCCGGCGAAACCGCAACCGCGAAGACCTTGCCGTCGCTGCCATTGCCGAGATAGCCGCGTATGGTGCGCAGCGTTACGCCGCTCTGCCAGTCCCAGATGCGGATGGTCTTGTCGTCGGATGCCGAGACGATATCCTCGCCATCGGGTGTGAAGGCGAGGTCGGCAATCCGGGCGGTATGGCCGCCGGTGTCGAGATCGAGATGGAAATCCGGGGCGTCCTCGGCGCGGGCGACCGAGGCCGTGACCAACGCTCCAGCCATGGCGAGCCAGCGGCAGGCGCGCACGATGCGAACGCGGATCCCGGCCTTTCCCATCGCTATTTGGCTTCGGCCGCCGGTTGCCCGTTACGCACATAGGCTTCGATCGCCGTGGCGAAAGTCGGCGAACCAGCTTTGCGCTGCTTGTCGACATAGCCGGCAAAATAACTCCAGAACGAGACGGCGTAGTCGCGGAAATAGGCGTCGGTCACCTTGCGCGAACACAGGTCGCCATCGACGCAGAAGGCCAGGCGGTTGAGGAAATAGACGATGCGGTCGAAATTCTCGTTGAAATCGGCGAGCGGCATGTCGCCGCCAGCGGCGGTCATTGCCTCGATGCCGATGCGCTGCCGAAAAACTTGCTCCTCGGTCGGCGAAGGATTGGCGCTGAGCAGATTGTCGTATTTGGCATTGAGGGCCGCGAGCCGATCTTTCAGCGCCCGCTGCGCCTGCTGGTAGTCCTTGGTTTCCCAAAGCTCGACCAGTGACATGGTCTGCTCGACGCGCTTCTGCTCCTGGTTGGCGAGGAACTGGTAGACCGAGAATGCCAGGGTGAAGATGATGGCGAAACGCACCAGCATGCCCGACCAGGCATAGACGAGCATGCGCCAGTCGCGATCGGTGAAGGGATTGCTCTCCTTCTTGATCTCATGGCTGCTTGGCCAGGGGAAACCCTCGGTGGTTTCCGGCAGCGTCTGCTTTGCCGCCGGCGCCTTGGCGGCCGCGGCCACCGGCGCCTGCTTTGTCGTGCCCCCCGGCTTCTTCATTTGCAGCTGTCCAGTTCGATGGTGGCGGAGGGATCAAGCACGATGCCCGGCGTCTCCAGCTGTTTTTTGAGGCACTGCAGCTGCGGGTGCGAAACCATGAACTGCACGTCCGGTTCCACAGGCGTCTTGTTCGGTGAGGGCAATGCCTCGACCACGCCGCGCGAGGCGCAGCTTGAGAGATCGACCACCACCGCGTCACTGCTGGTTTTGGCGAACTGGTCATATTGATCGAGGAAGCACGTTGCCAGTTCCGAATTGATGATCACTTGCTTGGCGCAGAGCCCACAGCTGTCCTGCGCCGAGGCATTGGCAATCAGCAACAGGCCGCCGGCAAGTCCGGCAACCGTTCCACGCCAGGAGAATAAAGACTTCTTCACAATCGATCCTATCTGCTGCATCAGCCGCTGGGCCCTTGGCTGCGGCTGGGGATGTTCTCATATCGCGCCAATCGCGCAAGAGCCGGCTATACCGGGCGGTCTGGCCCGGCGCCGAAACTCAGGCGCGCGGCACCGTCTCCATCGGGAAGATCATCACCGCGCCCTTCGGGCCGCTCTTGTCGGCAAGCCGCATCACCGAGCGGGTCGGCGGCGCCGCGCCGATATCGGCAAGCATGTCGGAGAAGCTGGCGGGGCCGAGGCCACGCGTCATCGAGGCGACGCCGTCCTGCGCCAGGAAGCTCAGATCTTCCTTCTCGCTCTCCGGTGGCGCCTCGGTCAGCACCGCGATCATCCGCTCCATGCCGAAGCTGGTGTCGGTGAAGGCGAGCAGCCCTTCCTCGAGCGTCGCCTGCGGGGCGAGGCGCTCGGCGACGATGTGGGTGATCGAATAGTCGCTGCCGACATAGAGCACGTTGATGTCGACCAGCTGGTCCGAACTGTTCTTGGCCAGCACATGCACCTCATCGCCCGGCGAGGCGCGCGGCACCACCGAGGCCTGCAACGGCTCAAGCCCATCCTTGTCGCGGCGCTTGACCTGGAACTGGACGTCGACATCCTCGGGCTTGTAGTCGGAGGCCGCCGCCAGCCGCGACAGCCCGGTGGCCCGGAAGATGGTGCGCAAATTCCTGGTCGTTGCGTCGACCAGCTTCTGGCGATCGTCCGGATGGATGATGATCAGCGGCGGCTTGCCGCCGTCCTTCAAGGTCACGTCGCCCGATGCCGGCAGGAACCACAGCGCCGGCTTGTCGGACGCGTCCTTGGCGGCGCCTTCAATGGCGTTCTCGCGCATCACCGCGAAGCGCAGCTCGGCGCTTTTGCCGGGATCAACCAGCTCGATGTTGAAGCCGGTCTCCTTGGCCGCGGCCAGTTCGTCGAGGACCGAATTGACCAGAGCCGCTTCCTTCTCCAGTCCCTTCGTTGCGGCCGGCCGTGCGACGGTGAGCTTGTAGTCGACAGCGATCTCCGCCACCCGCGCATAGGCGTTGGCGGGAATGTCGGCCAGTTTGAGTGCCGGTTTCTTCTCGAACTCGACCGGTTTGACGTGGCTTTCCAGGTTTTTTGCCGACTCCACCTCGAGATAACCGACCGCGTCGGACAGCGGCGACAGCGCCGACGGCAGGATGGCGAGCTTGCTGCCCGGCGTCAGGCGATGCAGCAGGCCGGCGCCGATCGTCGCCTCGCCGTCCTTGACGACTATGGGCCACTGCATGACCGCGTCGGTCTTGTCGGTGCCGAAGACGCGCGCGTCGAGTTCGCCCTCGAACAGCGGCGTCGGCCGGGTTCGGCTGTCGGCCGAATATTGCTGCAGCACGGCCTGACCAAGCTGGCGATAGGTGACGCTGGGGTTCTCGGCCAGTTTCGACAGGATGGTGAAGGTGAACAGGCCGAAGCGTGGGGCGTCCGTCGTGCCCTTGGGCAGCGGCATCTCCGGCGTCGTCTCCACCGTCTGAGCGGCGTAGAAGGCGACCAGTTTGCCCTTGGTGATCGGCTCGCCGCCGGTCGGCGTCAGGTTGAAGGCGGGCTTGCGCGCGCCATTCTCGTCGAGGCCACTCGAGGCGCTTGCGACAGTGTCCTCATAGGTCTTGATGGCCGCCGCTCTTGCCGCCTCGTCGCCGCCGACCAGGTCGGCGAATTCAACCTTGCGTTCCAGCTCGTCGTCGACTTCGACGGCGCGGGTGGCGGTGCCGGAATGGCAGCAGTCGAACACAGCCCAGACGAAGGCGCCCTTGTTGCGGATGGCGTCGAGCGCGTCGCCGATTTCGTTGTCGACCAGTGCGTTCGGCACGCCGGCATCGCGGTTGATCCATTTCTCGATATCGACGGGCAGGAAAATCTCGTCGAGCCCGTCGGTCTCGTCGCCCTTGACCCTCTCCGGCTGCTGCGCGCCGTGGCCGGACAGATGCAGGTAGACGAAATCGTCGCGCTGAACCTTGGCGGCGAGGTCGGCCAAGGCGGCCTTGATCGCAGCATGGGTCGGCAAGCCATTGGCGCCAGGCACGTCCTTGGCGAGCAGCGTGACGTTTTCAGGCGCGAACCTAACCGGGTCCGGCACGTTCTTCAGCAAATACTCGTGCACCAGGCCGGCATCGTTCTTCGGCCCGATAAGCCAGTTCCTTTGCGGCAGAGCGGGATATTCGGTACAGGCCACCAGCAGCGCATGGTAGGTGCGCGATGCCGCCAGTGCCCGGAACGATACAGCACCGGCCGCCATTAGCGCCGACGTGCCGACCAGCAGCGTCCGGCGTGTCAATTTGATCATACTGCTTCCCCAAGCCCGATCGAATTTCCCAAGCGAAACTATCCTCGTCGAGGATTTTGTCAGTATTTTGAATATCGCTCCGTCATCAAATATGCCCGCACGTGATCGATTGGCCCGGGACAACAACAGAACAGTAGCAAAGACGGCGGTTCGTCGCTATCTGAATGGGATCAGGCCGTTTGCACGGGCAAACAGCCTGGGATGGCGCAGGACAAGTTGGAACGAGACCATGGCGGCAAGGGATGTGCTGACGAAAAACCAGGTGTGCGTACTCGAGAAGCTCGAGGCCGCCAGCGGGCCGCTTAGCGCCTACACCTTGCTTGACCAGTTGCGCGAGCGCGGTTTTCGCGCGCCGCTACAGGTCTACCGCGCGCTCGACACGCTGGTAAAATCCGGCTTCGTGCACCGGCTGGAAAGCATCAACTCCTTCGTCGCTTGCGCCGAGCCGCATGACCACAGCCATTCGATGACCGCTTTCGCCATCTGCGACACATGCGGGCAAGTGACCGAAATGTCCGATCACGACGTCGGCCACCAGCTTGACGAATGGGTGCGCTCCACCGGTTTCGCCGCCAAGAAGGCGGTGATCGAATTTCGCGGGACGTGTGCGAAGTGCCGGGCCGAGGCAGCTTAAGGTGTATTGATATTCAGGTGATGCCGGCCTGCAAACGGCAGCTTCCTGCGCTTCCGGTGCTCACGTACGAAAAGTCCGCTCCGCTCCGGTTCTCGGAACCTACCGTTTTCGACTCGGCCTGACCTGAATCTCAACACACCTTGCGTTGGCGCTAATGCGCCTCGTCCCAGTTGTTGGCCGCGCGGGCGTCGACGTGCAGCGGCACCGACATCGATACCGCCGGCATCGCCGCGTTTTCCATGACATGGCGCACGACCGGGATTGTCGCCTCGACCTCCGCCTCGACCGTTTCGAAGATCAGTTCGTCATGCACCTGCAAGAGCATGCGGGCCGACAGCTTTGCCTTGTCCAGCGCCTCCTCCATGCGCACCATGGCGCGGCGGATGATGTCGGCGGCGGTGCCTTGCAGGCGGGCGTTGATCGAGGCGCGCTCGTTGAACGCGCGCAACGACGGGTTGGACGAGCGGATGTCCGGATAGTGGATGCGGCGGCCGAAGATGGTTTCGACGAAGCCGTGCTCGCGGGCGTAGGCCTTGGTCTCCTCGATATAATCGCGGATGCCGGGGAAGCGCTCGAAGTATTTCTTGATGTAGTTGCTGGCCTCCTCGCGCGGGATGGACAGCTGGTTGGCGAGGCCGAAGGCGGAAATGCCGTAGATGATGCCGAAATTGATCGCCTTGGCGCGGCGGCGGATTTCCGATGGCATGCCTTCCACGGGCACGTTGAACATTTCCGATGCGGTGATGGCATGGATGTCGGCGCCGTCGGCGAAAGCCTGCCGCAATTGCGGGATTTCGGCGACATGGGCAAGCACGCGCAGTTCGATCTGGCTGTAGTCGGCCGAAACCAGCCGGTTGCCCTTGTCGGCGATGAAGGCCGTCCTGATCTTGCGGCCCTCGGACGTGCGCACCGGAATGTTCTGCAGGTTCGGGTCGGAGGATGACAGCCGGCCCGTCGTTGTCGCGGCGAGCGCGTAGGAGGTGTGGACGCGCCTGGTGTCGGGGTGGATGAAGCCCGGCAGCGCATCGGTGTAGGTCGATTTCAGCTTGGTCAGCTGGCGCCAGTCGACGATCTTGCGCGGCAGTTCATGACCTTCGGCGGCAAGGTCTTCCAGCAGTTGTGCCGAAGTCGACCATTGCCCGGTCTTGGTCTTGGAGCCGCCGGGCAGGCCCATGCGGCCGAACAATATATCGCCGAGCTGCTTGGGCGAGCCGATGTTGATGCGCTCGCCGATGAGCTGGTAGATTTCCTCTTCGAGCCGGGCAGCACCTTGCGCCAGTTCGCCCGACAGTCGCGACAGGATCTGCCGGTCGACGGAGATGCCGCGTTGCTCCATGCGCGCCAGCACCGGCACCAGCGGCCGCTCCAAGCGCTCATAGACGGAGACCAGGCCCTTGGCGGCAAGCCGGGGTTTCAGCACCAGCCAGAGCCGCAAGGTCACATCGGCATCCTCGGCGGCATGAGCGGTCGCTCTGTCGATGTCGACCTGGTCGAAACCGACGGCGCTCTTGCCGGAGCCGGTCACGTCCTTGAGCACGAGCGGGGTATGGCCAAGCCATTTGTCGGCCAGCGCGTCCATGCCGTGACCATGCGGGGTGCCGGCATCGAGCACGTAGGAGATCAGCATGGTGTCGTCGAACGGCGCGACATCGACGCCATAGCGGCTCATGATGACCAGATCGTATTTCAGGTTCTGCGCGATCTTGAGGACCGACTTGTCCTCGAGCAGCGGTTTCAGCACCGCCAGCGCCTCGCGAAGCGGAATCTGGTTTTCGAGCGCACCGCCGCCGAGCAGGTCGCCATTGCCGCTCTTGTGGGCGAAGGGAATGTAGCCGGCGCGGCCGGGCGCCGTGGCTATCGCCATGCCGATCAGTTCGGCCTGCATCGGATCGCCCGACGTCGCCCTGACGTCGAAGGCGGTGACACCAGCCTCCCGCGCCTCGGCGACCCACGCCTTCAGCGTCGCGATATCGCGAATGCATTGATAGGCTGACGTGTCGATTTTGCCGGTTGCCGCACGCTCCAGCCGCAGGGCTGAGAGCAGGGAAGGAGTGTCGCCTTGCTTGGCGGTGTCCGCTGCGGTGGTCGCCACCCCGTTGGTCTGGCTCGGCTCGGCACTGGTCCGAGCCGGCGCTCCGGCGCCGACATCGGGGCCGTGCGCGTTATCGGCGCGTTCGACTGTGACGGCGACCGCCTGGACGTCGCCGGCCTCGGTGCTGGTCGCTTCCGCCACGCGACGGGTCAGCGAGGTGAATTCCATGGTTTTCAGGAAACCGATCAGCTTTGGCCCGTCCGGGGCATGCAGGACGAAGTCGTCCAGCCCGTCGGTTACCGGCACGTCGTTCTTCAGCGTCACCAATTGGCGCGAGATCAGCGCCTTGTCAGTGTTGGCGATGATCGATTCGCGCCTCTTGTCCTGCTTGATCTCGCCGGCGCGGGCCAGCAGCCTGTCGAGGTCGCCGAACTGCTCCAGCAGCTGCGCCGCCGTCTTCGGCCCGATGCCGGGTACGCCAGGCACATTGTCGACCGAATCGCCGGTCAGCGCCTGCAGATCGACCATCTTTTCCGGCGGCACGCCCCATTTCTCGATAACTTCGGGAATGCCGATCTGACGGTCCTTCATCGGGTCGTACATGCCGACCGTGTCGCCGACCAGCTGCATCAAATCCTTGTCGGAAGAGATGATGGTGGTGTCGCCGCCAGCTTCGCGGGCCAGCCTGGCATAAGTGGCGATGAGGTCGTCGGCTTCATAACCTTCGATCTCGATGCAAGGCAGGTTGAACGCCTTGGTCGCCTGGCGGATCAGGCCGAATTGCGGGATCAAATCCTCGGGTGGCGCCGAACGGTTGGCCTTGTATTCGGGGTAGAGGTCGTTGCGGAAGGTTTTCGAGGAATAGTCGAAAATGACCGCGAAATGCGTCGGCACAATGCCTACATCGGTGTTGCGGGCATCCTGCATCAGCTTCCACAGCATGTTGCAGAAACCGGAAACGGCGCCGACCGGCAGGCCGTCGGACTTGCGGGTCAGCGGCGGCAGTGCGTGGTAGGCCCGGAAGATGTAGCCGGAACCGTCGATAAGGAAGAGATGATCGCCTTTTTTCATGCCGGCAGGGATAGCGCGGCGCGATGGCTTGGTCCATGCCAAAGACACCGCCAGGTATCGGTTCCGTCAACACCCTGACAGATCGGGGTTATACAGGCCCGCTCACGAGCACGTTACAAAAGTGTAACGTTGATGCCCTTGAATCGCCACGTTCAGAGACCCAAATACACGTCATCGGCAGTTTTCGCCGAGTCCGGAGCAAGGCCCGTCCCCCGCCTATCCCGGACAACTGCGGCAGCCTATCCCCCTCTCCGGGCTGCCGCATCGTTTCGAGTACAGGACCGCCGTGGTTCCCCCTCCACCACGGCGGTCTTTTTTTGCCCGGGGATAGCCGACCGGCGCCTTGGTCCAATGGTCCCGGGCTTTTCGTTTCGCCGCTCTGCCTTTACGGTTCCGGCACTGAATCGAAAGGCTTGCCAAATGTCCGCAGTTTCCCCCGTCCTCGACCGTCTCGACAAAAATCTCGACCAGAGCCTGGAGCGCCTATTCGGCCTGCTCAGGATCAAGTCGATCTCCACCGACCCGGCCTATGCCGCCGACTGCCGCAAGGCGGCGGAGTGGCTGGTGGCGGAACTCAACCTGATCGGCTTCGATGCCAGCGTGCGCGATACACCAGGCCACCCGATGGTGGTGGCGCATCATGAAGGGCCGGCCGGTTCGCCGCATGTGCTGTTCTATGGCCACTATGATGTGCAGCCGGTCGACCCGATCGAACTGTGGGAAAACGATCCGTTCGCGCCTGCGGTGAAGGAGGTCGGACCCGACCACAAGGTGATATCAGGCCGTGGCTCGGCCGACGACAAGGGTCAGTTGATGACCTTCGTCGAGGCTTGCCGCGCCTGGAAGCAGGTGCATGGCAATCTGCCATGCCGCGTCACCATCCTGTTCGAGGGCGAGGAGGAGTCCGGCTCGCCGTCGCTGAAGCCATTCCTCGAGGCCAATGCCGACGAACTCAAGGCCGATTTCGCACTGGTCTGCGATACCGGCATGTGGGACCGCGACACGCCGTCGATCTGCGTCGGGCTGCGCGGGCTGGTCGGCGAGGAGATCACGGTCAAGGCCGCCGATCGCGACCTGCATTCGGGTCTCTATGGCGGTGCCGCCGCCAACCCGATCCGCGTCCTGGCAAAGGTGCTGGCCGACATCCACGACAAGGATGGCCACATCAGCATCCCCGGCTTCTATGACGGTGTCGAGGAAACGCCGACGCAGGTGCTGAAATCCTGGGAGACGCTGGGCGAGACGGCCGAGACCTTCCTTGGACCCGTTGGCCTGTCGATCCCGTCAGGCGAAAAGGGCCGTTCGGTGCTGGAGCTGACCTGGGCGCGGCCGACAGCTGAGTTCAACGGCATCATCGGCGGCTATACCGGCAAGGGGTTCAAGACGGTGATCGCGGCGGAAGCCTCGGCAAAAGTGTCGTTCCGCCTCGTCCACAAGCAGGATCCAGCCAAGATCCGCGCCGCCTTCCAGAAATTCGTCGAGGAGCGCATTCCGGCCGACTGTTCGGTCGAATTCCATCCGCATGGCGGCTCGCCGGCAATCCAGCTTTCCTACGACTCGCCGTTCCTGGCCAAGGCCAAGAACGCGCTGTCGGACGAATGGCCGAAGCCGGCGGTGACAACGGGCAGCGGCGGCTCCATTCCCGTGGTCGGTGATTTCCAGACCTATCTCGGCATGGAATCTTTGCTGGTCGGCTTCGGCCTCGACGACGACCGGATCCACTCGCCCAACGAGAAATACGAGCTCTCATCCTTCCACAAGGGCCAGCGCTCGTGGGCGCGTATTCTCGATGCACTGACGCGCTGAGCGGCGGAAAGTCGTTTTCCTGTTGATTTTTCACCGGATCGCGGCGAGGACGAACGCAAAGCCGCGATCCGGAGAAGACAATGGCCGATATCCGTTTTCACAAGCATGATCTGCCCGACCTCACGCATTACAATGTCGGGGCGGTGGCCATCGACACCGAGACGCTTGGTCTGAATCCGCATCGCGACCGGTTGTGCGTGGTGCAGATATCGCCTGGCGACGGCAGCGCCGATGTCATCCAGATCGCACCCGGCCAGAAGAAGGCGCCCAACCTCGTCAGCCTGCTGAAGAACCGCAACGTGACGAAGCTCTTCCATTTCGGCCGATTTGACCTTGCCGTGCTCTACAATGCGTTCGGGGTGATGCCCGAACCGGTGTTCTGCACCAAGATCGCCTCGCGGCTCACCCGCACCTATACCGACCGGCACGGGCTGAAGGACATCTGCTTCGAGCTTCTCGGCGTCGGCCTGTCCAAGGCGCAGCAATCGTCGGACTGGGCGGCCGAGACGCTGTCGCCCGAGCAACTCGAATATGCCGCTTCCGATGTGCTCTATATGCACCGGTTGCGCGATGTTCTGGCCGGGCGGCTGGCACGCGATGGGCGGACAAAGGAAGCCGACGCCTGCTTCCGCTTCCTGCCGACGCGGGCGAAGCTTGACCTGATGGGCTGGGACGAAGAGGATATCTTCGCTCATAGCTGATGGCCCTGCCGACGGTCTGCTGAGGCCGGTTTGGAACCAGATGCAAGCCGTAGCGTTTTGTCGGCTCAGCGCATCACTTCAGAGGGGGATGACATGGCCGATCGCAAGCCGATATCGACAGCGCCGACCGACGGCTCCAAGGTCTCCGTCATGTGGAAGGACAGCGACGGCGTCGTCAACGAATCCATCGCGCAACATCGCGACGGCGGCTGGTGGGTTTACATCGACAGCAACACCCAGAAAAAGGTCGAGCCGACCAGCTGGCGGCCAGCCTCAAGCGATGACGACGTGAGCGCGCCGCTGGCGAGCAAGGCCGCTTTCGAATAGCCTGAAGCCGTTGATATCGGGGCCGATTCGGAGCCTTCCGCTCCGTACTCGCCCTCTTGCTCGGAGGAAAATCGCCATGGGCGTCGAAAGCCTGCTCGTCTTCATTATTATCGGTGCCATCGCCGGCTGGCTTGCCGGTCTCATCGTTTCCGGCTTCGGCTTCGGCCTGATCGGCAACATCATCGTCGGCATCGTCGGTGCGTTCATCGCCGGCTGGCTGTTGCCGCGGATCGGCTTCTCCATTGGCGGCGGCATTCTCGCTTCCATCATCCACGCCACGATCGGCGCCATCATCCTTTTGGTGCTGGTCAAGGTCCTGAAACGAGCCTGAGGCTCGACATCGAAAAGAGCGCGCCATGAAGCAGAACACACTCTATCTCCTCATTGGCGCGCTCGTCGTCGTGGTCATCGCGCTTGGCGCCTATGTCTACCGCGAGCAGACCAAGCCGAAAGGTGTCGAGCTCAAGATCGACGACAAAGGCATTTCGATCCAGCAGAACTGAGCCTGCCGTTGATTGGGCGGCGTCTTATCGCTTGATTTGCAGATGGCGGGCGGCCTTGATCGATAAAAGCGAGGAGCATGGCTGGCGCCCCGAAATCCAGGGGCTGCGCGGCGTTGCCGTCGCCCTCGTCGTGGGTTTCCATCTCTGGCCAACAGCTCTTCCCGGCGGTTATGTCGGGGTGGACGTGTTCTTCGTCATCTCCGGCTTTCTCATCACCGACCTGCTCGCCCGCCTGGCAACTGCCGGCGGCCACGCCTGGCTGATAAGCTTCTATTCGCGGCGGGTGCGGCGGCTGTTGCCGGCGGCGATCCTGGCTCTTCTCGTCACGCTCGCCGGTACGCTGGTCTTTCTGTCCAAGGCGCGATGGGAAGAGACGGCTATCCAAGTCGCGGCCAGCGCTCTCTATGTGCAGAACTGGCGGCTCGCCTTGCAGGCGGTCGACTATCTCGGTGCGGCGGAAGCGCCGAGCCCGGTGCAGCACTACTGGTCGCTGTCGATCGAGGAGCAGTTCTATATCGTCTGGCCGTTGCTGATGGCGGCATCGATCTGGCTCGCGCGGCGTCTCGGGCGACCCCCGAAGGGTGTATTGCTGGTCGCGCTGGCCGTTGTTTTCGCCGGATCTTTGATGGCTTCGGTGGTCGTGACCCGAGCCGACCCCGCCTGGGCCTATTTCGTCACCCATACGCGCCTTTGGGAACTGGCGCTGGGCGGGCTGCTGGCGCTGGCTGGCGAACGGTTCTCACCAACCGCCCCGTGGCGCCTTGCGATGACGGCGGCAGGCATCGGTGGTATCGTGATTTCGGCATTCTTGTTTTCCGCCTCGACACCGTTTCCAGGCCTCCACGCTCTGCTGCCGACGCTGGGGGCCGTGCTGGTCATAGCCGCCGGGAATATCGGGCTTGGCCGGTTCCGCGGCTTCGATGTCGCGATCCTGCGCTATGTCGGCGACCGATCCTATTCGATCTATCTCTGGCACTGGCCGTTGATCGTCTTCTACACCGCACATCGCCCGGCTGTGGGCATTCTTGCGGGGCTTGGACTGATGGCGCTGACGCTAGGCATCTCAGAGCTGTCATACCGCTATGTCGAACAGCGGTACCGCCGGCCGCAGGGACGAACGGAATGGCGCCCCTTGGCCTACGGTTCGGCTGCGATTGCCGTCTGCGTCGCAGCGTCCGGCGGTCTTGGCTACGCACTCGACCGTCAAGGCGTCGACATCAGCCTGATCGGAACCCCGAACTATCCGGGGCCTGCGGCGCTGCTTGCCAATGCCGTGGTTCCGGACGGTGTCGAGCTGCTGCCGGCGCTTGGCAAATTGAAGCGCGACGTGCCGGTCGTCTACCGCCTGAAATGCCACCAGGAGCAGGACAGCACGGAGCCGGTGGGCTGCCAGCTTGGCGATCCCCAGGGAGGCCGGACCATTGTGGTCACCGGGGATTCACACGCGGCGCAATGGGTTCCGGCCATCGACAAGATCGCCAGGGACCACAAATGGAAACTGGTCACCTTCACAAAGGCTGCTTGCCCTTTCACCCGCGCTGCTGTGACGGACAACGGCAAACCCTATGAGGCCTGCGCGCAATGGCGCGACAATGTTCTGGCCGAGATCGGCAAGCTGCGGCCAGACCTGATGTTCACCAGCCAGTCGCGCTATTCCGACACGCCGGAGCCGGCGATGATCGAAGGCCTGCGCGGCATCTGGAGTGAGTTGAACGGAGCGGGCGTGAAGATCATCGCCATCCGCAACACACCCTTCGTCAAATTCGACCCTGGCGACTGCCTGGCCGCCAACCCCGACAAATGCGTCACCGCGCGCAAGCAGGTCGAGGCAAGCAACGTCTTTGCGCTTGCCGCCGCGCCATTGCCCGGGGTCCGTGTCGTCGACATGAACGATGCCTTGTGTGCCAAGGAAACATGCGCCGCTGTCGTCGGCAACATCATCGTCTGGCGCGACTATCACCATATGACGGCGACCTACGCGTTGGCGCTGGCGCCCTATCTGGCGAAGGCGGCGGGGCTCTAGGCCTTGAAGCCTGACAATCCTGTATTGCGCTTGACCGTCGAGAGGGCGATCGGGCATCAAAGCGGGGCAAACAGTCTTCAAGGAGCCGGGATCAGTTGGATATTTCTCGATCCCTTCCGTTGTTCGATTCCCAGGCTGAGTCGCCAATGATCCCCGCGATCAACTTCAAGGCCAGCGCGGCGGTGCGGGCGGCGCTTTCGGCGATCGGACGCACCGAGGATCTGCGCTTTTCACCGGACAATCGATTGCTGGTGATCGCCGGCTATGCGCGCAAGCGCCTGCTGGCCCTGCGCATCGACATCGGGGGCGGACCTGGTGGTCCCGATGTAACGATCCGCGATTTCATGGAGCTGACGTCAGACAATATGGGCGAAATCCATGGCCTGGATTTCATTGATGACCGCACCCTGGCGATCGGCAACCGCGACGGGTTGGTTGCGATCTTCAGCCTGCCGCGCGAAGAGCCGGCCGGCCAGAGTCGCGAGATATCAGCCATTCGCCTGATAAAGGGCAGGCGGCCCTTCAAACTGAATTCGCCGGGTTCGATTGCCGTCAGGCGCGAGTCGCGCGATCGTGTCAGCCTGCTGGTCTGCAACAACTACACGCATCTGGTCACAAGGCACGTGGTCAACCGGTGGCTCGGTTATCGCGCGACGAGCAACCAGCGGCTGCTGGAGCGTGGTCTCGATATACCGGACGGCATCGCGCTCAGCCATGACGGCCGCTGGATCGCGGTCAGCAGCCACGGCACCCAGGACGTGAAGCTCTACTCTATGTCCGCGTCGCTTGGGCCCGACACCGAACCGACCAGCGTCCTGCAGCACGCCGGCTATCCGCACGGTGTGCGCTTTACGGCGGACGATCGGCACATCCTCGTCGCCGATGCCGGCAGCCGGATGGTGCATGTCTATGCCGGCGACGGTGACTGGAACGGGCATCGCGCGCCGGCGCGTTCGGTTGCCGTGCTCGACGAGGAAACCTTCCTGCGCGGCAGGGCTAGTCCCGAGGAAGGCGGCCCGAAAGGCCTCGACATCGACCGCTCCGACAGCGTCGTTGCGATGACTTGCGAAGAGCAGACGCTGGCTTTTTTCTCCCTCGCATCGATGATCGGCTCATCGGACGGCGGGACCGCTTCAGCTCAACGCGGCCGGCCAACACACAGCGGCAATGCGCGTTAACGAATTTAGAAAATCGTAAGGAATTTCAAAAGGGTGCATAAACCCTGCTTTAACCCGCCCTTAAATCGCCGCATCTACTCTGCAACCGGAGCGCCATAGGCACCGGGGATAGCAAGCGCAGGCATGGCGAACCGCAGAGACAGCCGCATCGAGCCCAGTTTCGAGGGACCGCCACAGGCGCGATCCCAGCCGGGTCTTTCGGTGAGCGAGGAGGATCGCGTCGTGCCCAGCAACCGCAAAGCCTCCGCAAAGCGCAAATCGTCGAAGGCGAAATCGTCGCGCGGCGGGCGTGGCAGGAGCCGACGCGGCCTGTTCGGCGTGCTTGGCCGGCTGTTCTACTGGTGCTTCGTGCTCGCCATCTGGGGCGGCATCGCGGTGGCGGGCGTCGTCGTCTACTACGGCGCCAAGATGCCGGCGGCGACGACCTGGTCGATCCCTGATCGCGCCCCCAACATCAAGATCGTTTCGGTCGATGGCCAGTTGCTCGCCAACAGGGGCATGAGCGGCGGCGAGGCTGTCGGCCTGCACGAAATGTCGCCCTATATTCCGGAAGCCGTCATCGCTATCGAAGACCGCCGGTTCTATTCGCATTTCGGCGTCGATCCGATCGGCCTGTCGCGCGCCATGGTGACCAACCTCGCCGGCGGGCATTTCTCGCAAGGCGGCTCGACGCTGACGCAGCAATTGGCGAAAAACCTGTTCCTGAAGCCCGACCGCACGCTGGAGCGCAAGGTGCAGGAGGTGCTGCTGGCGCTGTGGCTGGAGCACAAGCACACCAAGGACCAGATCCTCGAAATGTACCTCAACCGGGTCTATTTCGGCTCCGGCGCCTATGGTGTCGAGGCAGCGTCGCGGCGCTATTTCGGCAAGAGCGCGCGCGACGTCACCCTGTCGGAAGCGGCCCTGCTTGCCGGCCTGTTGAAGGCCCCGTCGCGGTTGTCGCCGGCGCGTGATCCGAAAGCCGCCGAGGAGCGCTCGCAGCTGGTGCTCGCCGCCATGCGCGAGGAAGGCAAGATCAGCGACAAGGAACTCAAGACGGCGCTCAGTGCTCCGGCGACGCGTTCGCCGTCCTACTGGACGGGCTCGGAAAACTATGTCGCCGACACCATCATGGAAGAACTGCCCGACCTGATCGGCGACGTGCGCGGCGACATCGTCATCGACTCCACCGTCGACCTCAACCTGCAGAAGCTTGCCGAACAGTCGATCCGCCGGCTGATCGATGAAAGCGGCAAGAAGCTCAACGTCACCCAGGGTGCGCTGGTGTCGATCGACGATTCCGGCGCGGTGCGCGCCATGGTCGGCGGCTACGACTATTCGACCAGCCAGTTCGACCGCGCCTCGGAAGCGCGCCGCCAGCCGGGCTCGGCATTCAAGCCGTTCGTCTACATGGCGGCGCTCGAAGCCGGCCGCACGCCTGACAGCACGCGCAATGATGCGCCGATCAGGATCGGCAATTGGACACCCGACAATTACGGCGGCAAGTACTTTGGCAAGGTGACGCTGGCGACGGCGCTGGCCAAGTCGCTGAACTCGGTTGCCGCGCAATTGACCATGGAGGTCGGGCCGACCGCCGTCGTCGAGGCAGCGCACCGCATGGGCATCCAGTCCGATCTGCAGGCCAATACCTCGATCGCGCTCGGCACTTCGGAAGTGACGCCGCTGGAACTGACCTCGGCCTATGTGCCGTTCGCCAATGGCGGCTACAAACCGGACATCCATTTCATCCGCCGCATCACCACCGCCGAGGGCAAGGTGCTCTATGACAGCGGCGGCGGCAACGCGCCCCGTGTGGTCAAACCCGAGATCGTCGGCATGATGAACTCGATGATGATGGGCACGGTCGAGTTCGGTTCGGCTAAGAAGGCGGCTTTCGCCTGGCCGTCGGCCGGCAAGACCGGCACCAGCCAGAATTCGCGCGATGCGTGGTTCGTCGGCTACACCGCCAATCTCACCACCGGCGTGTGGTTCGGCAATGATGACGGCACGGCGATGAAGAAGGTCACCGGCGGCGCGCTGCCGGCGCAGGCCTGGCACGAATTCATGGTCGCCGCGCACGAAGGTGTGCCGGTGCGGCCGCTTCCCGGAACCTGGAAATCGACGCCGGCCGACACGATCGTCCCCGACGACATACCCTCTGTCGACAACAACCAGCCGGCACCGGTTCCGTCCGCGTCGGTTGGCCAGCAGGCGCCGGCGCCGACAGTTCCGCGAGCCGCTCCTGTTGTCCAGGCGCCAGCGCCGGCCCGCGCGGTGCGTCCCGCTCAGACCGTCGATGCGGATGGCTTTGACATGCCTGCGGACAATGGCACAACCGCCTCGGTCGGGCATCCGGTGCCGCCAGGCAGCGTCGGCGGTCCGCTCAAGAAGAAGCGGACCTCGATCCTGGATATTCTGGGCGGCGGCTGAGGCTAAAGCGCGCCGCGCTTTAGCTCTTTGTTTTTATACATGTCGTTCTCCCAAAACCGAAGTCACTTTTGGGCGACATGCATTGGTCACCCGAGCGGCGTCAATCCGCCTCTCGCCAGCGCCACGGTGTTCGGCTACACCTCCGGCCGGAGACCGCGACATGGCTGAAACTGACACAAGAAAAACCATCGTGCTGACCGGCGCCAGCCGCGGCATCGGCCACGCCACGGTCAAGCGCTTTTCGCGCGAGGGTTGGCGCGTCATCACCTGCTCGCGGCAGGCCTTTGCCGAGGATTGCCCGTGGCCGGCAGGCCCCGAGGACCACATCAAGGTCGATCTCGCCGACCAGGAAGATGTCGGCATCGCTGTTTCCGAAATCCGCCATAGGCTGGAAGCGCATGGCGGCCAGTTGCATGCGCTGGTCAACAATGCGGGTATCTCGCCGAAGCTCAAGGACGGCAACAGCCGCATGGACTCGATCGACACGCCGATGCATGTCTGGCGCGATGTGTTCCAGGTCAATTTCTTCGCGCCGATCATGCTCGCGCGGGGGTTGTTCAAAGAGTTAGCCGCGGCCAAGGGCTCGATCGTCAATGTCACCTCGATCGCCGGCACCCGTGTGCATCCTTTCGCCGGCACCGCTTATGCGACATCGAAGGCGGCACTCGGCTCGCTGACGCGCGAAATGGCGCATGACTTTGGTCCGCATGGCATCCGCGTCAACGCCATTGCGCCAGGCGAGATCGACACCGCGATCCTGTCGCCGGGTACGGACAAGATCGTCGAGACCATTCCGCTGCGGCGCCTCGGCACCACGGCGGAAGTTGCCGACATCATCTTCTTCCTGTGCTCGCAGCAGGCGTCCTATGTGACGGGCTCGGAAATCCACATCAATGGCGGCCAGCACGTCTAGCTAGACGTCAGATCGTCCTCGCCCGCCCCGCAAGGCTTCCCAGGACCGCCATCAGCAAGGTGGCGACGGCGCAGGCGCCCAGGGCCAGGCTCCAGGTCCCGGTCGCATCATGGGCAAGGCCGGCCAGCGGCGGGCCAACGGCCGCCAGCGAATAGCCCAGGCATTGCGCCATTCCCGATAGTGCTGCCGCCTCATGGCTGTGCGCGGCCCTCAGGCTGACGAAGGAGAGGCCAAGCATGAAGGCGGCACCGGCACCGAAGCCGAACAGCGCGATCCAAAGTGCTGCGAGGGCCGGTAGCTGCCAGAGGCCGAGCAGCGAGAAACATGTGATCAGTGCCATGCCGATGGCCATGGCGCGCTGGTCCTTCATACGCTTGACGGCGGTGCCGAGCAGCAGGCCGGGGATCGCGATTGCCAGTTGACACAGCCCATGCAGCGAGCCCGCGGTCGCTGCGGGATAGCCTGCCTCCGCCAGGATCGAGGGCAGCCATCCGACAATCACATAGAAGACCAGCGAGGTGAGGCCAAGAAAGCCCGTAACCTGCCAGGCAAGGGCCGAGCGCCAGAGGTGTCCGCGATCCTGCGTGGAGGCTGCCGCTCGCTCCGGGGCTGCCGGCATTTGAAGCTGAGGCGCCCAGGCAATCAGGGCCGCGACTGGAAAGATCAGCGTGCAGGCGAGCGAGACATGCCAACTCGACCCCGGCAATTGAGCGAGCGGGATCACCGCGGTCGATGCCAATGCCTGCGAAAGTCCGGACACGATGGCATAGAAGCCGGTCAGGCTGGCGACCCGGTTGGGAAAATCGCGCTTCAGCAAGCTTGGCAGCAGGACGTTGGCGACAGCAATCCCTGCCCCAACTGTACCGGTGCCGACGAACAGCGCCCAGAGGGGGCTGGTCGAGCGCAGGACAATACCGGTCGCGACGACAAGCAGCGCGGCGAACAACGACCTTTCGATGCCGTATTGGCGCGCCAGGCCAGCCGCGAAAGGCGAGATCGCCGCGAACGCCAGCAAGGGAAGGGTCGTCAGCATTCCCGCTTCGGCGGCGCTGATGCCGCTCGTTTGCCTGATCATGCCGAGCATCGGTGCTATGCCGGTGATGGGCGCGCGAAGCGTCGATGCGATCAGCATGATGCCGACCAGGAGAAGCCCTTGGCCGCTCGAGGTCCTGACAATGTCTCTTACCGTCATGGCAGGCTCCTGACCTGTTGCTAGCGCCTGGGCGCTTTGATTTGCGTGTTGCGGAAATGAATATCGTCAGCCGTCTCCAGCCCGTGCCGGAGTGCAGGGCCGTCGACCAGAACGGCCTGCTTATCGGGCTATGGTGAGAACAGCCTTGCCGCTGAAGCTGCGCTGTCGCAGGGCGTCCAGAGCCTGGGCGATGTCTGTCCACGGCAAGCTCAAGGCCACGCGGGTCTCAAGCCGGCCGGCTGCGACCAGCGTGAGCAGCGAGGCGATATCTACGCCAATGCCCGAGCCGGAATTGTAGTAGGCGAAGGTCTGAAGTCTCGCGCCCTCATGGCCCGGAACGAACTGGCGGAAGCCAACCGGCGTCAGTTCGCCGCTGCTCGAACCGAAGATGACGATGGTCCCGCCAGGCGCGATGCGTTCGATTGCGTGGGCGAGGCTTTCGCCGCCGACCGACTCGGTGATCAGCGAGAACGGTCCCTCCGCCCGCTCGATCAACTCGACAACCTGCTGGGCTCCGAGGCCGCGGAGATCGTCGGCATGCCGGGCAGCGGCGATCGCGGTCACCGAGGCGCCTTGCTCGCGGGCGATCTGGATCTGGAAACGGCCGACCGCACCGCTCGCGCCGGTGATCAGCACCTGCTGGCCAGTGAGGTCACCGCCATGGCGTAACGTCCTGAGCGCCGTCGTGCCGGCGACCGGAAGCGTGGCCGCCGAGACGAAACTGACTTCCTCCGGCAGGACGGAGAGACGCTCGGTCGGAACCGCGGCACGTTCGGCCCAGCCGGCTTCGTCGACCAAGGCCACGACCCGCGTGCCAAGGGCCGGCCCGGAGCCATCGGCGGCCGCCCGTTCGACGACCCCAACGACGTCCTGGCCGGGTATCCAGCCGTCCGGACGTATGGCGAGCAGGCGCAGTTCGCCACGGTTCAACGAGGTTGCATGGACGGCGATCAGCGCTTCGTGCGCGAGGGGCCGGGGTTCCTCGACCTCGGCGAGCCTCAACCTGGCCTCGCTGTCGGGAGAGATAACTAGGGCAAGCATGGTTCATACCTCATTGCCGCGTGGTGGACGCCCGCGTTCACAAGCGGACCCTATCGATTTTCTCTCTTGAATAATTTAGATATCAGAGGAAATGATCGCTAAAAGCAGTCAACCATGAAACAACCCCTTCACTACCCTTGGCTGAATTTCGATGTGGACGAGTTTTCGGCGCCGGCGATTGCCGTGCGCGTCGACGTCCCCGAAACCAGAGCGGAGGTGTCAGCCCATTGGCATCGCAAAGGGCAACTCGTCTTCGCGCTCGGCGGCGGCGTGACCTGCCGCGTTCCCAGTGGCCTGTGGATGGTACCGCCGCATTGCGGCGTGTGGGTGCCAAGCCGCATGGAGCACAGCAACATCGCGACGGCCAATGCGCGGATTTTCTTCGTCTACATCGAGCCCGGTGCCGCCGAGCTGCCGGACCGGTGCTGCACGCTTTCGATCTCGCCGCTGCTGCGCGAGCTGATCATCGAGCTGTCGGACTGCGCGCCGGACGACGTGCGGTGCGCTTTCCTAGGAAGCGTCCTGCTTGCCGAACTGCCTGATATGCCTGTCCAGCAATTGCATCTGCCGATCTCTTCCGAGCCGCGCTTGCGGCGGATCGCCGAAGCGCTGGCGGACGATCCCGCTGACCGCAGCACGCTGGCGGAATGGGCCAATCGCGTTGCGCTCAGCGAGAGCAGCCTCGCGCGCTTGGTGGTCAAGGAAACCGGACTGAGCTTCGGCCGCTGGCGTCAGCAGTTGCACTTGATCGTCGCGATCAGGGAGCTGGCTGCGGGCGCAAGCGTTCAGCGGGTTTCGGGCGATCTCGGCTATGAGTCCGTCACCGCCTTCATCACCATGTTCAAAAAGGCGCTCGGCAAGCCTCCCGCACAGTATCTCAGCAGCATCGCGCAGAATGGCGGTTCTGCCTTCGTGCGATCAGCTTAGGCCGCGGATGGCTCGGTAGCCTCCAGCTTGTGACCGAGCACCTCTTCGACAATGCCGCGCGCGATTTCGCGCTCGCCCATGATCACCGTGTCGGCGCCGAGCCCCTTGAGATGCTCGACCTCGGCATCGGAATGGGCACGGGCGACGACATTGATGCCGGGATTGGCGGCACGCGCCCGTAGCACGATCTGGCCGGCCTCGAAGGCGTTCGGGATGGCGAGGATCAGCCGCCTGGCGCCTTCGGGATTGGCGGCGGCGAATACTTCGGCATTGGCGGCATTGCCGGCGACGGTTTCGACGCCGTCTGCCTTCAGCCTGGCCAGCGTCTTGTCGGCGTCCTCGATGACGACGAAGGGCAAGCCAGCGTCTTTCAGCGCCGCGCCAACCAGGCCGCCGACACGGCCATAGCCGATCAGGATGGCATGGCCGGTGAGTGCCGTCTTCGGCGGCGGTCCGTCTTCCTTGTTGGACGTCGCCGCAACCGAGGCCACCTGGCCCGGTTCCGTCGCCGGACCGACCGGCTTTGCGTCCGCGGGCGGTGCGGTCCCGGTGGCACGGGCCTCCAGCCAAGGCTTCATCCAGTCGATGACCAGGAACATCAGCGGGTTCAGCACGATCGACAGGATGGCGCCGGCGAGAATCAGGTCGCGGCCCTGCTCGGGCAGAAGTTTCAGTCCGACGCCGAGTTCGGCCAGGATGAAGGAGAATTCGCCGATCTGGGCAAGGCTGGCCGAAATCATTAGGGCTGTCGCCAGGGGATAGCCGAAGGCGATGACGATGACGAAGGCCGCCAGTGACTTGCCGATGACGATGATGGCGAGCGTCGCCAGGATCGGCAGGCCGTTGCTGAACAGGCTGAACGGGTCGAACAGCATGCCGACGGAGACGAAGAACAGCACCGAGAAGGCATCGCGCAAAGGCAATGATTCTTCCGCCGCGCGGTGGCTGAGCTCGGATTCGCTCATGATCATGCCGGCGAAGAAGGCGCCGAGCGCCAGCGAGACGCCAAACAGTTTCGCCGCGCCGAAAGCGACGCCGAGCGCGATGGCCAGCACCGCCAGCCGGAACAGCTCGCGCGACCCGGTGTGGGCGACGTAATGCAGGATCCAGGGGATGACCCGGCGGCCGACCACCAGCATGACGACGACGAAGGCGGCGACCTTGGCCAGCGTGATGCCGACGACGCCCCAGATACCGTAGCTGGCCGGCAGCGACAGCAGGCCGCTCGAATGCACATCCGCCTGTTCCTGGCCGCCGAGCACGCCGGCAAGGGCCGGCAGCAGCACCAGCGCCAGCACCATGGCGAGGTCCTCGACGATGAGCCAGCCGACGGCGATGCGGCCGCGTTCGGTCTCGATCAGGCGGCGCTCCTGAAGCGCGCGCAGCAGCACCACGGTCGAGGCGACCGACAGCGCCAGACCGAACACCAGACCCGCGCCCATCGACCAGCCGAGCATCCAGGACAGTCCGGCGCCGAGTGCGGTGGCAAAACCGATCTGGACGATGGCGCCGGGCACAGCGATGGCGCGGACGGACAGCAGGTCCTTGAGCGAGAAATGCAGGCCGACGCCGAACATCAGCAGGATGACGCCGATCTCGGCCAGTTCATTGGCCAGCCCGGCATCGGCGACGAAACCGGGCGTGTTCGGCCCGACCAGCACGCCGGCTACGAGATAGCCCACTAGGGGCGGAATGCGGAAACGGTTGGCGAGAGCCCCGAAGACGAAAGCCAGCCCCAGACCGGCGACGATGGTGGCGATAAGGGGCGTGTCATGCGGCATTGTCTATGGAGCGCCTTTCAAACTAGCGATGTCGGATGTGCGCCGCCCGAAGCCGCCGCCTGTTTTCCAATATGGTGGAAGGGGTGACGGTGATGCAACCCGCAGGGCGCGAAAATCGACGGTGCGGCGGCAAGATGCCTGACCGGCGGCTGAGCAGACGCCGGTCAGATTTGGGCTCTTGATGGCATTCGTTTCGATAGCCGATCCGTGGCCTGGGGTCAGGCTGCCTGCAGCAAGGCCTCGATCTCGGATATGGTGTGGTTAGTCAGAGTCTTTGAAATCTCGGCGGCCACCTTGTCCTCGACTTCCTTGTGCAGTTTCTTGCGCATGGCGCCGAGCACCACGGGTGGGGCGACAAGCACGATGCTGTCGAACTCGCCGCCATGCGCGAGCTTGTAGAGCCGAGCGGCAATGTCATCGGCGAAGCGCTCCTTGCCGATCCGGTGCCAGTCGGTGTCCTCGACGGCGCTGCGATGTACCGACGGGCCATCATTGTGCCGGCCTGGACTGTCGGTGCCTTGTTCACGGGTTGGCGGATTCTCCTGCTCCATCATCTGCACGACCTCAAGGTTGGGAAACTTGTTGTCGCCGGCATTCTTGAGGAAGAGCGCTTTTTCGCCGTCGGCCACCATGACCCAGATGCCATGCTTCAGCTTGATCGTGCCCATGATGATGGGTTCCTTTCCTTGCTGCGGTGCCGCCTTGTGCGGCGCTCCGGAGCAGTTTCGATTTCGGATTGCGGACATGATGGGAACGCCTTGCGAAGCGGTAATGTTCCACCTGCATAGGCCAGTTGAACGCCCGCCGACCGAGGCCGAGGGTCGAGAGTCGGCGATCGGCGACTTTAATCTACTGAATTGGTAGAAATTAGAAAAAACTGTTTTGCGAAACAAATGGCGGGCGGCTAAAAAGACCTGAAATCAAGGCCCGCTTCAGCGGCTTGAATCCGCCCATACTCTGGATGTGGAATATTTTTCTCCTGCCTTTCGCAGTTGCGAAAAAGCGATTGCCTGCCATCACAGGATGCGCGAGTGCTTTGCTTCTGGTTTTTCGCGCCCGGGCGTAAAACTGCGATACTGTTCCCGGATTGCTTTTGTCATGCCGCATGCCAATGCCAAGCTCAACGCCTTCCCCGTCTTCGTGCGGGTCGAGGGCGAAGCCGTGGCCATTGTCGGTGGTGGCGAGGAAGCCCTGGCCAAGGCGCGGCTGATCGCACAATCGAGCGCGGTGCTGCGGATCATTGCCCAAGATGCCGAACCGGAGTTGCTTGCCTTCATCACCCAGTCCGGCGCCAGCCATGTCGCGGCGGCCTACGATGCCTCGCAGCTCGAAGGCGCGGTCATGGTGTTTGCCGCCAGCGGCGATGAGGCGCTCGATCGCCGCGTCGTGGCGGACGCGCGGAAACTGGGCATCCCCGTCAATGCCGTCGACCGGCCTGAGCTCTGCGATTTCTTCACACCGGCGCTGGTCAACCGCGCGCCGGTCGCCATTGCCATCGGCACCGAAGGCGCCGGCCCGGTGCTTGCCCAGATGCTGCGCGGCCGCATCGATCAGATGCTGTCGCCGTCGCTCGGGTCGCTGGCAACGCTCGCCGCTTCGCTGCGTGGTGCCGCCGAGAAAGTGCTGCCGAAAGGCAATGCCCGCCGCCGCTTCTGGAGCAGTTTTTTCCACGGTGCGCCTGCCCATGCCGTGGAAGCCGGCCAGCTGTCGCAGGCGCATGACGCCGCCGTGAATCTTCTGCTGTCCAACGCACCGGCTGCGGGCCACATCGCCCTGGTCGGTGCCGGTCCCGGCGCCGAGGATCTTTTGACCTTGCGGGCGCATCGTTTGCTGATGGAAGCCGATGTCATCGTCCATGACGCGCTGGTGCCGGAGGCGGTCGTTGCCATGGGCCGCCGCGATGCCGAGCGGCTGCCGGTCGGCAAACGCAAGGGCTGCCACACCAAGAGCCAGGCCGAGATCAACGCGCTGCTGGTCGAGCTTGGCCGCCAGGGCAAGCGCGTCGTGCGGCTGAAGTCGGGTGATCCGCTGGTGTTCGGTCGCGCCGGCGAGGAGATGGCGGCACTGCGCGACGCCGGCATTGCCTATGAGGTGGTTCCGGGCGTCACCGCGGCCTTCGCCGCCGCCGCCGATTTCGAACTGCCGCTGACCTTGCGCGGTGTGTCCTCGTCGATGGTGTTCACCACCGGCCACGACCTTAAGGGCAATTCATTGCCCGACTGGGCGAAGCTCGCCATTTCCGGCGCCACCGTCGCCGTCTATATGGGCCGCTCGGTCGCGGCCGAAGTCGCCGGTCGGCTGATCGAAGCTGGCCTGTCGCCGGACACGGCGGTCGCCGTGGTCGAGAATGCCAGCCTAGCCAACCGGCGCCGTTTCCACGGCACGCTTGCCGACCTGCCGTCGCTGGAAGCGCGTGGCGACCTTTCCGGGCCGGTCATGACCATTATCGGCGATGCGGTTGCCGGCGCCAATTTTGAACGGTCCGAGCCGCTCGCAGCACACAGGCACGAGGATTTGGGGCACGAAGGCGCGGCCATTGCCGCCACTGAGAGAGTTCAGCCATGAAGATACTGACCGCCAACCGCCTGACCGATGGCATCGCCGTCTGGTACGCCGATGGCGGCTGGGCCGAGACGGTGGACCACGCCGACCTCGCCCATGACAAGGCGGCCGAGGACCGCCTGGAAGCGATCGGCGCCAAGGCCTATGCCGACAATCAGGTGGTCGACGTCAATCTGATCGACGCGGACGTCGTCGACGGCGTTGTCGAGCCGGTGCGGTTGCGCGAAAAGATCCGCGCCGCTGGCCCGACCATCCGCGGCGATCTCGGCAAGCAGGCCGAGCGGGCGGCGTAGCCAGGATTTGAGTGAAACGGGCGGACGCGCCCTGAAAGACGAAGCATGTACCGTTACGATGAGTTCGACCACGATTTTGTCCAGGCCCGCGTCGCCGAGTTCAGCGACCAGGTTCAGCGCCGGCTGTCTGGCGAGATCACCGAGGACCAGTTCCGGCCGCTCAGGCTGATGAACGGCGTCTATCTGCAGCTGCATGCCTATATGCTGCGCATCGCGGTGCCCTACGGCACGCTGAACGGCAAGCAGCTGCGCATGCTCGGCCACATCGCCCGCAAATACGACAAGGGCTACGGCCATTTCACCACGCGCCAGAACATCCAGTTCAACTGGCCGGCGCTGTCGGACATTCCGGCGATCCTCGCCGATCTAGCCAGCGTCGAGATGCACGCCATCCAGACCAGCGGCAATTGCATCCGCAACGTCACCGCCGATCACTTTGCCGGCGCGGCCGCCGACGAGGTCGCCGATCCGCGCCCCTATGCGGAAATCCTGCGCCAATGGTCGTCGGTGCATCCGGAATTCTCGTTCCTGCCCAGAAAATTCAAGATCGCGGTGACAGGGGCGGAGCGCGACCGCGCCGCCATCCAGACCCATGACATCGGCCTTCATGTGAAGAAGAACGCCGCCGGCGAACTTGGCTTTGCCGTCTATATCGGCGGCGGCCAGGGCCGCACGCCGATGGTGGCGAGGAAAATCCGCGACTTCCTGCCGGAAGCCGACCTTCTGTCCTACTGCACGGCGATCCTGCGCGTTTACAACCTCTATGGCCGCCGCGACAACAAGTACAAGGCGCGCATCAAGATCCTGGTGCACGAGACCGGGGTCGAGGAAATCACCCGCCAGGTCGAGACAGAGTGGCAGGAGTTGAAGGACGCCGAGCTGAAGCTGCCGGATGCCGACATCCGCGCCATCGAGGCCTATTTCGCGCCGCCGGCGCTGACTGACCGGCCGGAAGGCGACCAGGCGGTCAAGCTGGCGCGCCTCGATTCCAAGGGCTTCTCCGAATGGCTCGACCAGAACGTGGTGACACACCGCCATCCCGACTACGCGGCGGTGACGATCTCGCTCAAGGGCATCGGTGAGGTGCCGGGCGATGCTTCCGACAGCCAGATGGAAGCGGTGGCCGACATCGCCGAGAAATACGCCTTCGACGAGCTGCGTGTCAGCCATGAGCAGAACCTGATCCTGCCGCATGTGGCGCGGAGCGACCTCAAGGCGGTCTATGACGCGCTGGTCGACATCGGGCTGGCGACGGCCAACTCCAATTTGATATCGGACATCATCGCGTGCCCGGGCCTCGACTATTGCGCGCTGGCCACCGCACGCTCGATCCCGATCGCGCAGGAAATCTCGCAACGCTTTGCCTCGCTGGAACGTCAGCGCGAGATCGGCGAGTTGAAGCTGAAGATCTCAGGCTGCATCAATGCCTGCGGCCATCACCATGTCGGCCATATCGGCATTCTCGGCGTCGAGAAGAAGGGCTCCGAGCTCTATCAGGTGACGCTGGGCGGCTCGGCCGACGAGAACACGTCGGTCGGCGAGATCATCGGCCGGGGCTTCTCGTCGGAAGAGATCACCGACGCCATCGAGCAGATCGTCGAGACCTATCTCGGCCTCAGGCTCAACCCACAGGAAAAATTCATCGACGCCTACCGCCGTGTCGGTCCCGCGCCGTTCAAGGAGGCGCTCTATGCTGGCGAAGCCAAGGCCGCTTGACCGGATAGCCGATGTCGATGACGGCGCCGCCGCGAAAGCGGCGGGGCTTGATGCGCTCTATGGCCATCTGAGGCCGCTCGAGATCATCGAACGCTCGGCCCGCGAATTGTTTCACGACGAGATCGCCGCGGTGTCGTCCTTCGGCGCGGATTCGGCGGTGCTGCTGCACATGATCGCCGAGATCGACCGCACGCTGCCGGTCATCTTCCTCGACACCGGCAAGCATTTCGAGGAGACGCTCGGCTATCGCGATGCGCTCGTCGCCGATTTCGGGCTGACCAATATCAGGGTGATCAAGCCCGAGGAGGCTGCGCTCGAGCGGATCGATCCAACGGGCAATCTGCACCAGAGCAACACCGATGCCTGCTGCGACGTGCGCAAGGTCGAGCCGCTGGCGCGCGGGGTTGCACCGTTCCGAGCCTGGTTGACCGGGCGCAAGCGCTTCCAGGCCTCGACGCGGGCAGCGTTGCCGGTGTTCGAGGCGGTCGGCGCGCGCATCCGCATCAATCCATTGGCGCACTGGACGACATCGGACCAGGCCGACTACATGCGCGCGCATGCGCTGCGTGAAAATCCGCTGGTCGCCTATGGCTATCTGTCGATCGGCTGTTTCCCCTGTACGCAACCGGTGCAGCCGGGCGAGGACGCGCGCAGCGGCCGCTGGGCCGGTCATGCCAAGACCGAGTGCGGCATTCACCTGTCGGGGTTGGAAGTATCGCTGACCGACGCATCACTGTAGGGCGGGTTGATATTCAGGTGAGGCCGGCCTGCAAATGGCGGTTTCCTGCGCTTCCGGTGCTCACGTACTTCAAGTACGCTCCGCTCCGGTTCTCGGAAGCCACCATTTTCGGCTCGGCCTGACCTGAATCTCAACGCACCCTGAGCTTCTTTGAATTTTTAGGAATTTTTGATGACTGAACCGACGACACCGGAGACCCGGCTCTGGACCCCTGAGGGTTTTCGCGAGGATGAGTGGGCTCACGCCGAAAGTGCGGACGCGCTTTCCGGCAATGGCCGCTTCATCCTGCCGCTGCAGGCGTTCCTCGACCTTGATCCGGAGGTGCGCCGGTCCGCCAAAGAGCGGCTCGGCGTGGTGCTGCAGCCTGGCGACCAGCTGGAGAAGATCGCAGACCTGCTCGACCAGCTGTCGCTGGTGGCGCTGGTTTTCCCGGCCTTCAGCGACGGCCGCTCCTTCTCCAAGGCTGAACTACTGCGCAGCCGCTACCACTTCGAAGGTGCCGTTCGCGCCACCGGACAGGTGCTGGTCGACCCGTTGCCGCATATGCTGCGGCTGGGCTTCGACGAGTTCGAGATTTCCAACCCCGTGCTGTTGAAGCGCCTGGAAGAGGGCCGCACCGGCGGGCTGGGGCTCTACTACCAGCCAACCGCCGTGCCGGAGCCGAACGGTCCCAAATATTCCTGGCGGCGCGTTCGCAGCAGCTGACGCTGCGGTAATTGCGCGCGTCTTTACATCGCTTGCGATCAGGCCTTCTCTGAGCTGTCCGGACGGAAATATTCGTCGGATGATCGGGGAGGGTCTTCATGCGCTACGACTATGTCATAGCCGGCGGTGGGTCCGCTGGCTGTGCGCTTGCTTCACGGCTTTCCGAGGATCCATCCGTCACCGTGTGCCTGATCGAAGCCGGCGGCGAGGGCAGGGATATGCTGATCCGCGCTCCGGCCGGCATCATCGGCATGCTTTCCGGCCGGCCAAAGATTAACAACTGGGCTTTCGAGACGGTGCCGCAGCAAGGTCTTGGCGGCCGCAAGGGCTATCAGCCGCGCGGCAAGGCGCTGGGTGGCTCCAGTGCTATCAACGCCATGCTCTATGTCAGGGGCCATCGCAGCGACTATGACGAATGGGCCGATCTCGGCTGCGACGGCTGGTCGTGGGACGAGGTGCTGCCCTATTTCCGGCGCGCCGAAAGCAATGAGCGCGGCACGGACGCCCTGCATGGTGGCGACGGCCCGCTGAAAGTGTCGAACCAGCGTTCGCCCCGGCCGATCGCGAAAGCCTTCATCGAGGCCTGCGCGGAAAACCAAATCCGCATGACGGACGATTTCAACGGGCCGGAGCAAGAGGGCGCCGGCTATTTTCAGGTCACGCAATTTGCCGGCGGCACGCGCAATGGCGAACGCTGTTCGTCGGCCGCCGCCTATATCCATCCGGTGATGCAGCGGACCAACCTGACTGTCATCACGCGCGCGCACGCCACCGGCATCGTCCTTGACGGCAAGCGCGCCACCGGCCTCCGCTACCGCACGCGACAGGGCGAGGCGGTGGCGCAGGCGTCGCGCGAGGTGATCCTGTGCGGCGGCGCCTTCGGCTCGCCGCAACTCTTGCTGTTGTCCGGTATCGGCCCGGCCGCCGAACTCGCCATGCACGGAATTCCCGTCGTCCACGAATTGCCGGGTGTCGGCAAGAATTTGCAGGACCATCTCGATTTCATCGTCGGCTGGAAATCTGGGAATACCGACATGCTTGGCATGAGCCCACGCGGGGCGCTGGCTTTCCTGAGGCATATCCTGCAATGGCGGCGGGATGGAACTGGACTGATCGCCTCGCCGGCAGCGGAAAGCGGCGCGTTCGTCAAATCCGATCCGGCGCTCGATCGCCCTGACCTGCAGTTGCAGTTCATCATCGGCTTGGTCGAGAACCATGCGCGCACGCTGCACTACGGCTTCGGTTTCTCCTGTCACGTCTGCATCTTGCGGCCGCATTCGCGCGGCGAGGTCGGCCTTGTCAGTGCCGATCCGGTGGCCGCGCCGCGCATCGATCCGCGCTTTCTTGATGACGAACGCGATGCCGAGCTGCTGCTGAAGGGCGTGAAGCTCACCCGGCAGGTGCTAGCTTCACCGGCGCTGGAGCGTTACCGGCGCAAGGAGATGCATATCGCCGGCTTGCCTAGCGATGCCGAGCTGACGAGGCATATCCGCGCCCGTGCCGACACCGTCTATCACCCGGTCGGCTCTTGCCGGATGGGCGTCGACGAGATGGCGGTGGTCGATCCGCAATTGCGGGTCCATGGCCTTGAAGCCTTGCGGGTCGTCGACGCCTCGGTGATGCCGACCCTGATCGGCGGCAACACCAATGCGCCGACCATCATGATTGCTGAAAAGGCGGCGGACATGATCAAGGCTGCAGCCTGACTGCAAGTCTGGTCGAACCAGCGATGCTGGTTTCGCTCGATGAGAAGCGCCTTGTGGCTTCTTCGGCAGAGAATGACGAAAACTGGTCGTACCAATTGTGCGATTTACACTTTCCCTTTCGCGGGCCTGCCCTTAGGATAGGTCTATTATTTCGCACTTCGAAATAAATGGCCACAAGGGAGGAACCGGGAATGGCTGGCAAGAAAATATTGATGCTCGTTGGCGAGTTCAGCGAGGAGTATGAGATTTTCGTCTTTGAACAGGCCATGCATGCCGTCGGCCACACAGTGCATGTCGTCTGCCCGGACAAGAAAGCGGGCGATATCCTGAAGACCTCGCTGCACGACTTCGAAGGGCACCAGACCTACACGGAAAAGCTCGGCCACGACTACATCCTCAACAAGACGTTTTCCGAGGTGGATCCGGCCCAATACGACGCCGTCTACGCGGCGGGTGGGCGCGGTCCCGAATACATCCGTATCGACAAACGGGTGCAGGCGCTGGTGCGGCATTTCCACGAGACCGGCAAGCCGATCTTCACCATCTGCCACGGCGTGCAGATCCTGATCGCGGTCGATGGCGTGGTGCGGGGCAGGGAAGTGGCGGCACTGCACTATTGCGAGCCGGAAGTGACGCTGGCCGGCGGCATCTACATCGATGTCGCGCCGACCGGCGCCCATGTCGACGGCAATCTGGTGTCAGCCAAGGGCTGGCCGGGCCTGTCCAACTTCATCCGCGAATGCCTGAAGGTGCTGGGCACCGAAATCCGCCATGGCGAAATCCTGATGCGCGACGAGCGCCAGGCGGCCTGATCCGGGACGTTAGAGCGTTTCACCGTTTCATGGAAACGGCAAACCGCTCTAACTCTCTGTTTTTACGCAATTCCAGACGGAAAACCGTACACACTTTCCTGGAATTGCTCTAGCGCCGCCGCCGCGCCATGGCGCGGCGGTCGTCGTTCACACTTTTCCTGAAACTGCCTAGATAGCCGCCCGTGCTTCGCGGAACGATACCAGCTTGCGGCGGTTTTCGTCCCACAATGCCAGTTTGACGCAACGAAGGCTGTCGAGCAGCGTGACGCGACCGATGCCGCGCAGTTCCGGGTAATCCCGCAGCACTTCCTGCAGCCGGTAGCCCGGCACCTTGGCGGAGAGGTGATGGACGTGATGGACGCCGATGTTGCCGGTGAACCAGTTCAACACCGGCGGCAGATCGTAGTAGGACGAGCCATGCAGGGCGGCATGCTGGAATTCCCAGTCGTCATCCTTTGCCCATTCCGTCTCCTCGAACTGGTGCTGCACGTAGAACAGCCAGATGCCGGCCGAACCGGCGAGGATGACGATCGGCAGATGGACGACCAGGAAGGCGCCGGGGCCGACGGCCCAGATGAGAATGGCCGCCGCAACCGCGATGGCGAGATTGGTGGTCATGGATGACACCCATGGCGTCAGGCCGCCGCGCATCATGCCGATGGGCAGTCTTTGCTCGAAGATGAACAGCCAGATCGGCCCCAGCCCGAACATCACCAGCGGATGGCGGTAGAGCCGGTAGGCAAGGCGGCCTCGCCAGGACAATTGCCGGTATTCGGCAACGGTCAGCGTCCTGATGTCGCCCATGCCGCGCTCGTCGAGATTGCCGGCGCTGGCATGATGCACAGCGTGGGCGCGCCGCCAGCAATCGTAGGGCGTCAGCGTCAGGACGCCGAGCGCACGGCCGATCCAGTCGTCGGCATACCGGTTGGCGAAGAAGGAGCCATGGCCGCAATCGTGCTGGATCATGAAGATGCGCACCAGGAACCCGGCCGCCGGCAGGATCAGGATCAGCCCCCACCAATGGCCGTAGGCATAGGCCGCCGAGGACAGTGCCCAGAGCGTGGCAAACGGAATGAGGGTGATGGCAAGTTCGATGGCGCTGCGTCGCCGATCCGGCTTCTTGTAGCGCGCCAGAATCTTTAGCCAGGCACGCCTGCTGTTGGCGGCCGCATCAGGGGAAATCATGTTCATCAGGAAGCATAGGCGGGGCTTGTGGCCACCGCAAGGCAACCATCACGCAAAATTACTGTGCGTAATTGTCGCGCGACAGGCGATCCCGGGCCGGTTCTCCAGAGTCCTGAGAGGCAGGGATGGCCCGGCCGGGCGCCACCTATTGACGCCCGCCGCCAAGGCTGTTGCTCTCCACCCGATCGAGATCGTCGAGCAACTCCCTGAAGCGATTGGGAATGTCGGCTTCGGCACGGAAAGCCGGCAAGGTGCGCAGAAAGCGCGTCATCGCCTCGGCGCCGAACTGGCGCCTGACTTCGGTGGCGAGCTTTTCTCCCTTTTCAGCCTTGTCGCGGGTCATCATTTCAAAATCCTTTGTCGGTTCCGAAACTCCTGCAGCAAGGGAATGGTTCCCAGATCACGCTTCTGTGGCAAGCCAAGCCGGCAAGTACGGTAAAATTTGAATTAAAATCGAAGGAGTGTCATTGGTCACCGTATCGGTCCTCCGAAGGTCCTCCCGGTGGCTTACCCCTTGATTTTTGGCCGCCAAACCTCGATATCGGGCACAAAATCCACACCATTCGAGATGACGGGAAACGGCGATGAGCGACCAGGCAAAAGACGAACGCGCCCCCAGTGAAGTCGAGGCGGCTGAGGCCAATGCCGAGCGCACGGAAGGCAGCATCGACGGCGACTATGAAGCGCTTGTGCGACTGCTGAAGGAAAATGAAGAGCTGAAGGACCGCGCGCTGCGCGTCGCGGCCGAGATGGAGAACCTGCGCCGCCGCACCGCGCGCGACGTCCACGACGCCCGCACCTATGCGGTTGCGAATTTCGCTCGCGACATGCTGTCGGTGTCGGACAATCTGCGCCGCGCGCTGGACGCTATACCCGCCGAGGCCAAGGCGTCGGGCGACGCCGGCTTCAAGGCGCTGATCGAAGGCGTCGACCTGACCGAGCGTGCCATGCTGTCGGCGCTGGAACGGCACGGGGTCAAGAAGCTTACTCCCGAAGGCGAGAAGTTCGACCCCAATTTCCACCAGGCGATGTTCGAAGTGCCCAATCCCGATGTCCCGGCCAACACGGTGGTTCAGGTCGTGCAGCCGGGCTATTCGATCGGCGAGCGGGTGCTTCGTCCGGCCATGGTCGGCGTCGCCAAGGGCGGCCCGAAGATTGCCGCCGAGGCGCCGGTCGAGCCGGGGCCTGTCAATGACGAGGCCGAGAAGGATGCGTAGCTAGGGATTAGGCAGTAGGGCAGTTGGGAGTAAGGCAGCCATATCAATCGCGCGGCTTCGTGCTATTCATATGCCCAACTCCTAATCCCTACTGCCTTATCCCCATGCACCCCATCGCCCTTCTCGACTATGCCGGCGTCGCCGTTTTTGCGGCGACCGGGGCGTTGGCTGCGTCGCGCAAGCAGCTCGACATTATCGGGTTCCTGTTCCTGGCCAGTGTCACCGGCATTGGCGGCGGCACATTTCGCGACCTCATCCTCAATGTGCCGGTCTTCTGGGTGGGAAACCGCGACTATGTGCTGATCTGCGCTGTTGTGGCGGTTCTGGTCTTCTTCACCGCGCACCGTGTCGAATCCCGCTATAAGCTGCTGCTGTGGCTCGACGCCATCGGGCTGGCCGCCTTTTCGGTGATGGGCGCGGCAAAGGGCCTGGCAATCACCGGTTCGCCGGTGGTTTCGATCATCACCGGCATGCTGACCGCGACTTTCGGCGGCATCTTGCGCGATCTGCTGGCCGGCGAGCCATCGGTGCTGCTGAGACCCGAGATCTACGTGACGGCGGCTCTGGCGGGCGCCGCCATCTTCACACTGGGCGACGTCGCCGGATTGCCGCAGATCATCTCGGGGTTGGCCGGCTTCGGCGTGGCACTCGCCGTGCGCGGCGGCGCGCTGCGTTTCGGCTGGACGTTTGCGTCCTACAAGAGCAGGCCGGGAAGGCGGCCGGAGGATATTCCGTAAGAGTGAGTAGGGAATAGTCAGTAGTCAGTAGTCAGTAGAGTGTCCGTGATGTCGCGGCATAGCACTCACTACTCACTACTCACTACTCACTACTCACGCCGCGAAACGCTGCGCTTCCCCGCCATAGTAGTTGACGTAGCGGGCACCGATCTCCTTGACCGGCATCACCACGAAGACGTCGACGGTCGAGAATTCGCGGTCGATGACGCAGCCGTCGCCGATGCGGGCGCCGACCCGCAGATAGCCCTTGACCAGAGGCGGCATCGCCGCGATCGCCGCCTTGGCATTGACCGCCTCGATCGGCATCAGATCCATGGAGCAGTACCGATCAGAAACCGCGCGCACGTCCCAGGCGGAGTTGGTACGGCAGTGATGGGCAAGATAGGTGAGCGCCTCCGCGTGAGCGGCCGGCACGGTGCCGTGAAAAGAGGCGCAGCCGGTCATCACGCCGATTTCGTAGTGGTTGATATAGGCCCAGATGCCTTGCCACAGCGCCTCGATGGTACGCTTCGAGCGGTATTGCGGCAAAACGCAGGAACGGCCGAGTTCGAGAAAACGCTGGCCGGGGTGACGGGCGATGAGCTTGGTCAGCTCGAACTCGCCTTCGGAATAGAAGCCGCCGGCGGTGGCCGCGATTTCTTGCCGCAGCAGGCGATAGGTACCGACGATACGGCGATGTTCGGGGCCTGAAAGCGTCGTATCCAGCACCAGAAGATGGTCGCAGAGCGGATCGAACCGATCGGCGTCGCGACGGTCCTGCGCCTGGAACAGGTCCTTCCTGGCACCAAGCTCGTCGTAAAATACGCGGTAGCGCACTTCCTGCGCGGCCGCGATCTCGGCCTCGTTGCGGGCGAGCCGCACTTCGAGATTGCCGATACGGCCGAGTGCTGCGCCTTTTATGACGGAATCGACGTTACGTCCGGCAAGCAAGGCGCTGCTGGCGTTTGGCCGAGTGTCACATTCCGGCATAACTGTATGCACGAGTGATTCTCCTTCGAGCCATCCCTCTTGGCACGGGGATACGGTGTAGGTGCAACAGGATTGTGACAGTACCGTGATACGGCGTCGCGGGCAATACTTCGTCGGCTGGCGAAAACGGTCAACCGGCTACGTTCGGTGAGGAAACATGAAGTGCGTCGCGTTTGCGCGAGCCCAGGCAACGCGCGTCAGGTCCTTGTTTTCATGCATGTCGTCGTCGCAAAAACGGAGTCACTTTTGCGCGAAATGCACTAGCCGCGCGCCGGAAAAAACCTGTTCAAGCGGCGACCTGGCCCTCGACGGCGCTGACAAGCGCATCGGGGTCGAGCGGCTTGGTGACGAAGCCGCTGGCGCCGTGGGCTAGCACCGTATGGCGGGTTTTTTCCTGGCTGTCGGCCGACAGCACCATGATCGGCACGGGCGCCGCCGATGTTTCCTCTTCATGGCGGCGGATCGCGGCAATGGCGTCCAACCCGTCCATGACCGGCATATGCAGGTCCATCAGCACCACGTCGAAGCGGTGCTTGTGTCCGGCGCTGGTGACGGCCTCGACGGCGGCCTTGCCATTGCCGACCACCTTGACGCGGTGCCCCGCCTTCAACAGCGTGGCGCGTGCCAGCATGGCATTGATGTCGTTGTCTTCGGCGATCAGCACGGACAGGCCCTGCTGGCGGTCGCTTGAGGCGCGAAGTGCCGGAGTGCGACGCTTTTCCGGCTGCGGCTGGGCAAGGGCCGGCGCATGGCTGGTTAAAAGGACACGCAAAAGTGTTCCCCCGCGCACCGGCCGGGCCAGGAAGGTCGCGTAGCCGCTGGCACGGAACTCGCCAAGCATGCCGCGGTCGGTCGGCGCGATCAGCGTGATGGCTTCGCAATCGGAAAAGCCGCTTTGGCGCAACCGCTTGAGCAGCCTGCCGTCACTCTCCTCCATGGCCGCGTCGACCAGAAGCGCGTCGCAGCCCTCGGCCAGGGGGGCGGCCTGCGCCACGGTGGTGGCGATACCGGCCGTGCCGCCATTGGCACGGATGGTGCGGGCGATGGCGTCGGCCTCGACGGCGTTCCTGGACAGGATCACCGCGCGCCTGCCGGCAAGCACGTTCTGCCGGCCCTGCGGCGCCTCGGTAGCTTCCGTAGCTGGGATTTCGAAGACGAATTCCGACCCCTGGCCAAGCCGACTGGAGACCGAAATCGTGCCGCCCATGGCAGCCACCAGGCGCCTGGAGATGGCAAGCCCCAGCCCCGCCCCGCCATGTGTGCGCGTCGAGGTGCCGTCGGCCTGCTCGAACTCTTCAAAGATGCGCTCCATGTCCTCGTCGCGCAGGCCGGGACCAGTGTCGGTGATGGTGAAGCAGATGCGGTCGGTGGTCTCGGTGCGGGCGCGCGCGATGCTGACCAGCACGCCGCCGCTGTCGGTGAACTTGATGGCGTTGCCGATGAGGTTGAGCAGCACCTGCCTGACCCGGCCTGGATCAGCGGTGATCAATTGCGGCACATCCGGTTCGACGTGGCAGCCGAGGCCAATATCCTTGGCGAAGGCGCGCGCGGCCAGCAATTCGATGATGTTGTCGGCGATCTCGCGCACCGACATCGGCTGCGGCTCCGGATCGAAGCGGCCGGCCTCGATCTTGGAATAGTCGAGCAGATCCTCGATCAAGGCGAGCAAGGCGCTGGCAGAGGTCGAGACGGCGCCAACATAGGTCTGCTGTTCCGGCGACAGGCTGGTGTCGGCCAATAGCCTGGCCATGCCCATGATGCCGTTCATCGGCGTGCGGATTTCATGGCTGACGGTGGCGAGGAAGCGCGACTTGGCCTGGCTTGCATATTCGGCCCGCTCGCGCGCGGTGATCAGCGAGGATTCAGCGCGCTTGCGGGCGGTGATGTCACGGGCGATGGCGCGATGCGAGGCCGCGCCGCTATCCTTGTCGCGCACCGACAGTTCGATCCAGGAGAACCAGCGCGAGCCGCTCGGCGTGCGGATGGCGACATCGGTGGAACTCAGGCACTCATGGTCGGAAAAGGCGGCGTCGGGCACGATGCCGACCTCGATGCCGAGTTCGGCAAGGGTCTTGCCGGCAAGGTCGCGCTGATCGGTTTCGACCAGATCGGCGAACACCTTGTTGGCATAGACGATGTAGCCGTCGCGGTCGCGATGGATGACGAGATCGCCAAGCGCGTCGATGAGACCGCGAAAGCGCTCCTCGCTTTCCTGCATTTCCCACATGCGGTCGGCGAGCGTCTCGATCTCGGCGCGGCTGCGGGCGGTGGTCTCGTCCAGAAGCACCACGGTGCGGTGGACGCTGCGTCTGGCATGCAGATGCATTCCAAGGCCGGCGAGGCCGGTTGCCAGCAATGCGAGGCTGATGAAGATCGGCGCCCCGGTCAGATGCGCGAGGCCGGCCAGTACGATGATGGCAGCGAAGGTCAGCAGCGGCAGGCTTTCCCGCCTGGCCACTTGCGGCTCGGGCACCAGCGGCGGCGCAGCGATGAACCGCCGTGCGGGTCCGGCAAACGCATCGACGTCGTCGCCCTTGTCCACCTGCTGGCTGTCGGATTCCGCGATCATGCGAAATCCTTGCCAGACAGAGATTATGGAAAATTGCGGCGGATCGTTCGAATTTTAGCGGATAGGGCGTTTTTGTCCCGGCAGCGGCGGATTCGCCACCGGATTTGGCAATTCAGTCCGCCGCCTGCGACCAGCTCGGCGGGTTTACATGTCGACGACGACGCGACCGCGGATCTTGCCGTCGACGATGTCGCGCGCGGCATCGATGATGCCGTCGAAGCCGATGGTCGTGGACAGGCTGGCGAGCTTCTGCAGGTCGAGATCGGAACCAATGCGCCGCCAGGCCTCAAGGCGCACAGCCTTGGGCGCCATCACCGAATCGATGCCAAGCAGCGAGACGCCGCGCAGGATGAAGGGGGCGACGCTCGACGGCAGATCCATGCCGCCGGCGAGGCCGCAGGCCGCGACCGCGCCGCCATAGGAGGTCATCGAAAGCACATTGGCCAGCGTGTGGCTGCCGACCGAATCGATGCCGCCGGCCCAGCGTTCCTTGGCCAGCGGTTTGGCGGGCAGGTTGAGCTCGTCGCGCGAGATTACCTCGGCGGCGCCGAGGTTGATCAGATAAGGGCTTTCGGCATTGCGGCCGGTCGACGCAATGACGTGGTAACCGAGGCTGGACAGGATGGAGACCGCGACCGAACCGACGCCGCCGGCGGCACCCGTCACCACCACCGGGCCGCGGTCTGGCAGGATGCCGTGCCGCTCCAGCGCCATGACGCAGAGCATGGCGGTGTAGCCCGCGGTGCCGACCGCCATCGCGTCATGCGCGCTGATGCCTTCCGGCAGCGGCACCAGCCAGTCGCCCTTGACGCGGGCGCGCCCGGCATAGGCGCCGAAATGCGTTTCGCCGACGCCCCAGCCATTCAGGATGACCTGGTCTCCCTGGCGCCAGTCGGGATTGGAGGACGAGATCACCGTGCCGGCGAAGTCGATGCCTGGCACCAGCGGCCAGCGGCGGACCACCGGCGCCTTGCCCGTGATGGCCAGCCCATCCTTGTAGTTCACCGTCGTCGCCTCGACCGCGACGGTGACGTCGCCCTCCATCAGGTCGGCGTCGGTGAGATCCGTCACGGCCACCGATTGCTTCTTGTCGGCATCGCGCGAGACGAGGATGGCTTTGAAGGTTTCGGACATCTTTTTCTCCGCGAGCTTGCTCGGTGTGGACTGTGCGGCGATGGCCGCCTGCGGTCAATCTTTGGAAGGCTTGGCGTTCGAAGGCTTGGGCTCGCGCCGCCAGCCGATGAGTTCGTCGAAGACGACCAGTGCCGCGCCCACGGAAATGAAGGCGTCGGCGAGATTGAAGATGGCAAAGGACCAGACCGGCGTGTGGAACAGGATGTAGTCGATGACGTGGCCGTAGACGGCGCGGTCGATCAGATTGCCCAGCGCGCCGCCGATGATCAGGGCAAAGCCGGTGCGGGCGATGACATGGGCCGATGGCGTGCGGGTGGCGAGGTAGAGCACGAAAGCGACGACCAGCACGGCGATGACCACCAGGCCGGTGTCGCCGAAGGAGGAGAACATCGAGAAGGCGATGCCTGTGTTGTAGGTGCGAAACAGCGCCAGGAACGGCACCAGATCGAGCTTTTCCTGGAAGGGCAGGCCGGTCTCGACCAGGTGCTTTATCCACTGATCAAGCGCAATGGCCGCGACGACGAGCAGCGCGTAGGGGGACCATGATCTCACGGGCGGGCAACCTTCATTGCTGGTCGGCGATAGGTTCGAGCTTCAGCGCGCCGCGCCGGATCTCGAACAGCATGATGCCGGTGGCGACGGCAAGATTGAGCGAATCGGCGCGGCCGGCTTGTGGGATCCGCAGCAGCCGGTCGCAACTCGCCGCCAGGCTTTCGGGCAGGCCCTGCTGCTCGTTGCCCATCATCAGCAGCACCGGCCCACGGGAGAAATCGACCGAGCGGTAATCGACGGCGCCTTTCAGATGCGTGCCGGCGACGAGGCCTGAAAACCCGCCGCGCCAGGCAAGGAAAGCTTCGGTCGTCGCCTTGGCCACCGGCACGGCGAAGATCGAACCCATTGTGGCGCGCACTGTCTCCACCGAAAAAGGATCGGTGGTGTCGCCGACCAGGATGACGCCCTTGGCGCCGACGGCATCGACGGTGCGGATGACGGTGCCGAGATTGCCGGGATCGCGCACCCGGTCGAGCGCCACCCAGACATCGCCATTGTCGGCGCGGATGTCTTTCAGGGCCAGGAATCTCTGCGAGAAGACGCCGACCACCATTTGCGGATTGTCACGGCGGGTGATGGCGACAAGCACTTTTTCCGACACTTCGAGCACCGTGCCGCCGGCGGCAACCGTGCGTGCCGCGACCTTTTCGACCGCGGCATTGCCGCGCCCGGCCTTGGCGAACACAAGCGTCCTGATCTGCCAGCCGAGGTCGAGCGCATCGATGATCAGCTTCAGCCCCTCGGCCATGAAGGCGTTCTGCTGGTCGCGGAATTTCTTCAGCGCAAGCGCCTTGATGTCCTTGATCAGCGGATTGGCGAGGCTGGTGACTTCCTTCACCTGGCCAGGTGCGCCGACGTGCCGTTCGTTCATTCAGGACTCCAGGGCATTCAGGCCACCCAACGCGAAAACAGTGAGGTCGAAAGCGCCCTGCCGGCAGACTTTTCGCGGATGATCAGCTCACCCGATTCAACCCTGCCGCCCATGCCGGCAAAAGTGTCGCGCATCAGAGCGTGGATGGCGAAGAAGGAGGCGCGGATCGAATAGGCGGTCAGCACCACGGCAAGCGGTTTCGGCGTCAGGATCGCCCGGCAAAGGTCGGTGAGACCAGGCAGATCCTCGAACAATTGCCAGACCTCGCCCTTGGGGCCGCGGCCATAGGCCGGCGGGTCGAACAGGATGATGTCGTAGCGGCTGCCGCGGCGCTCTTCGCGCTCGGCGAATTTCACCGCGTCGTCGACGATCCAACGGATCGGCTTGCTGCCCAACCCGGCCATCTCCTGGTTTTCACGCGCCCAGCCGATCGCCTTCTTCGAGGCATCGACATGGGTGACCTCGGCGCCCGCGCGGGCCGCTACCAGCGAGGCAAGGCCGGTATAGCCGAACAGGTTGAGCACCTTGACTGGTCGCTTCGCCGCCGCGATCAAGCCAGCCATATGGTCCCAGTGCGAGGCCTGTTCGGGAAAGACGCCGACATGACGAAACGAGGTGAAACGGCCGAGATAGTCGATGCCGTCGTGCTTCATCGGCCAGGTCTCGCCGAGCGGCGTCTTCGGAAAACGCCAGCGGCCGATGCCTTCCTCGTCAGTGTCACCGGTGAAGATGGCGTCGGCACGCTCCCAGTCCTTGGCCGGCAAGGTCTTCTGCCAGATTGCCTGGCCCTCGGGCCGCACGATGCGATAGGGGCCGTATTGTTCGAGTTTTTCGCCGGCGCCGCTGTCGAGCAGTGCGTAATCGGCGTTGGGTGCCACTTCGAGGATTACCGGAAGTTGCTCAGCGGGCAGCGTCCCTTCGCGGCGGGCGAGGATGCGCGGTGCGGATTTCGGTTCGTTGCGATCGTCGGTTCTGGTCTCATGCCGCTCGCGCGGTTTGGCCTCCGGACGTGCGGCGCCACGCGTCTCGTTCGGACGCACCTCTCCACTTCCGCCTTTTGCGGGCGGGCGGCTGTCGCGGCGTTTGTCGCGAAAAGACTTCAAGCAGGAGCATCTCCGAGCGGCGTGCCGCTTTTGGCATAGGGCAACCGGCTTCGCAACCAAGTCTGCCACTACCCCCAGGGCAATCGGGTGAGTTAACGCGTGACAAGGAGGTTGAGAGCTGAATCTGTCGAGATCATTTGATTCTGAGGGGGAATATCTGGATGGACGATGTGGCTTGCAACGCCGGTGCGTTCGCGGAAACGGTTGTTTTTCTGGGTCATTTCAAGGATCTGCCTGATGGTCGGCAGAGTGCGAAGGTAAGGTATCCGCTGGATGAGGTGCTGCTGCTGTGTCTTATGGCGGTGATCGCCGGGGCGGAAGC